>QEXW01000110.1 GCA_003130845.1 Anaerolineae bacterium
ATGAAAGCCTCCTGACAGAGTTTTGTTTCGCAACTACACTCTATTCAGAAGGCTTTCACTTTTCAAGACCCAAAACGAAAAGGCCAAAGTCGAGGGTTTTTTTGTAGAAAATGTTCATACTTTGATAGAATTTTGTCGTTTTCGGAAAAATCAATTTGCTTGCGCACTGTCTCATCTGTATAATAAGTGTACTTGCTGTTTCAGTCTTTCGGCAGTTTGCGCAGGTTAACACTCTGTGCTTTGGGTTTAGACTATCCAAACTTCCTGTTTCCCCAAAGGAGAAGTTCCTATGCCACACGGTTATACCGGAAAAATCCTGCATGTTGATTTGAGCACCGGCACGCTAACGGTGGAAACGCCGCCTGAATCGTTCTACCGGACCTACATGGGTGGTTCAGCGATGGGGCTGTACTACATCCTAAAAGAAATGCCTGCCGGCATAGACCCGCTAGCCCCGGAAAATGTGCTCACCATCTTCACCGGTGTCACAACCGGCGCTAGCGTTAGCGGGCAAAGTCGCGTTAATCTCAACGCCAAATCGCCCATCAGCGGCGCCATTGGCGATTCGCAGGGCGGCGGCTTCTTCCCGGCAGAGATGAAATTCGCCGGGTTTGATGGCATTGTGGTCAAAGGAAAATCCCCAAAACCGGTGTATCTGTGGATTAAAAATGGCGTGGCGGAATTGCGTGATGCTGCGCACCTGATGGGTAAAGTAACCGGCGAGACCGAAGCGCTCATCAAACAGGAACTCGGCGATGATAAAATCGAAGTCCTGCAGCACGGCCCGGCGGCAGAAAAAGGCGTTCTCTTCTCCAGCGCGGTCAGCATGTCCAACCGCAATAACGGGCGCACTGGGATGGGGTTGGTGATGGCTTCTAAAAACCTGCGCGCGGTGGCTGTGCGTGGCACGCAAAAACCCTCGGTCGCGGACCCAAAGGCACTGGCCGCTATCAACCGCCTCGGGCCGAAGTGGATGCCCGATAACCCCGATATGGCCGGGCTTGGCAAATACGGCACGGCCAGCGTGGTCATGCCGCAGCACTCGATGGGCACGCTGCCCACCCGCAACTACAACGAGGGCGCTTTTGAATTTGCCGAAGAAATTAGCGGTGAAACGCTCTACGACAAATACCTGCGCGGTGCAGCCGAAGGCAAGCAAGATAAACTTGGACGTGATACCTGTTATGCCTGTGTTGTGCGCTGCAAGCGGGTGGTCGAATTGGAAGGCAAATATCCGGTGCAGGAGAAATACGGTGGCCCCGAATATGAGACGATTGGCACCTTCGGCTCCTACTGTGGTGTAAAAGACTTGGCGACCATCTCGCGTGCGAATCAAATTTGTAATATGTATGGCGTTGACACCATTGCCTGCGGCGCGACGATTGCCTGGGCGATGGAATGCTACGAAAAAGGCATTCTCACCAAAGACGACACAGGTGGAATTGAGCTCAAGTTTGGCAATGCCGATGCCATGCTCGAAACGCTTGAACAAATTGTCACCGGTAGCACCGATTTTGGCCGTCTCTTGGGCCAGGGTTCCGAACGCGCTGCGCAAGCCATCGGTAAAGGTGCGGAAGAGTGCCTGATTACCGTCAAGGGCGCCGAAGCCCCGGCGCACATGCCCCAAGCCAAACGCTCGCTGGCGCTCATTTATGCGGTCAATCCCTTTGGGGCAGACCATCAATCTAGCGAACACGACTGGATGATCGAAGAGGGCATTGCCTCTGACCTGTATTTGGGGCGCATGAAACTGCTCGGTCTGGAGAATCCCCTGCCGCCCATGAGCCTCGGCCCGGAAAAAGTCAAGTTCGCCTATCTCACCGAAGCCTTCTACTCCATGATGGACTCCGTCGAACTCTGCCAATTTGTTTGGGGGCCAGGTTGGACCTTGTACGGCCCGCAAGAGACCGCCGACATGGTCAAAGCCGTGACCGGCTGGGATGTCACCGTCGAAGAACTGGTCAAAGTGGGCGAGCGACGCCTTCACCTGATGCGCGTCTTCAATGCTCGTGAAGGTTTTGACCGAACGCAGGATAAACTACCCAAAAAGTTCTTCAAAGCCCTGGTCGGGGAAGGCCCAACTGCAGGCATTGCCCTCTCGCATGAAGAAATCGAAGCCGCGCTCGATGAATATTACCGCTTGGCAGGCTTCACGCCCCAGGGCAAGCCGACCGCCGCGCGACTGAATGAACTCGGTTTAGCCTGGGCTGCGGAATTGGTATAGGCGTTCCCATGAGCGAGCTCTACAGCCAAAACTTTCCTCATCTCTCGCCCGTCTGGACGCGGATATTTCCCATTGAAGCCGAACGTGCCGAGGGAAGTTATATCTACGCTACCGATGGCCGTAAGTACCTGGATTTCACCTGTGGCATTGGCGTGACCAACACCGGTCATTGCCACCCCAAAGTGGTGGAGGCCATTCGGGAACAAGCTGGTCTGTTCTTGCACGCCCAAGCCAACATCGTTGTTCATCAGCCGATGCTGCGTATGATTGAAGAGCTGCGGACAATTGTTCCACCAGAGATAGATGGCTTCTTCTTCAGCAATTCCGGCGCCGAGGCGGTCGAGGGGGCGCTCAAACTAGCGCGTTCGGCCACCGGACGGCAATCTGTGATTGTTTTTACCGGCAGTTTTCATGGCCGCACTGCGCAGACGATGATGTTGACGACTTCCAAAACCGGTTATAAAGGCAGCGCCCAATATCTGCCGGGCGCGGTCTATGTTGCACCCTATCCGTATGCTTACAAACTGGGCATGACCGAAGAACAAGCCGCTGCCTACGCGCTCGAAGCGCTGGAAGAACTGCTTGTCAGCCAGGTGGCGCCGCACGATGTGGCCGCCATTCTCATTGAACCCGTGCTGGGCGAGGGCGGTTACGTCCCAGCGCCGATTTCCTTCCTCAAAGGCCTGCGGGAACTGTGCAATCGGCATGGCATGCTGCTCATCTTTGATGAAGTGCAGAGTGGTTTTGGGCGCACCGGCAAGTGGTTTGCGCTTGAACACAGCGGTGTTGTGCCGGACATCATGACTGTGGCCAAAGGGATTGCTTCCGGCTTGCCGCTTTCGGGCGTCTTCAGCAGCCTAGACCTGATGAAAAAGTGGCCGACCGGTTCGCATGGCGGCACCTATGGCGGGAACGCGGTTGCCATGGCCGCCGGCGTGGCCACCATCCGTGCCATGAAAGAAGAAAAAATGCTCGAAAACGCCACCGCGCGCGGAATCCAACTCCAAACCGGCTTGCGCAAACTTCAGGAAGAGTATCCACAAATCGGAGATGTGCGCGGCTTGGGGTTGATGATTGGCTCGGAATTTCAAGTGGATGGCACGTACAAAAAGGCCAAAGACTTGGTGAAAAAAGTTATCCACGCAGCTGAAGAGCGCGGTTTGCTGTTGCTCTCCTGCGGCACCTACGATTCCACCATCCGCTGGATTCCACCCCTCAATGTAACCGAGGCCCAGATAGCGGATGCCCTGAATATCTTCAGCCAGTCATTGCAACAAGTTCTCTGATGATCAGACAGGCTGGTGCGCATGCCAGCCTGTCATTTTTCTTATGAAGGATTGGCTTTACCGGTCAGCAGCCAAGCTTCCATTTCGCCCTTGCCTTTGACGAAAACCTGCCCGCGCGGGACGCAAATGTATTCGTCCCCCAAGGCGTTGCGGGTTTGGCAGGTGATTTGAATGCCGCCACCGGGCGCATTGCTGGCCATGCGGCTGGCGATGTTGACCGTATCACCCCACAAGTCGTAACTGATTTTTTTTTGCCCAATCACTCCGGCTACCACCGGGCCAGTATGAATGCCCACTCGAAAACTGACTTTATGCTCGGTCAGACGATAGTTTTTGACCACCGATTGAATTTCAAGCGCCAGCTCGGCTAAGGCGCGGGCATGGTCAGGACGCGGATTGGGCAAACCGGCAGCCACGATGTAACAATCGCCGACCGTCTTGATTTTTTCCAGCCCGTATTTTTCGGCCAAGCGGTCGAACTGGGAGAAAATGGTGTTCAATAGACTGACCAATTCCCTGGCTGAGAGGCGGCTGGTCAGCGCCGTAAAGCCAACCATATCGGCAAACAGCACGCTGGCTTCGTGAAATTGTTCTGCGACCGCAGGCACCGTGCTTTCTTCGAGGAGCGAATGTTTGACCTGCGCCGCTACCTTCGCCGGGAAAATGCTCGTGAGCAGCCGCTCGATTTTGTCCTGTTCCTGTTTTAGTTTGATGTTGATGCGATTGATTTGTGCTGCAAAATACAGAGATGCTAGGGAAATGACCCAGCCGGTTAACAACAGGTTCGTCCCTATCCAGGTCAGGCTGAGCCAGGTCGGTGAACTCGGCGCGAATTCAAACCAATATGTTCTTGCCAGGCTCGCCAGCACCAACACAGCGTAGAAAACCATCACTTGCTTGGTGGCGCGTGGCATGAGGGCTTGTATCAAGGCCGGACCGCTCAGAGCATATACGAGCAAACTGGTTTGTAAGCCATATTCCACCAACCCGCCGATTGCCCACACAACCACAAACAGAATCGCCGTGTGCATTACCAGCAAAGGCTCTACCTGTCGAACGCGGCGTAGACTGAATAACAGGACCCCATGCCAGCCAGCCCAGCCAAGCAGCAGCCCACCGATTTCTACCTTTTCTTGCAGGAAACAGAGCAGACCAAAGACCGCCATCACCAGCCCGCCAGGGGTGACGGCTAACAAAAACAACCGCTTGGCAGCCTTCTCTTCCGGCGTGTTGGTGGGGGCCACACCCCAGCTCAAAAATTCGGTGAAATGGCGTTTCACGTGCTTAATTTTATCAAAACCTATCCATTTGGAGGCAACCATCATGATAAACCGCTCTCATCTCGAAGTACTGTTGCGTTCTGAGGAAGACCTCTTTCACCAAACGCATCCTCAATCGTACCAACTCTACCAACGGGCGCGCAACTCTTTGCATGGCGGCGTGCCGATGCTGTGGATGATTCGCTGGGCTGGCTCGTTTCCGGTGTTCGTCCGCGAGGCCAAAGGCGCACACTTTACCGATGTGGATGGTAACCGCTACATTGACTTCTGTTTGGGCGATACCGGCGCGATGACCGGTCACGCCCCCAATGCCACACTCCAGGCCATCTACGAGCAGGCCGCCAAAGGCATTACGCTCATGCTGCCTTACGAAGACGTGATTTGGGTGGGCGAAGAACTCCAACGCCGCTTTCGGCTTCCACTTTGGCAGTTTGCCCTGACGGCCACCGATGCCAACCGCTTTGCTTTGCGCATGGCGCGCCTGATTACCGGACGCCCCAAAGTGTTGGTTTTCAATTACTGTTATCATGGCACAGTGGACGAAACCTTCATCGTTTTGGACGAAGAAGGCACCCCCATCCCCCGCCCCAACAACATGGGTCCGCAGATTGACCCGCGCTACACCACCAAAGTTATCGAATTCAACGATGTGGCCGCACTCGAAACCGCTCTCTCTGCCGGCGATGTGGCGGCGGTGTTAGCCGAACCAGTCATGACCAACATCGGCATCATCCATCCAGAGCCGGGCTACCACGACGAATTACGCCGTCTGACCCGTAAGTATGGCACCTATCTCATCATTGACGAAACCCACACCATCTGCGCCGGGCCCGGCGGATATACTGCTGCACACGGGCTGGAGCCGGATTTTCTCACAATTGGCAAGCCGATTGCTGGCGGCGTGCCGGCTGCCGTGTATGGATTCACCCAGGAAGTGGCAGAGCGCTTCCAGGCCAAACTGGTGCGCGATGACTCAGATGTGGGCGGAATCGGCGGTACGCTGGCCGGAAACGCCCTCTCCATTGCGGCGATGAAGGCCACGCTGGAGCATGTGCTGACGCCGGCTTTCTATGAAAAGGCCATTGCTTTGCAGGAACGCTTCACAGCCGGAGTCGAAGCGGTGATTGCCGAATTTGGTTTGCCTTGGATTGTCAAACGGCTGGGCAACCGCTCCGAATACTGGTTCCGCCCCACACCCCCAAAAAATGGCGGCGAAGCCGCTGCGGCGATTGACCATGAACTCGACCGCTACATGCACCTGTACATGCTCAATCGCGGCATTCTGATGACCCCCTTCCACAACATGGCGCTGATTGCTCCCGAAACCACCGAAGCGGACGTAGATTATCACACCCAAACTTTCCGCGAAGCGGTCAAGACGCTGGTTGAATAAAAAAGAGGGCGCAAGCCCTCTTTAATTTATTATGGCAAATCCACCTCAACATAGAGCGCGGGCTTGCTCTCGCCTCCGCTCATCACCTGGTAGCCCAGAAACAAGAATTGCCTAGCGAACGTGATTTGCGACTGCCCGAAGGAGGTGTCGTTGACGTAGGCTTTCACCAGCGCCCCCTGTGCTTCCAGTCGCAGGTTGAGTCTTCCATTCCACATGGGCAGGTCCTTTGTTCTGGAAATTGTTTCCGGGTACCCCCGCGCGTCATACGTGACCAGGTGAATTTCCCGCGTTTCACCCTCTCGAATCAGCAAGAAGCCTATCGAGTCTGCATACCCAACTTCCTTGCTGCTCCACAAAACCAGGAAGCGTACCTGCTTCAATGTGTTCACTTGGAGCGTGACACTCAACTCGTTTGGATTTTGCCATTGCCGGCTGATGCCATAGATGCCAATGTTCATGCCGCGTTCACGGTAGAACTGCACCGGGTCCTGACCCGAAATACCCCAGGGGAGCAGGTCGTTCAGGCAGTTATTGGCTACCACCAGCGAAGAATCATACGTGGAGAAAGGCCGCCAGGGGCAGCCGATGCTCAGCGTGCCGGTGGGTTCTGGGGTAAAGGTGAGCGTGGGTGGTAGTGTGGGGAGAGGGATAGGCGTTTCGGTCGAAGTGGGGGGGATGGTTGGCGTCTCGGTGGGCGCGCGCGTGGCCGTCCAGGCGGGAGTGGGAGAAGCAGTGGGGGTGGGCGCAGGAGAAAATGGCCATAAACCGGCATTATATAAAGCTATGATGCCGGTGATAATCGCTCCCAATAATGTTGCTGTGGCAGTAAGGATGCCCGGAAGTTGCTTGATAAACTCAACTTTTTCTTGAGGCTTATCCTCTGGTGGCGGCTGCTCGGGTTTTTTCGAGGTTGTTTTTTGGGATTTGGCCATATACCCTCTAACCATCTTGCGTGTCTAAAAAACAGTCAGTAATGCGCATCGGTTGTAAGTAGTATACCTGATAATATCCCCCATAAGTACTATGCGCAGGACATAATTTTGATAGGATAGATGTCATTTTTTTTAAGTTTCAGGTGTTTTGACCATGCTTTGCTGGCAGCCTAACTCGGCGCAGGTAGGCGATTTGCTCGGACATCTGGCTCAAATTGCCACTATATTTTCTCTGCATTTTTTGCTATACTGGACTTGCTTTGTCTAATTTTCGAAAGGAGTGGGATATGATAGGTTTGGGTTTGGGCCTATTGATAGGCTTTATGGGCTGGTTTTTCCTGCGTTACGTCCTGACTTCGTTTTACACGGTTGACCAAAACGAGCGCGCAGTGAAAACCATTTTTGGACGTGCCGAGCGGGTGGGCCAGGCCACCACCGCCAATTCGCCGCTTGGCGAAACGTTGAGCGAGGAACACAAACAACGCTACAACTATCCCCAGGTGCGCGTCATTCAGCCGGGTGGGCCGTATTTCAAGTGGCCGTGGGAAAAAATCCATAAAGTCTCCATCGCTACGCAAACGATGAATATGGCACAAGATTTGGAAGACCCCCGCGCAAACTCCAACGGCACATTGCTGGAGGCGGTGACCAAAGACCAGTTGAACACTGGTCTCACCGGTCAAATTCGCTACCGGGTTGCGGAAAATAACCTGTACGCCTATTTGTTCGGCGTGAAGCGTCCCATTTTGCATGTGATGGGGTATTTCGTCTCGGTCTTGCGCGAACGCATTGCCGGCTTTGAAGCCCCCAAATCTGCGCAGGAAGGCAGTGGGGGCTTGAGCGGCGTCTCCGGTGTTTCGATTAACGACCTGCGCAAGAACTTGCGCGATCTCAATGAGCACATGGAACGGGAATGCGCCTCCTCGGCGGCGCGGTATGGCATTATTCTCGATGCTTCCCTTATTACCGGGATTGACCCTCCCCCGGAAGTAGAGTCGGCCTTGGCGGCGATTAACACCGCCCACAACCAAGTCTCCTCTGA
This sequence comes from Anaerolineae bacterium, assembly GCA_003130845.1. GTDB lineage: Bacteria > Chloroflexota > Anaerolineae > Anaerolineales > Villigracilaceae > UBA5195. Next base: position 8,158 of record QEXW01000110.1, read on the forward strand.
TATTAGCCTGGCGCAAGCGGCCGCCGACCAGAAAATTGTGCAGTCCAAACGGGCGGTGGAAATTGAAACGCTGAATGCGCAGGCGGAGGTCGAACCGTTGATTGCTCTGGCCGAGCAGTTGACTTCCCTCAAGAAAAGCGGGCCAGGCGCTTTGCAATCCTACCTGCGCAATGTTCGTCTCAAACTCTATGGACGCGCACAGCAGATTGTGCGGGAGGTGGAGTAATGGAAGTTGAAGTGATTAGTTTTTTCGCTGGCGCTGCCATTTCCTTCTTTGGCATGTGGTTTGTGATGCCAATTTCGTTGTGGTTCTTGCGTCATCTGGGTTTTTATACAACCGTTGAAGAAGGCACGTGCCAGGTTTACATTTTGTTTGGGCGGGTTGTAGGCGTTTTGCGCGAACCCGGCTTGGTCTTTTTGCCGCTCAAGCTTGGGCCGAGCGCTTTTCTTGTCAATTGGCTGGGCAGCCGGCGGGTGTTAGATATGCGGCTAGACCAGCAGTATCTGCGCAGCGTGCCGGTGAATTCCGAAGAAGGCGCTCCGATGGGGGTTGGTATTTGGTACGAAATGTATATCAGCGACCCGGTGGCATATTTGTTCAAAAATGCCGACCCGCGCGGTTCGCTCTCCGCCAACGTGAGCAATGCCGTTGTGCGTTCGCTGAGCAACATGCCATTAGAAGATATGCTGGTCAATCGGCATGCCATGAGCCGCACGGTGCGCGAGGAAGTTTCGCCGCGCTCCAGCGAATGGGGCTACAAATTGGGTTCGGTGTACATCCGTAAGGTGCATTTCCGCGATGTGGGCATGATTCAACAAATCGAAGCCAAAGTGGTTAACCGTTTGCGCCAGGTCACTTCCGCCATCAAGCAGGATGGCGCCAACCAGGTCAACATCATCACCGGCACAGCCGAGCGTCAGGCGGCAGTCGAGTTTGCCAAAGCAGCGGCCATCCGCCCGCGAATTGTGGGTGAGGCCATGCAAAAGATTTCTGCCGACTCCGAAGTAGCCTCTGCGCTCTTTGAAATTCTGGAAACGCAGAATATTCTTGACGGAAAAGGTCAGTTGACGCTGATACCGCCGAATAGAGAACTGTTAAAACAATTGCTTGCGGCAGGCTAGTTTTCGAGAGTGCATCTGGTGAATCACAAAAGAGTCAGCCAACCCGCTGGCTCTTTTGTGATTAATGATAATCTACTGTTTTTAGTGACCGCTGGCTGCTGCGCCTCGCGCCAACCCGGGGAGCGCGCTCTCTTCTCTTCCGGCGGGAATCCAACGCCAGGCTGCCAGCAACAAGCTCGCCATCAGAAACCCTGCAAACAAGAACGGTGCGCTGCTGCCAAGCGTTTGAAATAGCACACCCATCACCAACGGCGCAATTGCGTTTGCTCCACTCAGCAGCGCCGAGGAAATTCCCAACATGCCACCGACCTCGTCTGGTTCCACGCGCTTGGTAATTAGACTGTTAATGGCCGGTTGAAGAACACCTCCGCCAATCGAAGCCGGTATCATGGCAATCAAAATCCAAGCCAGCCCCAGCCAGCCCTGCGATTCATCGGGAGGAAGTTCCACCGCCAGATTTTGGGTGGTGGGGTGCTCATGGGTGCGGAATTTTCCGCCGGCATTTAGCTCGGCCAGTAGAGTCTCGCGTGAGTAGCCAGGCAGGGGTTGACGCGGGGTGAGCGCTGCCAGGCTGAGACCCACCGCCAGGGCCAGCAATCCGGCGTAAATCAGTTTTCGGTCGCCATACTGCCGGCTCCATCGTCCAATTAGCCCGCCTTGCACCACCACGACAATCACGCCAACATACACAAAGATGATTGAATTGCCCGACGCATTCAGGCCTAGGCGGTTGAGCGTAAAAAGCGCCAGGAATTGCTCAAAGCCGCCAAAGGCGATTTGCTGGGCAAACATCAAAACCAGCAACAAGCCCACCGACGGATGTTGAAGCGCCTGCAACATCGCATGCAGCGTGAAGGCAGGTTTCTTTTGTGCTTGTCCGCGCTGCGCTGTGGGCAACGTTTCTTGAAACCAGAAAATCGTCAGCAGGATGGAAATCATCGAGAACGCTGCTGCAACCAATGCTGGCACACGGTAATCATTGCCAGAAGCGGAGAGAGAGACGAAGGCGATGACCGGGCCGATGATGAACCCTAGCCCAAACGCCGCGCCGAGCAACCCCAGCCCCTGCGTGCGGGTTTTTTCGCTGGTGCTGTCACTGATGGCGGCCTGGGCAGTGGCGATGTTGGCCCCCGAAAGCCCGTCAATGATGCGGGCCAGAAAGAGCATCCATAAATTCCCTGCCAATCCCAGCAAGACAAAGCCAATGAACGTGCCAATTTGGCTGATAACCAGCACGGGTTTGCGCCCATAGCGGTCGGAAAGCCGCCCCAAAATCGGCGCGCCGATGAATTGCATGGCCGGGTAGGCTGCTCCCAAAAGCCCAATCACCAACGCGCTGGCGCCGAAGGCTGTGGCATACAGCGGCATGAGCGGAATGATGACCGTTAGACCAAGCAGGTCAATCAGCACGATGACGAAGATGGGCAGAATGCGTTTGAAGTCCAGTTTTTCTTCCACAAGTATCTCCTAAAGTCAAATGGTTGCCTCTTGTGCCAAATGCGAGAGGATTTCTTCGAGTAGTTCAATTTCCAAGCGCAGATGACGGCGCTGGTGTTCGATGAGCCATTGCACGCTGCCGGCGTGGGGGGGTGTCTGTTCAAGGGCTTGTTGCGCCTGTTGCAGTTGCTCATAGCGCTGTTTGAGCAAATGGCGAGCTTCTGTGGGCGGTAGTTCATCTAAATACGCCAAAGGCAGGTCGCTCTCGAAGTAGGTTGGCGTGTAAATAGGCAAAATCTGGCGTAAAAGCTGCTGGAAAGCCTGCTCACCATTCGGCGTGATGCGATACACGCGTCGCGGTGGGCGATTTCCTTCCTGCTCTACGCTTTCCGCAATCCAACCCTGCTCGGCCATTTTTTTGAGCAAATAGTAGGCAGTGGGTTTTTTGATGTTTGCGCAAAGCGATAACTCACCGAGCAGGAATTCATTCAGTTGGTAACCGTGCATTTCTTGCCGCCGTAAAAGGCCAAGCAAGAGCAGTTCGCGGGGGTCAGTGGTTGTTTCGCTCATCTTTTTCTTTGCGTCTGTGCTACTTTGGGTTAAAACCCGTGTGAATTTTGCAAAGTGGACACCTTGGGACAATTAGTCAAATTTGATTATTTAATATTGATTATATGGTTAACGTAACCGCTTGTCAAGCCAACAAAAAAATCGATTCCGGCTTCTTGAGCGACCTGTGATTATCAAACAAAGAGCCAGTCGGGAAACCCGCTGGCTCTCTGGTTCGCATAAACTGATTTATTGTTTTTTGGCTTTTACATACACCTTGACTGCTTGGCGCATGAATTCGGCCAGTTTGGGGTGCATGGCATCGAAGTTGGCGCGGAAGCGCGGGTCGGTCACATAGCCATCGGCCAGGGCGAGCAGTTGCTCCAGGCTGGGCGTCCAGAAGTAGTCCATGTGCGCCCGCCAGCGCTCGACAATCGCCTGGGCTTCGGCAGAGGCCGCCCCTTTGGGCAAGACGGCAACCATATCGAGGTAAATCTGCCGGCCCTCGTCGAGGATGCGCTGCTTTTGCTCGGCAGAATACCCTTTCCATTTCTGGTTAGACGCGCGCACAATATCAGGGTCATAGATTGTTTCGGCTTCGGCGGCCAGTTTCTCCTGTTCGGCCTCGCTGAAACCGGCGAAAAGTTGTTGGTTGTTCATCGGGGTTTGTCCTTTTATGTAGAAAATGGTTTGGTCCACCGTCTCCACCAGGCGCAGTAGGCGCTCGATGCGTTTTTGCAGTTCCCGTTTGTGGTTTTCCAGCGCCGCGAGTGCGTCGAAATCACGGCGTCCTATGATTTTACGAATCTCATCGAGCGGCAAACCCAGTTCACGGTAGAACAGGATTTGCTGCAAGCGTAACAAGCACTCCTCGCCGTAGTAGCGGTAGCCGTTTTCGCCGATACGGGACGGCTTAAGCAGCCCAATCTGGTCATAGTGGCGTAGGGTGCGGGGCGTGACGCCTGCTAGACTGGATAATTGTTTGATAGTGAACATGCCCTGAATATAAACCCTGCCGTAACGTTAATGTCAAGAGAAAATGCAGAATTGGAGCGAGCTGTGGCATAATCAGAAAAACTCTTTACAGGAAAACATCATGCCTTTACTGTTGCTGATTCGTCATGGCGAAAATGATTTTGTCAAAACTGGCAAACTGGCCGGGCGCTTGCCCGAAGTTCACCTGAACGAGCGAGGCCGCCAGCAGGCCGCCGAACTGGCCGAAGCGCTGGGAAATGTTCCGATTAAGGCGCTCTATTCCTCGCCGCTGGAGCGGGCGCGAGAAACAGCCGCCCCGCTGGCCGCGAAACTGGGACTCGACGTACAGATTCGCCCTGGGTTGATTGAAACCGGCATTGGGGACTGGGCTGGGCAGGAACTCAAAGCGCTGCGCAAGCTGCCAGAGTGGAAACTTGTCCAGGAAAGTCCTTCACGCTTTCGCTTTCCGCAGGGTGAGTCGTTTGCCGAAACCCAACTGCGCGTAGTCAATGAGATAGAAGCAATTTTGCGCCTGCATCAAGCAGACGATGTGATTGTCTGCGTCTCGCACGCCGACCCGATTAAGTTAGCCACGGCCTATTACCTGGGTATGCCGCTTGACCATTTTCAACGCTTGGGGTGTGATACGGCCTCGGTAACGGTTTTGTTGATGGGAGAGAAGACCGTTTTGCTTTCTAAACTCAACCAAAGGCCGCCGTTTCATTTTCCCTTGCCAGAGAAGCCGAAGAAAAGTAAGCGGTAGCCAGAAATATAAGCGGTATATCGGGTGGTGGAGAATTTGCTGTCATCCGGCAGACTTCCTTGCGTGCATCTCTGAGCGGTGATGGTGGAACTGGTGGTTGAGTCTGTCGAAACCCAGCCCTTGCGTTTAAAAAAGCAGAAAGTGGATGTGCAGTGGAAGTTGCGCGCTGATTTACAGCATCGGCAAAGTCCGGTGTCTTTGAGGGGGTGAATATCTGATTACTAAAAGCAATGGTGGGGTAGAATCAAAATTATGGTGAAAAAGCCACTGCGTGTGGCAACGCTTGTTTGAGAAAAGTTTTTTCGAAATTTTTGTTGGCCGCTTGCTCATAATTATGCTCTGTCTTTCTTTGCGGAAGAAAGGAAATTCTTATGCAAACGTCCTCATCTAGTCGCCTCTCGACCGGCATTGCAGGTCTTGATGAAATCCTGAAAGGAGGATTGCTTCCTTCGCGTTCCTATCTGGTGCGCGGCGGTCCGGGAACGGGCAAATCCACGCTTGGATTGCACTTCCTTATCATCGGCGTTGCCAATGGCGAAACATCGTTGTTCATCACCCTGGAAGAAACCGAAGCCAACATTCGGCGCAACGCCGAAGCGCGCGGCTTTGACCTAAACGGCATTCATTTCCTCGACCTTAGCCCCACTTCTGAGTTTTTCGTTGAAGTGGAAACCTACGATATCTTCTCCCCTGCCGAGGTGGAGCGGATGCCGATTACGGAGAAAATTGTTGAACGGGTCACAGCGCTCAAGCCGCAGCGCGTCTTCCTCGACCCGATGACGCAGTTTCGCTATCTTGCTACTGATGTTTATCAATATCGCCGCCAGGTGCTTTCGTTTTTGCGCTTTTTAGTGGAACAAGGCGCTACTGTGCTGTTCACTTCTGAGAGCAGCGCCGAAGCACCGGACGAAGACCTGCAGTTCATGAGCGACGGTGTGATTGAACTCAACAGGGAAGAGCAGGGACGGAGCGTCACTGTTCACAAGTTGCGCGGCTCAGATTTCCGCCCCGGCAAGCACTCACTGCGCCTGACCTCTGCCGGAATCGAAGTCCATCCCCGCCTTTTGCCAGAAGAACATGTGCACAAATTTACGATGGAGGCCATCTCCTCGGGGGTGCCGGAACTGGATGAGATGCTGAATGGTGGGCTGGAGCGCGGCACGGTCACTTTTGTCACTGGTCCCAGCGGTGTGGGCAAGACCACGCTCGGCTTGCAGTTCATGAAGGAAGCGGCGGGACGCGGCGAACGCTCGGTGGTATATACTTTCGAAGAAGAAGTGGAGGTCATGCTGCGACGCGCCGAGTCCATCAACATCCCCGCCCGCACGATGGTCGAGCGCGGCACGCTCCACGTGATGAAGGTGGAGCCGCTGCGCTGGTCGCCAGATGAATTCGCTCAACTAGTGCGCCACCAAGTGGAGGTGGAAAAGGCGCGCGTGGTGATGCTCGATAGCGTGGCTGGTTATCGCCTGTCCTTGCGCGGCGAAGACCTAACCGGCCATCTTCACGCCTTAGGCAAGTATTTGCAGAACCAGGGCGTGGTCGTGCTGTTGATTGCCGAAGTGGCCGACGTGGTCGGAGATTTCCGGGTCACCGAGGCGGGCATCAGTTATTTGGCGGATAACGTCGTCTTTATGCGCTATCTCGAAATCAACGGTGAATTGCGCAAAGCGATTGGCGTGCTGAAAAAGCGGTTGAGCGATTTCGAAAAGACTCTGCGCGAGTTCGAAATCACCCGCTACGGCATCAAAGTTGGCAAGCCCCTCACCGGCTTACGCGGCATTCTCAAAGGCATACCGGAATGGGTCAAGTAGAATGAGCAGGTGTAGCCATGACCCCCAAAAAAGTTCTTCTGACCGTTGGAACGAACAAGCGCAACCTTGAGTTGCTGGCAGAGTTCCTCGGCAAGGGAGGCTACCGGACGCTTTCCGTTACCGGTCTGGATGAGTTTGACCGGACTCTCGAAGAGACGCAAGAAATCGGCCTGGCGCTGGTGGACATCAGCGGATTCGATGTGGGCATTTGGGAGCGGTGCGCTCGCCTGCGCGAGAAGCACATTCCTTTGTTCATCATCTCGCCCAAGCACAGCGCCGCTATTCAACAAGAGAGCGTGACACATGGCGCGCGCGGTGTGTTGGTCAAGCCGCTCGTTGTTCGGGAACTTATCGGTATCGTGAGCAAATTGATTGAGGATTCAGAATGAGTCGGGTTTTGCTCCTGCTGGACCATCGTGAGAATCGCCGCTTGCTGGCGGAGGCGCTCGTGCCGCATTTTGAAGTCATCACGCCTGTTTCTGACGAGGCGCTGGCGGACAATTTCGATGTGGGCATTGTGGATGGCGTTGCGCTCAGCCGGCTTGGGCGGCAAATTGAAGCCCGAAAGCAGAAAGAATATCCTGTCTTTTTACCATTTCTGTTTATCGCCTCGCGCCGCGATGTAGGCATGGCGACCAACCACCTTTGGAAAAGTATTGATGACTTAATCTTCAGCCCCATTGAAAAGGTGGAGTTGCTAGCGCGGGTGCGTGGGGTGTACGAGCGGCGGCGGCTTTCACTCGAATACCATCAATTCGTCTTGCGCGCCTCTACCAACGCCATCGTCCTGTTAAATCGCGTCGGCCATGTCGTTCAATGGAGTCCGTCGGAGGAGCGCATCTTTGGCTGGAGCGAGGCGGAGACGCTGGGAAAACATCCTCCGTGTATTAGCGAAGAAGAGATTTTCAACAAACTACTCGAAACGGTTTGGCTGGGCGAGGAATTCGCCAGCGGCGAAACGGTCTGTCCGCGTAAAGACGGTTCAATCGTGCACTTTACTGTGGCTGCTGCGCCACTGCGCGATGCCAATGGCACGATAACTTATGCCGTCTGCGTGATAAGCGATGTCACTGAAAGCAAGCGAACGCTGGAATTACAAAAACGCCGCCTGAACGAACTGGAAACGCTTGACCATGTGACAGCCGTCCTGCGGCAGGCGCGCACTGTGGATGAGGCTCTGCCGATTCTCTTGAACGAGACTCTGGCTATGCTGGGCTTTCCGGCGGGTTGCATCTGGCTCCATCAACCCGCAGAGAACCATCTGCGCGTGGCTGCCGCCACTGGCTGGTTTGCAGATTTGCGTGAGACGCCGATAAAACCTGGCGAGGGGATTGCCGGGACTGTCTTTGCCAGCGGTCGTGCGCACATCTCGCCTGAGTTTGTCAGTGATGCTTTTCTCTGCCCTTCGGACATAGAGCGTGTTCCGGCAGGCTGGGGTGGCGCTTGCATTCCCATCCACGCGCTGGAGACCCTGGTTGGCGTATTCTTTGTCTCATGTCCGCTGCCACGTCAGGTTCAACCTGACGAAATCAAACTTCTGGAATCGCTGACGCGCATGGCAGGCGTTACCCTGCAGCGCATGGAATTGTACGAGTCCACCCAGCGTCGCGCCCGGCAGTTGGAAGCGCTGCACGAAATTGACCGGGCAATCAGCGGCTCAATGGGATTACGTGCCATTTTGGATACCTTGTGCCGTCAGGCGGCGACCGAACTGCGGATGGACGCGGCCGGTGTGCTACTTCTCGATCCCACTGATATGACTTTGGGCTACGCCGCCGGATATGGCTTTCGCACGTCTGCTTATCAGCACTTGCGGGTGCGGTTGGGCCAGGGTCAGGCAGGACTTGCCGCGCTGGAGCGCAAAACATTTCACTGCCCAGACCTCCGCTCTGCTGTGCCGGCGTTCCTCCGCAAGGAACTGCTCGAAAACGAGGGATTCCTCGCTTATGCTGTTGTGCCGCTCATCGCTAAAGGAAATATCAAGGGCGTGCTGGAAGTCTTTCACCGCGCACCGTTTAGCCCAGACCGAGAGTGGTGGGGATTTCTGGAGAAACTTGCCTTACAGGGTGCCATCGGCATCGAGAACGCGCAACTGTTCGAAAGTCTCGAACGTTCCAATATGGAACTTTCGCTGGCCTACGATGCCACCATTGAGGGCTGGTCGCGCGCGCTGGATTTGCGCGACAAGGAAACCGAGGGTCATACCTTGCGGGTGATGGAAATGACTGTGCGATTAGCCCGCGCAGCAGGCATGACAGACCAGGAATTGGTACACGTGCGACATGGTGCACTTTTGCACGACATCGGCAAGATGGGTGTACCTGATGCCATCTTGCTCAAACCCGATAAACTCACCGACGAAGAATGGGTTGTCATGCGTCAGCACCCGATGCTAGCCTATGAAATGCTTTCACCAATTGCATACTTGCGCCCCGCGTTGGATATCCCCTATTGTCACCATGAGAAATGGGACGGCACGGGCTATCCGCGCGGGCTGAAAGGCGAGCAGATTCCGCTGGCGGCGCGGCTGTTTGCAGTGGTGGATGTGTGGGATGCCCTTCGCTCTGACCGTCCCTATCGTCTAGGGTGGCCCGAAGAAAAGGTGCGCGAATACATCCGTGCATCAGCGGGAACGCATTTTGACCCCAAAGCGGTGGAATTGTTTTTGAAATTAATCAGTGAAATGACATAAGCAAGACGCGGACGCTATCTCGCTCACATGCGTATTCTCTCTCACAAAACACACTTGTGGGGCGCTGGCGAGGTCGTTTCGTCCATCGAACAGCGGTTCTTCGACAGTCTCTTGGGGCGGTTCTCTCAGGCAGGAAAAATGGAGGCGAGTCATGTCTCTCTGGAAGGTCAATGTAGATAACCTCGACAAGCTGTTTGTCGTTTGGGTATTCCTGTTCCAAATCATACTTATCGCACACTTTGCGGCGCGCAAGCCTTTCTTTGAGGGTTATACGGTGAAGTATGGCTGGGTTGTGTATGCACTCTGTATCCCAGCCGCCATAATCAGCATTCTTCTCTTGCAAGGCGGAAAAAACTGGTCATTCTGGTTGGGCGGATTTCTTTTCGTTGTCTTTGCTGCTTTTGGCTATTGGGTTGATTATGTGGCACAAATTCCATTCCGGCAGCCGGTGCGCGTATCGGTATTGGTTCCGTATGTGTTCTTGTATCTGTCCACGGTCATGTTTTATTGGTGGCCGCTCGGGCTGTTGAGCCGGCCATTGTGGTTTGTCTATGCGGTCTTGTTTGTGATTGCAACCGTTCTGAACATAACATCGCACTAAAGATTTGCGACCGCAGCCCCGCTTTCTGAAGGCGAGCAAGGTAGTTTATCCGCTCGTGAGCAACATACGCTGGCAGTTCTGGCCAAAGCCAGCCAGTATTGGGGTAACCGAAAAACAGAAAAGTTGATGGCAGAGTTTGCTTGCTGGCCGATTTTGAGTATACTGTATGCAGAATAAACTGTGCTCTGCGTTCCTGTTTCCCCCAGGATAATCATGGTTGCGCCATGATGATGGGATGCAGACAGACGGGCAGGGGCGTTTGCCCCGTTCGATGGGATTCAATCCCCAAAGCAGGTTCGCTCTTCGGCTAGCCCGCACTCATACGCGCATACCCACAAGGTCGAGCGTCACAATGAGTAAATATCCGGTTGTGTGGTTTTACATTCTGGCGTTTAGCATCTCGTGGCTTGGGTGGATACCAATCGTCATCGGTTCACACGGGGTTGCGCCGTTTGATAGCCCTTATTTTCAGTTTCTGCTTATCCTGCCGGCTGTTGGTCCTGGCTTGGCGGCTGTTCTCGTAACGCAAGTGACCGGTGGCTGGACAGGGGTCAACACTTTATTTAGGCCGCTTTTCCAGTGGCGCGCTGGCCTGCGATGGTATCTTGTTGCAGTGTGTGGTCCCCTTGTTTTGCTCTTGGTGGGGCGGATTGTCTCGAATTTGCTGGGCTTTTCTGCCACCCAGCCAGAATATCCGCAGGGTAATCTCTTGCCGGTTGCTATCTCTGCTTTGGTCATGTCTCTGTTCTCAAACCCGTGGGAAGAAGTTGGCTGGCGGGGGTTTGCCCTACCACATTTACAGAAGCGATACACCGCTTGGGCGGCTACTTTGATCGTAGGTGTGTTGTGGGGAGTGTGGCATGTACCGCTTTTCTTCTGGGTGGGCAATCCCATGTCGGAGTATCCCTTCTTGCCCTGGTTTGTCAGCACGGTGGCGGGAGCGTTTCTTTATACCTGGCTGTATAACAGCACTAGAGGAAATCTTTTGCTGGTAACATTGTTTCACGTTGCGCTAAACACATTTGGCGTGGTAGTATGTCAATCGTTGTGTAAAAGTTGAACAGCGGTTTCCTGAGCAGGAATGGTAATTCTTCGCAGTTTCAGGCTGCGGGTGACCGCATAGAA
>QEXW01000111.1 GCA_003130845.1 Anaerolineae bacterium
TGATGTGTTCTGGGAGCCATGGTTTTCTCCTTGTTTTTGTCTGCTAACCTGCAAGGATACCGGCTCCCATCTTTTTACACAAGATTCGTTATACTACCCAAAACGCAGCCGCATACATTAAAACAAGCCACAATAACTGTAAAGGATTGTATGGACAAAATTTCGGTTATTTTGTTGTAAAATAAAATCTGGGGCTTAAATACAGCACACCAACAAAAAGACCTGCTCAGCACAAAATAAATTTTTCATCCATCAAAGCGCATGCGCGGATACGACCCCAACACGCGCAACATCAGCGCATATTCGGCCAAATGTTCCAATGCACGCGCAGCACCAGGTTCGTGCGCCGCGCCAATGAAGTCAATATAAAACAAATACTCCCAGGGCTTTCCTTGCAAAGGACGTGATTCGATTTTGGTCAAATCAATATCGCGCAGAGCAAACACACTCAAAGCCTTAAACAAAGCACCGGGGGTGTTCTTCAAGGTGAACACAATGGACGTTTTGGCCTCCCCAACCGGTTGTGTTGCTTGGCGCGCTACTGCCAGAAAACGGGTGTAATTTTCTGGGTTATCCTCAATCCCTTCTTCCAGGATTTGCATTTCGTACAGTTCCGCAGCACGACGCGAAGCAATGGCTGCCACATCACGCGCTGCGCTGGCCTTAAGCATTTTGACACTTCCCGCAGTGTCATAAACTGCTTCGGTCTTAACCCCCCAACGGCGTAAATACGCCGCACATTGTCCCAAGGCTTGTGGATGGCTGATGACTTTACGGATTTGATTTTTGTTCACGCCAGGCAAAACAATCAAGCAATGACGCACGCGCAAAAAATACTCACCAACAATGTGTAAATGATAGCGCAACAATAGGTCGTAGTTCTGATGAATGCTGCCTGCCAGAGAATTTTCAATGGGAATGAGTGCCGAATCGGCCCCGCCATCTGCTACCGTTTCAAAAACAATTTCAAAGCTTTCACAAGGAACCGTTTGTACCGGTCCAAAAAAACCAAACACAGCTTGCTCGCTATAGGCACCTGCTTCACCCTGAAAAGCAACTTTCATTGTCAGCCTCCTCAAACACCGGTTGACCCTTGCTGTTCGGCCCACTGCAAAATGGCCTGAAAACCAGCCTGAACTTGCTCATCTGCGGCGGCAATCGTCATGCGCACAAAGCCCTCTCCCTGCGTCCCGAAGGCAGAACCAGGCACCAACCCCACCCCAGCCTCTTCCAAAACACGCTCACAAAATTCAAGGGAGGACATGTGCAACGGGCGAATATCAAGAAAGAAGTAAAACGCCCCTTGTGAAGGCTTGGTCAGAATTTTTTCGCTTTGCCATTCCTTGGCCATGCGCAAGACCAAAGCGCGGCGACGAGCGTAGGCAGCACGCATTTCAGCAGCGGCTTGCTGAACCGTTGGGTCCGTTAACGCAAAAGCCGCCGCCTTTTGCACAAAAGGCGCCACACAGGTGATGGAATTCTGCCCGACCTTAATCGCCTGTTCAATCACCCGCGCCGGAGCCGCCAAATACCCCACCCGCCAGCCGGTCATTGCATAGGTTTTTGACAAGCTGTGGATAACCAACGTCCGCTCTTTAGCGCCTTCAAAAGCCGCAGCAGAACAAGGCTTTTCTCCATAGTACAAATTTTCATAGACCTCATCACTGACCACCCACAGATGATGTGCAGCAGCAAATTCTTGCAGTTGCTGCAAATAGGCACGCGAGGGATATGCCCCCGTGGGGTTCGAGGGATAATTGATAACAATCGCTCGGCTGCGGGGAGAAAGCGCACGTTCCCAGGCTTCAAATGTGGGCAAAAAGTCGTTTTCAGCCAGAGCCGGGACGCGAATCACGTTGGCACGCAACATCACCGCCATATTGGCATGCGTTGCCCATGTTGGGTCCGGAATCAGCACTTCATCTCCCGGGTTGAGAATGGACTGCATCGCCAAGTAATAGGCATGAATGCCACCATGCGTGACCAAAATCTCGGCCTGCGGGTCGTATTCTAGGTGATTATCTCGTGCAAGTTTGAGCGCAGCAGCACGACGCAACTCTAACTCGCCGGTGCTGGCGCTGTAATGGGTCAATCCGGCCTGTAAAGCCTGCAAAGCAGTTTGTACAACCGGCTGCGGGGTGGGGAAATCTGGGTCGCCGACGTGCAAAGGAAGAATTTGCTTTCCAGCGGCACGCGCAGCCACAATCCGGTCATTCAACGAGACGGTGGCCGATTGGCGAATCTGGTCAAGTTGGGTATTCAGGTTCAAGGCAATTCTCCGGCAGAAATTCCGGCTATTATAACGCGCCCACAGGCCTGTTACCGCATGCCCTCTGCCGATGGACACGAATACGCTCTCTGCTTACACGTTCGAGCAGCTCAAACGTGCAAGATGCGCCGCCAGATTACAAAGTCGCAAAGCATAGACAAGTTGTTTTGTTATTGAACTTGATATAATAACTTAACGTACGGAAACAATGGCGCGATAAAATAAACGTAATAAAATAGGATAGTTACAATCCATAGGCTGTAAGGATGCTGTTATCCATGCCAACGCGCTCTTAAATTAGAATTCAAGTACGGAGTGATGGCAGATGATGTTCAACGATGAAAACCTTGGCACGATTTTATATGTAGAAGATGACCCCAACAACCGGACATTGATTCGCAGAATCCTGGGGGCAGAAGGGTACACCGTGCACGAAGCAGCCAATGCCAGCATTGCGCTGGAAAAACTGAAAACCCTCAAACCCGATTTAATTCTGATGGACATCAACATGCCCGAAGTGGATGGATACACCTTAACAGCCCAAATTCGTGCCATACCAGAAATGAGCAACGTGCCGATTGTTGCCCTCACAGCCAATGTCATGAAAGGAGACCGGGAAAGGTCTCTCCAAGCAGGCTGTGATGGTTACATTCAAAAACCAATTGACATTGACACGATTGCGACCCAGATTCAACGATTTATGAAGAGATAAATCCGATGAGCACAGATAACACTCCTCCTACCAACCCCCTCAAAGAAGCCAATCGCAAACCGGGCATTTCAAAAGATACCACCGTACTCGTGGTAGAAGATAACGTGTCAAACTTCGTATTGATTGCCCGTTTGCTGGGCTTTATGGGAATTCACTGCGAATGGAAAACTTCCGGCTACGAAGTCGTAGAGTATGCTGATACCTTGCCTCGACTAGACTTGATTTTGATGGACATTCGCCTGCCTTACGAAGATGGCTACGGCGCCATGAAAAAAATCCGCCAATCGGAGCGCTTGAAATCGGTGCCGATTATCGCCGTCACTGCAGAGGCCAGCCAAGAGCAAATGAACAAAGCCCGCGCAGCCGGCTTTAATGGTTTCCTAGGCAAACCGCTCGATCCAGACCGTTTCCCCGACCAGATACGTAGGATTTTGAATGGAGAGCCCGTCTGGGAAATCCCTTACGAAGAGTAGCAAACAAGGCGAGCGAGGGCTCCTCAACCAAAGGGAAACTCTCGCTCTTTGTTTATCATAGCCATTGGACATTCTATGAGCGAAAAGACAGCGCATCAGGTTGACTTTCAGCAATTGCTTCGAGTACATCAGGCAAATTACTCGGTATTTCAGGCAAAAAGTGAGGATGAAATTCACCAGGCCATCCTGAAAGTTTTTCAGGCTTGTCCATATGCTGGTTTGTACTACCTTGTGACCGATGTCGGCCTGGAACGTGTCATCACCTATGATGCGCTCACCAAAAAAGAAATTGGAGAAGCGCCAGCGCAAATCGAGCTGACCCCCGCCGAAATTGTGCAATTCTTTGCACGCGAGGCAAGTATCTCATCCACACAGAATACCAGTTTACCTGAAACGCTAACCTTGTTTTTGAAGGCATCGGGCTGGAAGCAGGTCGCCATCATTCCGGTCATGCAAGATGTGGTTGTGGTCGGTGTGTTGTTGCTCCTAAGCCATGCCGACAATAAACTGACCAGGGAAACGATTGACCCGTTCTTGTATCTGGCAGAAACCATCCCACTAGCAATAGACAACGTCAAAGCAGCGCGAGCGACCAAACAGCGCCTGCGTGAATTAGAGAGTATCTCTGAAACAAGTCAACTCATCTCATCCTCCAGCAATCTTGAACAGTTGTACGAGTTATTACACCGACAAATCACAGCCACCATGGGAGCCGATGTCAACTTTGCGATTGCAATTTACGAACCGAGCAATGAAACCATCGAAGTTCCCTATGTGGTCGAAAACGGTGTCAAAATTCATGTTGATCCTTTCCCGCTCGGGGAGGGACTCATTTCCATTCTGATACGTACCCGGCAGCCGCTGATGTTGGTGGAGGATACAGAGCGCCGCGCGCGCGCCCTAGGCGCCAGATACATCGGAGCACCGCCCAAATCCTGGTTAGGCTGTCCATTGGTCATCAGCAACGAGGCGATTGGCGCCCTGGTTGTACAAGATTTGGTTCACGAACAGCGCTTCACCCAAGATGACCTGCGGTTCCTGATTGCACTATCGGTGCAAGTGGCGGGCGCAATCTACAACATTCGCCTGCTGGAAGATGCCCGCCGCCGCGCACTACAACTGGAAACGGTGGCCGAAATCTCACGGGAAGTTTCCGGCTCACTGATTGTAGATAATCTCCTGCGTCAAGCAGTGAACCTGGTCCGTGAGCGCTTTAACTTCTATCATGCGGCCGTGTTCCTGGTAGATAGCGCAGGAGAGTATGCCGTCATCCGCGAAGCAACAGGGGAAGCGGGTGCGCAAATGAAACGCGCCGGCCATAAACTGGGGGTTGGCTCCAAATCGCTGGTCGGGCGCGCCACGCTGGAAAAAGAAGCACTGGTTGTGAATGATGTTTCCAAAGACCAGAACTATTACCCCAACCCACTTCTACCCGAGACGAAAGCCGAAGCCTGTTTACCCCTGCGGGTCGGTGACCGCATTTTGGGTGTGCTGGATGTGCAATCTACCAAAGTCTATGCATTTACCAGCGAAAACGTCAAAATTCTACAAATCCTAGCCGACCAACTGGCTGTGGCGGTGGTCAACTCGGAGTTGTTCGCTGAAGCGCAAGAACGGCTTTCACAGCATCGCCTGCTTCATCATGTCACCACCGCCGCCGCTTCTTCAACCACCATTGAAGAAGCCCTAAACAGTGCGGTGCAAGGCCTACAAGTAACCCTAGGCGGTGACCAGATTGCCATTTTGCTCGCCGATAAAGAACAGAAAACGCTGGAGGTGCGGTCTTCGATTGGGTATCCCAACGACGAATCGGCCCGGCTGAAAATCCCCTTCGGGGTTGGAATCACCGGTTGGGTAGCCGCTCACAAACAGCCACAACGCATCAACGATGTCACAAAAGATTCTCGTTACATTGCGGTTAATTCCAAAGTGCGGTCAGAACTCGCCCTGCCCCTGATTTACCGAAATGAAGTACTCGGCGTGTTGAACGTTGAAAGTGTACGCCCCAACGCGTATACCGAAAACGATGAGGAAATGCTCGGCACGTTAGCCGGCAGCCTGGCCGCCATTATTGCGCACTCACGTTTGCTAGAACAATACCGCCATCAAGTGGAACGCGAGCACTTACTGTATGAAATCACCGACAAAATACGACGTACAACCGATAAAAGAAAAATCCTAGCCATTACGGCAGAGGAACTGAGCAAAGTGATTAATGCACGCCGCACAGAAATTGTCATTCAACTGGGCGATGGAACAGATAAAACTACTCCACGCAATTAAAACGAGCGTATGAACCTTTTAGGCACCGATTCTAATTTGAACATCCGCATCCTGCGCTGGGCTGGCAGATATTATCCTGTCGCTGCTGTTTTGCTTGCGCGATTAATGTCAAGCACATTCGGATTGGTCATCAGTCAAATCATTACGCGTAACAACAATGACTTTTCGCCGGAACAATATAACCTATCCCTGCTCATCACCATCGTCCTTTTCTTGCTTGGAGATATTCTGGTAGCGGCCGCGACAGTCTATTACACGCGAGACATTGCTCTGCGACTAGAACAATGGAAAGCCGGCAAAACAACCAGTGATACCCAAACAGAGTTGCGGGCTTGGCGGCAGAGCAATGGCATTCTGTGGAATTACAGCATGGTAGCAATTCCTGCAGCAGGATTGGTGAATATTTTGCCATTGCTAATTTTCCAGTCCTACAGTCTTAAAGCAACACCCAATCAACTCATCTATTCTGCACTTGGAACCGGTCTGGCAGCGTTGATTAGCATTGGCATCTCCATCTTGGTAGTTGAATATTTGATGCGCCCGACCAGAACCCTTTTATTGCCATCCAATTTTGAGCAACAAATCAAAGGTGCCATCGGTGCACGCCTGCGCACGAAGCTTATCTTGAACACACTAGCCTTGCTCGGCATCAGCATTCTGGCCCTGGCACCGCTCGGGTACTCTAGAACATATCGCGTTTTGTATGAAGCCATCGGCTCTTTCAACACACTGACGGAACTACAAGTTAGTTTAATCGTGGCCTCTCTCGCCATTAGTGCAATTGGTGTCTTCATGGCGTTTTCTACGGCCGAAACGGCAACCACCTCCATTCATGAATTGACCGAAGTATTCCGAAAGGTAGAAAAAGGCGACTTGAAGCAACGCGCCCGCGTGATTGCCAGTGATGAATTGGGTGAGCTAGCCATCTACTTCAATCGCATGTTGGAGCGCATTGAGGCGCTACAGAGCAACCTTGAAAAGCGGGTAGATGAGCAGACGGAAAAATTGCGTGCTTCCAACGAAGTCGGACGGATTGCCAGCACCATTCTTGACCCCGATGTCTTGGTTTCACGGGTGGTAAACCTGATTGCCAAAACATTCGACTACTACTACGTGGCTATTTTCCTGGTATCGGCCAACGGCCGCTGGGCCGAAATTGTAGATGCGACTGGCACAGCCGGTGAAATTTTGAAAGCGCGCCGACACCGCTTGCAAGTGGGTGGAAGCAGCATGGTAGGCAATGCTGTTGCAACCGGCCAAGCACAAGTCGCCATGGATGTCGGTGAAGCGGCGGTGCGATTCAATAACCCATTGTTGCCCAATACCCGTTCTGAATTGGCGCTTCCACTGATTGTTGGCGAACGGGTGATTGGTGCGCTGGATGTGCAATCAATTCGCGAAGCTGACTTCAAGCAAGATGATATTGCCACACTGCAAAGCCTGGCCAGCCAGGTAGCCATCGCCATCGAAAACGCACGCCTCTTCCGAGAAATGGAAGATGCCCTAACCGAACTTCGCCAAGCCAATCGTCAATACATTCGATCGGCTTGGCAGGAAACACTCCAAGCCGGCAAGCTGGAGTATGCGGTGCAATCGGCCGCCATGCCCGAAGCAGAAACCAGCAAAGAAATTTCCGTCAACTTGAACGTGCGCGACCAGCCCATTGGGTATATCCGCATCCAAACCAGCGAAGATTGGACGCAGGAAGACCAAGCGTGGGTCGAATCGTTGGCGACACAGGTAGCAATCTCCCTTGAAAACGCCCGCCTGATAGAACAAAGCAATCAATCCGCGCTACGCGAGCAGCTTTCGGCTTCGATTATTCAAAAACTCTGGTCCACGCCTTCGGTGGAAGGGATTTTACAAACCGCCGCTCGCGAACTCGGCCGTGCTTTGGAAGCATCCGAAGCCTCCATTGAGCTCAAAGTGGAGAAATAAGCAACTATGTCCTTTGATATTTCCCCCCAGCAACCCTCCGGTTCGGTGCTTAGCCGATGGTGGGACAACATCACCGCCCCTTCCCGTCAGGTCACTGATACCTATGAACGTCGGCAAGCGCAACTGGTGAGCGCGCTGGCTTTGGCAAATCTCCTGTTCAATGGTTTGGGGGCGCTCTTTACACCAACCCAAACCCTGCTCCAAATAGTATGGGCCTTTGGCCCCTTGCTCTTGCTCTCGGTATTGGCTTATGCCATAGCGCGTACGCGTATTTTTCGAGTTGGCGCCTTCCTCACTGTGCTTGGTTTGTTTTCCTCAGCTTACACAAGCATCATCATCGCCGAACGAGATGTTACGTATTCTTTGCTGGTGTACATCAGTTTAGGACTGGCTGTTGGCAGCGCCGTGCTTTCGGGCTGGGCTATCTTTTTGCTGCTAGGAATCAATGCAGGTTTTGTACTCTTCGGTTTACCCGCCTTTGGAGTCTCTTTGCCAAGCAACCTGGGTGGTGCACTAGGCCCATTGACCAACCTGGGCTTTTTGCTGATTATTTTGAATTATTTCCGCCGAGAAATTGAAAAACAACGCTTACAAGAACTCGAGCAAACCAACCGAGAGCTCATCAACATTCGTGATAGCCTGGAACAACGGGTGGAAGAGCGAACCGCGGAGTTAAATCGCCGTTCGACTCAATTGGAGGCCTCGACACTCGTGGCACGTTCCGCGGCTATGGTGCATAACCTGAACGAATTGTTGGAGAATGTAGTAGAGCAGATTTCCGAGCGATTTGGATATTACCACGTTAGCATCTTTCTGACCGACCCAAGCGAACGGTTCGTCGTATTAGAAGCCGCCTCCTCTGAAGGTGGAAAAAAACTACTACGTCGAGGATACAAAGCCGAAATTGGCCGGCAAGGCATCGTTGGATATGCTGCCTACCAACAACGGCCTCGCATTGTACAAGACGTTTCGACAGAGAGCACGTACATATACATTCCTGAACTGCCAGAAACGCGCTCCGAGATAGCCCTGCCGTTAATTGTCCGTAATAACCTGATTGGCGTGCTGGATATTCAGTCAGAGGAACGTAACGGCTTCAAGTTTGATGATATTTACACGCTCCAGAACATGGCCGACCAAATTGCTTTGGCAATTGATAATACCCGCCTCTTGGAAGAGAGCCAAACGCGGTTGCAACAACTGCAAGCACTGAGTGCTGCCAGTGCGGCGAGCGCTTGGCAAGTGCGCCTACAAGGTGCACGCCAGGGCGTGATTTACACCCCACTCGGCTTGGCGCCATTGACTGAAAGTACTCCTTCCACAGAGAACCCAGACGAGAAAACGATTTCTATCCCGTTAAGTTTGCGCGGCAAGACCATCGGTGCCATTTCGCTCAAAAGAAAAGCCAACGACCCGAACTGGATCGAAGCCGAGCGTGAAATGGCCGAGCGAATTGCAGGTCAGGTGGCGCTTGCGATAGAAAATGCCCGTATTCTAGAAGAATCTCAACGGCGAGCAGCGCGTGAACAAAAAGTAAGCGAATTTTCCAACCGATTTAGCCGTTCGCTGGATGTAAATGCCCTCTTGCAAAATGCGGTGCGCGAATTACATGCCCTGCCCCACGTGGCCGAAGTCGCAGTGTTGATACAACCAGAAAAAGAAAATCATCAACATCAATAAATTCTTTCTCAAACGACCAGATGTTGCAAAAATTTTTTGAACTCCCCCTTGATAAGCCAGAACTATCCGCAGAAAAACGCAGCCTGTATCAATTGCTTTCTGCCGGCATCCCAGCCATTGTAACATTCCAGCCGCTTATCGGCCTAGCTATGCTGACAATTGCTGGGTTAACCCTAGCAGGCTACCTCGATACCCCAGAGGACATCTATCTGCTATTCATTGTGGCCAGCATCAACATTCTCAACGGCCTGCTACATCTGCCGACCTTTAGCCTGCTGCGGCGCAACCGCTTAGGCCTTGTCGTTCTGCTGTTGGTGTTATGCAACGGTGTTTTTTCTGCTGCGCAAATCTTGCTTTGGCAAGGCGTGATCTGGTTTCCACTGAGTTTAATAGTTTCGGTTATCGCTGTTTTTCTGGCTGCGCCCGGCCTAACGCGGACACAAAAAATCTTTATTTTGCTGATAGGCATTCTCTTAAGCAGCGCCGTTATCGTTATAGATAGACAAATTAACTATCCCCGCCTGAGGATGGAAAACCTGAGTCACTTTTTGGCCTTGCTCATCTATGGCCTGTTGACTCTTGCTATGGTCTCCATTGGCGTGTCCAATGGATTAATCAACTTCAAAACCATTTCAAGGCGGATGATTTCAAATTTCTCCGCCTTGACGCTTACCACCGTTTTAGTTTTCATCACGATCGGCACGTTCACAAATTATCTCGATAGCCGTAAAAGAGCGTTTGAACAACTAGAAACCATCTCCAATCTAAAAGCCTCCCAAATAGAACTCATCCTAGAAGAAATTCACGAGCAGGTATCGCAACCGCTTGAAGATACAGCCCTGTTAAGACTGGCGCAATCTATCTTAAACAGCGACCCAGAAAACGCAATTACAAAAATTGACCTTGAACTGTTTCGTTCATATCTATTTCGCTTGCAAAGACGACCTGATGAAGAGTATTTTCTGATTGATGCCACTGGAAAAGTGATTTTATCCACCAACCCCAACATACAAGGGTTATACATCTCATCATTCACCTTGCTCGAAAAAGCCAAACAAGGACACGCATTTTCTATCGAGAAAGATTTCCCTGGCACGCCTGTGCAGTATTCCCTGTTTGCCATCCAGCCCATCACACAGGCAGAGCGATTTCTCGGGATGCTAGCCTTGCGAACGACGTTTAAGACCCTAAATGAGATTGCACAAATTGCGCCAACCGCACAACAAACACTCGAAACCTACCTGGTCAGCCGGATAGAAGGGATTGACACCCCAATCACCCAAACTCGTCAATTTGCCACACAAATTGAGAGCCTGCCGGTGCAGCAAGCCTTTGACCGATTGCTAACCGGTAATCAAGGCGAATATTTCAACTACGCTAACCGCGAGGTGTTTGGGCATTCTGTCTGGATTCCTGAGCTGCAATCGGTGCTAATTTCCGAAATAGAACAAGATGAAGCCTTAGCCGGCCTAATCAATTCCATTCCCATCTATCTTTCGATTGGCTTGTTGATGATACTCGTAGCTTTTACAACGGTGTATAGCACTTCGCAAGCCATTAGCAGACCGATTCAAGATTTTGCGCAAAAAGCAGCCGCACTGGCAGGGGGTCAACTTTCTATACGCATTCATTCGGCCCGGCGAGACGAGCTGGGCGCATTGGCAGAAAGTTTTAACAAAATGGCCAATGAACTAGAAGTGTTGGTAAGAACGTTGGAATCCAGAGTAAATGAGCGCACAAAAGACCTGCAAAAACAAGCCAACTATTTGCGTATCGCTGCTGAAGTGGCACGCGATGCCACCACAGCCCAAGACTTGGAAGAATTACTGAACCGCGCTGCCCAACTCATTTTGGACCGCTTCAACTTCTATCACACCGGCATCTTTTTAATAGACCCAGAGCGAGAATATGCCATCCTACGGGCCTCACCCACCGAGGCCGGGCGTAAAATGCTGGAACGGGGCCACCGCTTAAAGATCGGACAGGTTGGCCTGGTAGGATACGTTGCCGCGACCGGTACACCGCGCATTGCACTCGATACCGGGCAAGATACAGCATACTTCAAAAACCCCTTGCTACCGAACACTCGCTCAGAGGCAGCCATTCCGCTCAAACTAGGGGACACCGTGCTTGGCGTGTTGGATGTGCAAAGCACACAACCCGAAGCCTTCACCCAAGATGACATCGCCACACTACAAGTCATGGCCGACCAACTTGCGCTTGCGATTCAGCGTGTTGAACTGGTCAACGACCTGCAACGCAACCTGGCTGAGCTCGAGAACACCTATAAAACATTTACCAGCGAAAGTTGGCAACAATTTAGCCTGCAACAAGATTTCAAGCGCGGTTACGTTTTCGACGGATTTAAACTCGTTCCTCTACAATCATTGCCAGAGAAAGCACAATCTGCGCTCAAAAGAGGACGCACCACCATCTTGCCACCAGAACGCGAAAACGAAGGGGCTACTGTTCTTACTCCGCTTAAGCTGCGAGAACAAGTGTTGGGCATTTTAGCGTTGCAATTTGACACCCCCACCGTTGACCCAGATACCGTCGGTCTGCTGGAAGAAACCGCTGCGCGCTTGGCGATTGCGATGGAAAACGCTCGTCTATACACAGAAACACAAAACTTGGTGCAGCGCGAACGTGCAGTGAGTGAAATCTCTAACCAAATTGCCGCATCATTTAACGTTGAAAACATTTTGCGCGCAGCAGTCATAGAAATTGGTAAGCGAATGCCCGATGCGGAAGTGATTGTGCAGTTAGAAACCGACCAGGATTGAGCAATGTCCACGCCAGAAAACGCCACTCCTCTCTCAACCCATATGACACACCTAAGACAGGTGAATGTTCAGGTTATCACTCTCATCAACATGCTCGGTGCCTGGCTGCTGTTGATTGGTTATGTGGCAGGCTACGCCATTACGCGCGAGGCGCGCTTGCTCAACTTGATAGCCATGCAAGCCATCTATGGGTTTGCCATCACCATCGCCTGGGGGATGCGAAAACGAGGTCAGGGGCAGGGTGCAATCTGGCTTCTCTTACTTTCTAATTTTGCAGCCAGTATTTTCCTGGTCCATGAAATCGAATGGGTTGCCATTTTCTTTGGCATCTTGTTGCCGATTATCTCTTCAATGGTCGCCTGGCAAACCCTGCCAAAGCGCAGTGCACTTGGGGCAATTTTGGTGAGCATTCTGAGCGGCATACTCATTGTAACAACCGATTTGAATTTTGGCGCCCCCAACCGCTTAAGCGGAGGCTTTTTCCTGACATCCTTGCTCATCGTTGCCGGTGGTACCGCTATTTTTATCCTGATTTTGAATGGCTTGCGTGGAACAGAATTCAAGAGCATTAGCACACAATTACGGGTTGCTTTTCTGCTTACATCCATCTTACCCGTACTCATTGTGGCCATTTTTCAGACTCTCATCCTAGCCAATGTTCTCACCACCCAAGCCACTAACACCTTGCTACAAAACTCGAATGCATTTACAGAAACACTCGAGTCACAATTATTTAGTATTATCAACTCGGTTGAAGAAGATGCCAGCAATCCCGCCATTCGAAATTACCTACAAAAGCCAGATGGAAACACGGCATTCCTTACTCTGTTAGCATCACGCTACCCCGACTTGATTTCGTATGGCCTATTAAATAAAGACGGTTTTCTGGTAGTAGATAACCGGGGCAATACACGCGGTAACGAAAGAGATACGACCTATTTCCAAAACACCATCTCTACCCGCATCACCTACATTTCAGACGTGGTTTTGGATGAAAACACACAACGTGGTGTGTTCTTCGTAAGCAAGGCCGTCCTGGATGAGCAAGGCAATCTGCTGGGTGTGTTACGCATAAAAATATCTGCAGAGCGACTACAAACAATCGCCGAAGAAAGTGCAGCGCAGTTCGGCCCGGGGTTTTCAGTCATAATTCTGGACGATGCGAATATCATTCTGGCGCATAGCGCCGACCCGGACCTGCGCACAAAAACACTTTCCGTGCCCAACCGCAACGTCTTAAACGCCTTACAACAAGCCGGTCGTCTACCATTGGCAGGCCAACTGAATGCGGAGCTAGATAGCCTAGAGAAAGCGCTGGCGAAGGCCACCCTAAAAACCGTGTTTACGGGCTTTGTTCTGCCTGGTGAAACCACGCGAAATTACATCACGGTGACTTCCATTGCATACAAACCTTGGAAAGCGCTCATAGCGCAGCAAACAGCCGTTTTTCTCGCGCCAGCCATTAACCAAACCCTGTCCACCTCTTTGATTATCCTTATCTTATTGGCAGCAGTATATTTCGGTGCCAATCTCACCGCCAATTTGTTGGTTGAACCGATTCAGACCCTGACCGCGGCTGCGCAAGAACTCGGCAAAGGGAAACTAAACGCACCGCTGGTGCTACCACGTAAAGACGAACTCGGCACGCTGGCAAACGTGCTGGAAAACACCCGCCAACAAATCTATGAGCTGTTAGAGACGTTGGAACAACGGGTAGAACAACGCACATCAGAACTGATGCAAGCCAATGAGAGAAACGAGCGCCGCGCCCAGCAACTGACGCTTGCTTCGATGATAGCCCATGCTGTCGCCAGTGTACAAGATGTGAATGAGTTGCTTCAACAAATTACCCAACAAATCAGCGAAGCATTCGGTTACTACCACGTTGGTATATTCCTGCTCGATGAAAGCGGTGAATACGCTGTTTTGCGCGCTGCCAACAGCCAAGGTGGTCAGGCCATGTTGGCGCGCGGCCATCGGTTGCGCGTGGGACGACAGGGAATTGTCGGCACAGTGACCAACACCGGGCGGTACCGCATTGCTCTCGATGTTGGTGAGGACGCCGTCTTTTTCAATAACCCCGACCTGCCAAACACCCGTTCGGAAGCAGCCTTACCCCTCATTGTAGGTGAGACCATCATCGGTGCGCTCGATGTACAAAGCACCGAACCAAACGCGTTCAGTCAAGACGATATTGTCGTCTTGAGTCTGCTAAGCGACCAAATTAGTGTTGCTATCCAAAACGCTCGTCTCTTTGAACAAATCCGCAAAGATTTATCAGAAATGCAACGAATCTACGTGGAAACCAGTCAGCTCGGCTGGCGAGCGCTCGTTAGAGAATCAAGTACCAGCGGTTATCGGTACACCAAAGGAAGTATTGAACCTCTGCGCAAGATAGCGGAAGATGAAGAGAAGGCAGCCACTCCAACGCTCGAAGTGCCTATCGTTGTGCGTGGGGAAAAGCTAGGCGCCCTAAAACTCCGGCGACCCGTCCCCTGGACAGAAGCAGAAACCCGTATGTACCAGGCCATTGCAGAGCGCATGTCGTTTGCACTCGATAATGCTCGTCTATATTCTGAAGCCCGCCGGCGTGCCAACCTAGAGCGCGTCATTGCAGATACCGCGACCAAAATCAGCTCCTCGGTGCGTGTGGAAACCATCTTGCGGATTGCAGCAGAAGAAATTAGTAATTTGCTAGATGGCTCTGAAGTTCTTGTCCAACTTCAACCAGAAGCGATAACCCGCTCAGAAAGCAAAATAACAGAATAATTTTTATGAAACGCTTTTGTGCCATCTCACCATGCAAAATCATTCCCGTGTTGTGGGTCTTCCTGTTGCTAACAGGCTGTGGTCTGCTCTCTGAAGCGGAAAGCAAACCCAACGCTCCCTTGCGAGTGGAATTCGCCGAGTGGTGGGGAGACTACACGCTGATTATTGCTGAAAAGAACGGCCTGTTCGAGAAATATGGCGTTGCAGTAACACCCGTCTTCTATTCGAACTTTTCGCGTGCCTTACCCGATTTAGCCGCCGGACAGATTGACGGCGGGTTGTTTGCCATCGGTGATGCTATCAGCGTATCCAAGTACACAGACCTCAAAGTAGTAGCCGTGTACGATAACGGGAGTTATAACACCATCGTCTCGGTGCCAGACATCAAACGCATCCGAGACTTGACAGGTAAACGCGTTGGCGTGCAGGTCGGCACCAGTTATGAACTGCTTATCAATGAAATGCTGGCTTCCGCAGGAATGAACATGTCTGACATCATCTTGGTTAACATTAACCCAGAGGATGTACCTGATAACTTAGGAAAAACGATTGATGCTGGGTTTGTCTACGAACCATACACATCCATCGCCATCGCCAAAGGAAATTCCCTGCTCATCAAAAGCCAAGATTTCGTTGGGCTTTACCCCGATGTGATTGTTTTCCGGGCCGATGTGGTTAATAAACGCAGCGAAGACATCCGCGCGTTTCTAAAAGCCTGGTTTGAGGCTGTAGAATTTCGCCGACGAAACCCACAAGAGAGTTTGCAAATCATTGCTAACCACTTAGGAAAACCAACAAGCGAAATCAGCATAGATACCTCCCTGGAAATTTTCAGCATCGAAGATAACTACGATATCTTTCAGGCTCAACCTGCCCGAAGACGGTCCATTTACCAAACTGCCCGTCTAAACGCCGATTTTTTGGTGCGGATTGGCGTATTACCTGCGCGTCCTAACCTGAACCTCTTGCTCTCGCCAGAGTTCTTGCCTTAATCCAAAGTAGCGAGTTTATTTGAGTATGATAACAGGCGAAACAAAACCCTTCTTTGATGAACAACAACAAGCCGCCCGGCGTGCCAGAAACACCTATCGCATCGGACTGTGGAATGGCATTTTATTCACGCTGATTGCGATAGCCTCCACCATCTCCACCATCCAAACAGGGCTTTATGTCTTTGGCGGGATTGCGTTAGCCATCGTCGTTGCGGCTGTCAGTTTCGTGGCGGCTAACTTGGCACAAAAAGGCAAAGCACCCCTAGGCAGCGCCTTGCTGGTTGGGACGATTCTCGCCAGCTCGTTTACCCTGCCCATCATTGCCAAAGGACAAGGCATTGCACTGGCTTTTCTAATTGTCGTCATCGTCTCCAGCATTTCATACCTTACGCTAACCAGCCGGTGGACAATCTACGCCACGCTGGCGAGTATTCTCATTGGATTTCTCACAATTATCGCCGATTTTTTCCTACCAGATTTTGGTATCCCAAATGACCCACAATTCACCTACGTCATCAGTGCCATTGCCGGCTCCATTTACCTACTAGCGCTTATCCGCCGCTTCAGAGATTTCTCACTGCGCGCCAAGATCATTGCATCGTTTCTGGCAATCACTCTCTTGCTCATTTTCGGATTAAGTGTTTACACAAACACGGTAACACGCGATATTCTCACCCAACAAGCGGAAAGCACGCTCAGCACCTTGGCCATAGAAACCGGTCAAAGAATAGACCAGTTTATCCTCTCCCAATTCGACATCATCAAAATGGAAGCGCAACAACCCCTGTTGGCGCAATTCTTGCAGCAAAGTCTATTTTCCAGAAATGAAGAACTCGAATCGGCTGCGATTAAGACACTTCTGACCTTCGTCCGCAAAAACCCGGTGTTCATCCAATCCTACGCCCTGCTAGATATGAGCGGAAAAGTGGTACTAAGCACCAACCCTGCGCAAATTGGGACAAGTGACGCACAAACCGAATATTTCCGCCTAGCAGTCCTAAAGCAAGAACCACAACTTTCGAGTATCGCAAACTTGCCTGATGAGCCGGTACTTTATTTTATTTCCCCTATTCGCGCCGAGAGCGGTTTGATTGTGGGCATGTTGCGCGCTGAGTACAATGCTGTTATTTTGGAATACCTGGTTAACACGCCATCCGTTCAACGTGAATCTGGGCAGAGAACCATTCTCATAGAGAGCAGTACCCTCATCAAACTCGCTGACACACAACAGTTCGATACAATATATCACCCTTTCCCAGAAATTAGCACCTTACTGCCAGACCTAAGCACCCCCACGACCCTGATGGCACCTGGCAAACAGAGAGGACAAGGTTTGTTTCTCGTCAGTCTACCGCTCAGCACCAACCCCTGGGTGGTGATTGCTTCGCAACCAGAAAACACAATCTACGCCCAAGCCGATCGCCAGGCCCGCACACTTGTTTTATTCTCAATCGCACTGACAGCTTTCGCGCTGCTAGTTGCACTCCTTACAGCACAGTTCATTTCGCGCCCAATTGCATCGTTGGTAGCAGTAGCTCAAAAAATCATTCTTGGTGATTTGCATGCCCGCTCTGACATCAACACTGACGATGAAGTCGGCAAGCTGGGGCGTGTGTTCAACCAAATGACAGCCCAACTGAGCCAAACGCTGGCCAGTTTGGAACAGCGCATTCAGGAGCGCACAGCACAATTGCAAGCAACAAGTCAGCAGAGCGAACAACGTGCCCGGCAGCTTCAAAGTATTGCAGATATTTCTAAAATCATCACCAGAGAACAAAACCTTGAAAAACTACTCCCTTTGATTGCAGAGACCGTCAGTGAACGCTTTGGTTATTACCATGTTGGCATCTTCCTGCTTGATGAAACACGGCGAACCGCGGTGCTACAAGCCTCCAACAGCCCAGGCGGACAAAAAATGCTGGCCAGTGGTCACAAACTATCGCTTGGTACAAGCAGTATTGTCGGATATGCTGCCTTAACCGGCAAACCACGTATTGCACTCGATGTAGGCGAAGATGCCGTTTTCTTCAACAACCCCCACCTGCCTGAAACCCGCTCCGAAATGGCTCTACCCTTGGTTGTGCGTAGCGTAGTGATTGGGGTTCTGGATATGCAAAGCAAACAAGCCAATGCCTTCACCCAAGAAGATATTGAAATTCTCTCCATTCTCGCCGACCAAGTTGCAATTGCGATCGAAAATGCCCGCCTTTTTGCACAAAATCAAGCTGCGCTCCAAGAGACCCAAGCCATTGTGCAATCCTTTGTGCGACAAGAATGGGCAGCGCTTACCAGCCGGCAAACCACCATTGGCTACCTGCATACTAACCTAGGTGGACAATCTCTTACCTCTCCAATCCAACTCGAAGAGATTGAGCAAGCGCTTCGTAAAGGGAACATTATCAAAAAAGAGAGCAAAACGACACCAAACGCAAACCCTGTGCTTGTCGTACCTCTCAAAATCGGCGAACAATTGGTAGGTGCCATTCGTATTCAGGCGCCTAACCCTCAGCATAGCTGGAGTACCGAAGAAATCAACTTGGTGCGTTCGATTGCAGACCGCGTAGGCCTAGCGCTGGATAACGCCCGTCTGGTAGCATCCAGTCAAAGACGTGCGGCTAAGGAACGCGCGATTGGCGAAATTTCAGCCAAGATTAGCGCTGCAACCGATATGGATGCCATCCTAAAAACTGCCGCCCAAGAAATAGGCCGTGTACTCTCTGAAGCAGATGTAGTTATTCAGCTCAAACAATTTGAAGACGAGTAAGCAGCATGGATACCTCGGCCATGGCTACCACTTCCCGTAAACTTTCACTGCGCACCATTTTTGCTATCAGCTTTTCAGCACTAGCCACCGTACTGGTTGCGATTGTGATAATTTCTCTCTACTTTAGCTTCAGCCAACAAATCCGCCAAGATTTACGCAAGCGCTTGATGAACATTGCTGCAGTGGCGGCTTTGCAACAAAACGGTGACGAGCTGGTATTGATTTCTTCTGAAACCGACCCGCTCTACCAAAAAGTACGCGAGCAGAATCAGCGAATTGTGGATATTGACCCGGATATTGCTTATGTTTACACCATGCGTAAAGACGAACAAGGGATTTATTTCGTGGTAGATGTTGGTGGAGCAAACTACGCTGATACAGCATCATTTGGCGAGCGCTACCCGGATGCCAGCCCAACCCTGCGTCAAAATTTCGACACCCTCGAAACGGCAATCACCGACCAAGAAATTTATACTGATAGTTTCGGCTCCTTTCTGAGTGGCTACGCACCAATTCGTAACAGTCAAGGAGAAAAAGTAGGAGTGCTCGGTGTTGATTTGAAAGCCGAAATCGTGATTCAACAAGAGCGCGCTTTCATTTTCACATCTCTGGCAATATTTGCCATCGCCCTGGTGTTGATTGCCTTGTCCGGCATTCTCATTGGAAACCGAATTTCCAGCCCACTCAGAACACTGGCCTATTCAGCCAACCGAATTGCAAACGGCGACTTGACTCATCAGGTTGAAATCAACACCGCAGCCGCAGAAATTGATCAGTTGGCAAAAAATTTCAATCAAATGTCTTTTTCCCTCAAAAATACAATAGAGATGCTGGAAAGCCGGGTAGCAGAACGAACCAGAGAACTACAGCAACGCACTATCGAGTTGGAAAGCAAATCACAAGAATCGGAACGACGCGTTAATCAGCTGCGTGCCATTGCCGAAGTGGCGCGAGCCATTTCGTCCGTCCAAAGATTGCAAGACTTGCTACCCAGTGTGGCGACAGTGATTAGTCGTGAGTTTGGCTTCTATCATGTCGGTATCTTCTTAATAGACGATGCCAAAGAATATGCTGTCCTGGTTGCCAGCAATTCCGAGGGCGGCCAGCGCATGTTACAACGCAATCACAAACTCAAAATTGGCGAGGTAGGCATTGTTGGTTTTGCCGCAGCCACCGGACAGGCACGCGTTGCGCTCGATACAGGAGCAGACGCCATATACTTCAACAACCCTGACCTGCCTAACACACGCTCCGAAATAGCGCTTCCGTTGCGCATGGGCAATCAAGTGATTGGTATTCTCGATGTGCAGAGTGACCAAACTGCCGCCTTCGACGAAGAAGACATCGAACTTCTTACGATTATGGCAGACCAAGTGAGCATTGCCATCCAAAACGCCCAACAATTCCAAGCAGCCCAAAAAGCAGCCGAAGAAGCACAGGCCATTTACCGCCGTTACATTCAAAGTGAATGGCGAACCCTCGTGCGGGAAACCAAACGACTAGGTTACCGCTACTCCAGAGCAGGAGTTGGGCCACTGCGGGCGCCCGTTCAATCCCTGGAGGTCCAGCAGGCAACTGCCACCGGTAAAACCAGCGCATCAACACGAGAAAGCCGTTCGCAAATCGTCGTTCCCATCAAAATACGTGATGAAGTGATTGGCGTTTTACACATCGCATCCGACAGCGGCCATGCCTGGGACCAGGACGAAGTAGATATTGCGGAAGCAGTTGCCGAGCGTGTGGCACTCGCTGTAGAAAACATCCGCCTGCTCGAGTCTTCCCAAGCTCAAGCCTCGCGCGAACATACCATCAGTCAGGTCACAGCCCGCATCGGGGCTTCGGTCAACCTACAAAGTATCTTGAAAACAGCAGTGGAAGAGATTGGACGCATTATCCCTGGTTCTGAAGTGGTGATTCAGCTCGGTCAAAAAAGTGAAAAGCAACCAGGAGCTAGCGTATGAAAGCATGGTTTGAACGGTTTTCCACCACAAATGATAATCATGACGAGGAACTATCCTATCTTCGTCTGTTGCGTGCCATTCTCGCGGTGTGTGGCATCGGGGTCTTGGCGCTTATCGTTGCCCTGCTGCTCACGCAACCGCCCAATCAAATTGCTCTGTTGCTCCTGACGGGCATGGAACTCGCAATTGTTGCATCGTTTGTGCTTTCCACCCGCAAAATTTACTGGCCAGCAAAGTTTTTCATTCCTCTTGCGACGATTGGCTTAATCACCTTCTTAACCAGCATATCCAACGGAATGCATGATACTGCCATGGCAGGATTTCCCGTTGCCATTGTCATTGGCGGGCTGATTTTGGGAAAACCAGGCATTCCCCTCGTTACCATAATGACACTCATAGGCGTAGCGATTGTGGCTTACCGTGACATGAGTGGGATTAACGCCTCTTTTATGGCGGTTAAAACAGGCTTAGATGACCTGCTTATCTTTTCGATAGCCCAAATCATCATTGCAGGGTCTTTAAGTGCGTTGATGACCCGCCTCAATCGCTCACTCCAAAAGTCGCAAGAAAACGCACGAGCGCAACAAGAAGCAAATGAAGAGTTACGCCAACTACAAGCCTCTCTAGAAGAGCAAGTTGCCCAACGCACGCTAGAACTCGAACAACGCACCCATGAACTTTCAGAGCGCACCACTCAACTGGAACTGGCGAATATCCGCATTCAAAGGCGTGCCGCACAACTTCAAGCCCTTTCTGATACCAGCCGGGCCATTGCCAATGTGCGCAATTTGGGAGACTTATTGCCGCGCATTGTGAATGTCGTCAGTGAACGCTTCAACTTCTATCACGTCGGCATTTTTCTCACCGATGAGAGCAATCAATATGCTATCTTGAGCGCCGCCAGTTCCGACGGCGGAAAACGCATGCTGGCACGCGGTCACCGGTTGGAAGTCGGCACACAAGGTATTGTCGGATATGTTATCGGTACAGGTCTTCCGAGAGTCGTCCTCAACACCGGCGCAGATACTGTTTTCTTCAACAACCCAGACTTGCCAGAAACCCGCTCTGAGATGGCCATTCCCCTGGTCGTCAACAACCGCGTCATTGGCGCACTGGATATTCAAAGCAAACAATCTAATGCTTTTAGCCAAGACGACATTGAAGTACTCTCGACACTCGCAGAACAAATTAGCATTGCCATTGAAACAGCCCGCCTGTTTGAAAGCAGCCAAAAGTCCCTGGCGGAGATGGAAACGGTCTCGCGGGAATACGCGCAAAGCGCATGGAACCAACTGATTAGTAGCGGACAAGTGATTGGCTTTCGTTACACCATGAGCGGTGCACAACCCTTACAATCTTCTGAACTGGCTGAAACACCTCGTCTTGCAGCAGATGGCGAACCATTGGCTCGAACGGGTGAACAAGCCACCCTTACCGTTCCCATCAAAGTCCGCGATGAAACGATTGGCGCATTAAATATTCGTGTTCCCAATAAAGACTTATGGAAACAAGATGAGCTCGCCATCGTTCAAGCCATCGCCGAGCGCGTAGCTATTTCGGCAGAAAATGCGCGCCTCTATCAAGAATCTCAAATTCGGGCTGAAAAAGAACGACTGATTAGTCGCATTTCTGAAAAATT
This sequence comes from Anaerolineae bacterium, assembly GCA_003130845.1. GTDB lineage: Bacteria > Chloroflexota > Anaerolineae > Anaerolineales > Villigracilaceae > UBA5195. The sequence goes on from QEXW01000111.1 coordinate 22,264, forward strand.
GAGTACATCGGTCAACCTAGAAAACATCTTCCGCACCGCTTTGCAAGAACTAGGTCAACTCGTCCCTGGTTCCGAGGTATTCGTGGCATTTGAAACCGACCAAACGGACTGATAACAGGATTGGCGCATGAACCGCTTGAAATCACTTTACCTTGCTTTATCAATCCCTACGCGCAGAATATTCTGGTTTATCGCCCTGGTGGCGGTATTGGTAGGTGGGTTTAGCCTTGCCTTATTCCAGTCGCTCTTACTCTCGGCAACTCTCCTGGACCTGATTGGAGTTTTGATACCTTATGTGTTAGCCTTCGTGGCAATCATCAGCGCCATCAGCATCCTATACAACCGCGTCCAGTTTGGTGTGTGGCTGTTCTTCTTCAGTACGCTGATGGCGATGTTGGCTGTTCCGTTTGTTCAGGAAGGTGCAGCCTTCACCGCAGCGGTTTTTGTGGTGCTTGTCACAATTGTTGTTCCACTGCAATCCATCCAAGGACAAAAAAGCACGCTGATTGTAGTCAGTGGCATTCTTGTAGCTGGCTTAATTCTCGCCATAGACATCATCTGGCCTGGAGCACGTGCCAAAGTGGCACCGCGTGATATGCCTGTTATCCAAATCGGCACCATTCTTAGTGGAATAATCTTGCTCGCTTCGATTGGCCTACTATATCAGTCCTTCAACCTGCGCAACAAATTATTGGTCCTCAGCCTGGGGGCAAGTCTTACCTCAGTGATTGTCGTCTCAGCCGCAGCAACATACTATACGCAAGCTGCGCTTACTCAAAATGCCCGCGAAAAACTCCTAACGGCCGCCAGGCACACTGCTGACTCGATTGATGCCTACTTAAGCTTCAACCTGGAACTCGTCAAAGCCGAGGCAACTTTGCCGGTCATTACGCGCTATCTCTCCGCGCAGGACGAGGTGCGAGGCTTGGCAGATGTACAGACCACGCTACAAAACCTGGCAGCACGGGATAGCCAAAACATCCGTTCCTATGCACTCTTCGATAAAAATGCAAATATCGTCTGGGATACACGCACTATTGGCCTGGCTATCGGACCACGCACAAACCAGAACCAAGAAGATTTCTTTCGCATTCCTTATTCCACTGGAAAACCATATATTAGCCCAGTGCGATTTTCTCCGGCCGGCACAGGACGCGTATTCTACATTAGCGCGCCGGTACAGAATCAGTTTACCAACGAAATTTTGGGAATTTTGGCAGTTGAAATTCGAGCGTCTGTACTGGAAGAGATTTTACGAGAACAAAACGAGGCCGCTGGGCAGTCCTCCTATGCCATTCTATTCGATGAATATAACATCATCCTTGCCGATCCGTTCAACCCCAAGCGCGTTGCACGCTCGGCAACCGAGTTAGGAGAAGCACAAATTGCCTTTCTCAAAGCGCAAAAGCGGTTAGAAGAAAATACATACGCACCAGAAATTTCTCTTGGCATGACCTCTCTGGCGCGTGGACTAAGCAATATTAACATCACACCGTTTTTGGAAACTGGCGACCAGTCTTTCGGCGAATCGATGCAAGGCGCCGCTGTCTATACGTCTAAACAACCCTGGAAAGTGGCGTTCTTGCAGCCTACATCGGTTGCCCTGGCACCGGTTTTACAGCAAAGCCGCGCCATTACTGCCGCTGCCTTGCTCACCAGTTTTCTGCTAGGGGCTGCCACACTGTTTATTTCGCGCACCATTACCACCCCCGTCGAACGACTAACCCGCGCGGCGGAGGAAATATCCAATGGGAATCTCAATGTTCGCGCCGAAGTGCGCTCACAAGACGAGCTTGGCACCCTGGCTGCTACGCTCAACGCCATGAATGACCAGCTGAAACAAACCTTAAGCAGTCTGGAAGCCACGATTGCCGAACGCACAGCCGACCTCGAACAACGCGGAGCAGAACTCCTGCAGCGCTCCACCGAGCTTGAGCTGACCAATCAGCGCTCGCAACGCCGCGCCGAGCAACTACTGGCCGTATCGGCCGTCTCGAACGCAATTGCTACCGTGCAAAACTTGGATGATCTGCTGCCCCTCATCACCCGTACCATCAGCGAAAAATTCGGCTTTTATCACGTTGGTATCTTTCTGAATGACGCTAGCAACCAATTTGCCATCTTACGTGCAGCAAACAGCCCGGGCGGTCAACGTATGTTACAACGCGGACACCGCCTAAAAATCGGTGAAACTGGCATTGTTGGCAATGTCGTTGCCATGGGACGCCCACGCATTGCACTGGATACCGACACCGATACAGTGTTCTTCAACAACCCCGATTTGCCCGAAACACGCTCTGAAATGGCCTTGCCCTTGCGAGATGGCGCCCTCATCATCGGTGCACTGGATGTACAAAGCACAGAACCGAACGCCTTCTCAGAAGAAGATGTAGAAATCCTGAGCGCACTCGCTGGCCAAGTCAGTACCGCCATCCGCAATGCGCGCCTCTTTGAAGCCATTCAACGCTCACAAGCCGAGCTTCAAACCATTCTGCAGCAAGACGCAAGAAGACAATGGCATACCGCTGTTCAAAGAATGCAAAAAAGCGGCTACTACTACGATGGCGCCGTTCTTTTGCCATTAGAAAAACCACCTGCCAAAGAAGATGGAACACTGACTATTCCAATTACGGTGCGCGGGCAGGTCATTGGCAGCCTGGGCATTCGTCCACCTGCCGACCGTCCCCTGAGCGAACATGAGCTCGATATTATTAAGACAGTCAGTGAACGGCTGGCCATTGCGGCAGAAAACGCCCGCCTGCTGGAAGATTCGCAAAAACGCGCCGTCAAAGAGCAGATGATTGGCGAAATCTCCGCCAAAATTGGCGCATCCATCAACTTGGAAAACATTTTCCAAACTGCAGTCGAAGAATTGGGGCAGGCGTTAAGCGGTTCGCAGGTCTCCATCCGCCTGAAGAGCGACTCAAAAACAGGAAAAGGCCTATGAAGTGGAAACTTCCCTCCCCGCCCGTTTTCCCCAATGACGAGGATAAGACCAGCCGTGCCCTAGCGCTATTTCAAGTGCAGACCGCACTCTTCGCTTTAAGTGTGATTGTTTTGCCGGTGAGTTTTCTTGTACCTACCCTGGGCATTACGCTGACAATTATTACGAGCTCAGTCACATCCACACTGCTGATTAGTTATTGGCTCAGTCAAAAAGGGTATCTTACCGTTGCGAGTTATCTTACCGTTATCACTACAATCGCCGCGATTATCTACTTGGATTACACCGGACGGGGTGATGCGCGACCATTGTTGATTTTTTCGGTCATTCCCATCTTTGTTAGCGGCCTATTGCTTGGGTTTCGCGCCACCATGGCCACGGCCATCTTAATGGGAATTTCACATGCCTTGCTCGTTTCCATGGATATGAGAGATTTATATCCATTTCCCAAAACAACCATTTCCCCTGTACAAAACATGGTCCTTCCCGGTCTCGGCTATGTTAGCGCGGCATTCTTATTGCAATTTGCCTTACGGCGCATTCAAAACCTGCTGACACGAGCCCGCGCCAACGAACAAGCCGCACGCGAAACCAATGCCTTGCTCGAAGAGGCACAACGCGAGCTGCAAGACTACGTGGCGCGGTTGGAAAGCACCGCCCACGAGCTCCAACAGCAATCCGAAGCACTCACCCGCCAAGCACAAGAACTGGAAGAAGCCAACCTAACCAACCGCCGCCGCGCACTTCAATTTCAAGCCGTTGCCGAAATTTCACGTGCTATCACCGAAATTCGAGATTTGGACCAACTCCTACCCAGCATCACTCAAACCGTCAGTGATAAGCTAGGCCACTATCACACCGGCATTTTCTTGCTTGACCGCGAAGGCACGTATGCCGTCTTAGCAGCCAGCAACAGCGAGGGCGGGCAAAGAATGCTTCAGCGCGGACATCGCCTGGAAGTCGGCAAGAAAGGGATTGTGGGATATGTCGCAGCCTCGGGAATTGCACGTGTTGCGCTCGATGTAGGTCAAGATGCTGTTTTCTTCGATAACCCTGACCTGCCTAAAACACGTTCAGAAATCGCCCTGCCGCTGACCGCAGAAGGGCGCATCATCGGCGTTTTGGATGTGCAAAGCACAGCTCCCAATGCCTTCGATCAGCAAGATATTGAAATTCTTTCCACCCTGGCAGCACAAATCGGCGCTGCCATTGAAAACGCACGCCTATTCCAAGAAACACAAAAATCCCTGCTTGAAGCGCAATCGCTCTACCGCCAGTTTATCCAAAGTGGTTGGTCGAGCCTTATGCGCAAACGAAAATTGACCGGGTTCCGCTACGACACCATCCAAGTTACCCCAATCGAGCCAATCGACCCTGAAACCGCCGAACGAATTGCCAAACAAAAAGTAGTGGTTGAAACAAATGGCCAAACCTCCAAAATGACCATTCCCATCGTATTGCGCGGGGAGGTTCTTGGGGTTCTCGATGTCGAGGCCCCTACCGGGCGTGCCTGGAGCCAGGACGAAGTGGATATTGCCCAAGCAGTGGCCGACCGCGTGGCTCTGGCTGCGGAAAATGCCCGTTTGTTCACACAAACCGCCGAACGAGCCGAACAAGAACGGATGGTTTCACAAATCACCTCGAAAATCCGTTCAACCAATGACCCGAATGAGATGATTGCAATCGCTATTAATGAATTGAAGCAAGCGCTCAGCGTAAAAGATGTTCGTATTCTTCCTTATCAACCCACGCAGGAAGAAAAAGGCTAGGAGGACGTATGGTTTATGTTATCGCCATCTCAAATGAAAAAGGCGGAGTGGCAAAAACCACCACGACATACTCGCTGGGCGCTTCGCTGGCAGAAACAAACCGCAAGGTTCTATTGATTGACCTGGACCCGCAAGGCAACCTGAGTCTGGCCAATGGCATTGAACCCGCGAAGGCAATAAACACAAGCCATGATGTTCTCATGAACGGATTAAACATCCGCGAAGCGATTGCCAAAACCAGCACCCCCAGCATGGATATTGTCCCTGCCAGCCCGGCACTGATAGAGGTCGAACAAAATCTGCCCATGCGCAGCAATTACGCATTCACGCTCAACAACGCGCTGCGGCAGCAACCCCTGGAGTACGACTATATCTTCCTGGATTGCCCACCTTCTATGGGTGCTATTACCTACAACGCCCTGACCGCCGCCGAGCTGCTGATTATCCCTACCCAAGCAGAGTATTTCTCTGCCTATGCACTGCGCGATATGATGACGCTCATTCGTCGCGTGCGCAGAGATTCTAACCCACGTCTGGCTTACCGCATTCTCATCACCCTGCTGGACCAGCGAAACCGCACGCACAAAGTCATCCGCGAACAGTTGGAACAAACCTTTGGCAGCGGTTTATTCCAAACCGTTATCGAAATAGATACACGCTTGCGCGAAAGCCCAATTATTGGTTTACCCATTACCCAGTACCGCCCCACCAGCCGCGGCTCACAGCAATATCGCGTTCTGGCCCAGGAGTTAATTGATTATGTCCAGCAACAAAAAGATTCGCAATCGGCTCAATAAACTCTTTACTGACATCGAAACAGCCGAAGGACAAGCAACCGGCGCCCCCAAGCCGGTTCGCCAGCCTGCGTTTGAATCCCCAATCAAAGCACCAACGCAGCGAACAGTTTCCACTCCAACGGCCGTAACGGTGAATGCACGGGTATCTGCGCGAAGCGATGCCTCGGTTTTTGCCTTGCCCTTTCAGGTGGCTTCTGAATGGAATGTGCTGGAATTAGAGGCAGACCCCTCCTACGAATGGGACGAAACCGAACAAAACCTGGTGCGCCAAGTAGCAGACCAATTGGGTCTTGCACTACAAAACGCACGGCTCTTCCAACAAACCGAAGCCCAAAACGCAGAACTGGCCGTACTGAACGAGATGGCACGCGAAATTTCCTCGCTGCTTTCAGTGCAGGAAGTGGCCCAGGCACTTTACAAATACGCCGGTCGGCTCATGGATGTTTCAGACTTTTTTGTTGGCATTTACCACCCCGAAACCGATGAAATTTCCTTTCCGGCCATTTACTTTGATGGTGTGCCAGCCGGCATCGAACGAACAACGCTCGAAAATGGTATGACCGCGCGGGTCATTCATGACCGTCAGCCGCTCTTGTTTCCTGACCGTGTGAAAGAGCGCGCCGAAGCGCTGGGCATAGAAATCTTACTAATAGGTGATGATGTCATTCCGCAATGCTGGCTGGGCGTGCCGATGGTGCTAGGTGAGCAAGTTTTAGGCGCCATCGTCGTGCAAAGCACCAAAGCCCCCCACCTTTACACCGAGCGTCATAAAAACCTGCTGGTGGCCATGGCCAGCCAAGTTGCCATCGCCATCCAAAATGCCCGGCTATTTGATGAAACCCAAAAACGCGCCGCCGACCTGGCCGCGCTGAACGAAATTGTGCGTGTGGCTTCCGAGGAAATCGAAGTTGATAAAATCATCGCAGCCGTTTACGAAAAAACATCCGAACTCTTGCCGATGGATGCCTTCATCATGGCCTTGTATTCCAACGATATGATTGACTACCGCCTGGTCATAGATGAAGGCCAGCGCTTCGAACTGGCACCCTCCCGCCTGGGCAACAACACCATCAGCGAAGTGCTACGGGAGAAAAAGCCCCGCTTGATCCTGCGCACACGCGAAGAAGTACAAGCACTCGAATCGAAAAACGTTGGACTTGGCACCAAAAAGATTTCTGCCTCTCTCATCTACGTCCCCCTGCTAAAAGGCAACAACATTCTAGGGGTCATTTCCGTTCAAAGTTACCGCTACCATGCCTATACACCCAACGATTTGGCTTTGGTAGAAAACATTGCCGGGCAGCTCGCCAATCTCATCCAAAATGCCTTTCTCTATGCCAACCAGCAAAAAACCCTGCAAGACCTGCAACTCATCAACCGGCTGACTTCCCTGGTCAGCAGCTCGCTCGAAATTCAAGCTAGCCTGCAAAAAATTGCCGAAGAATTGCAAGCCACTTTCAAAATTGGGCACGTAGGGATTGCGTTGCTCGACCAGAACGGCACCAGCCTAACGCTCACTGCCGATGCTCCCCTCCCCCCCGATGGCAAGGGCGATATTGGCTTGACCATCCCCGTTACATCCAGCCCGGCAACCCTGCAGGTGTTAGAAACGAAAAAGGCCCTTTTCATTTATGACGTGCTCAACAACCCATTAACGGCCAACATTAAACACGTCCTGGCAGCACGCGGCACCAAGAACATCCTCTTGCTTCCCCTGCTATCGGGAAACGAGGTGGTTGGCACCGTCGGGTTCGACACCTTTGACTTGGAGCGCACCTTCACCGATGACGAAATCCAACTCGCCGAAACCATCTTGTACCAAGTCGCCACATCCATTCGCAACGCTCAACTGTTTACACAAACCCAACAATCCGAAGAGCGCCTGCGCCGACAAAACGAATACTTAGCAACAGCGACACAAGTCGCCCGCCTAATCACCTCCACCCTCGACATGGACATCTTGTTCAGCCGTGCGGTAGACCTGATTCGCACACGCTTTGGCTATTATTTTGTCGGTCTATTTATTGTGGATGACAATAGCTACAATGCTACCTTGCGTGAAGGAACCGGTGAAGCAGGGGAACAACTCAAACAAAGACAATATTCCATCCCCGTTGGCTCTAAATCGGTGATTGGCTCTGTCACCGGCACAGGCACCACGCTCATTATCAACAACACCGCTCTCGACCCGCTTTACCGTCCCAATCCGCTCTTACCACAAACGCGCTCTCAGGTCGGCATTCCGCTCAAAATCGGCGCACGCGTCATCGGCGCGCTCGATATTCACTCCGACGAAATTAACACCTTCCATCCAGAAGAAATCGCCGTGCTAGAGACCCTGGCCGATCAAATTTCTGTCGCCGTTGATAACGCTCGCTCTTACCAGACGGTCCAGAAATCCATGGAGGAAATGAAACAACTGGATGTCATCAAAAGCCAGTTTTTGGCGAATATGTCGCATGAACTGCGCACGCCCCTCAACTCCATTATCGGCTTTTCACGCGTCATTCTCAAAGGAATTGATGGCCCCATTACCGAGCAGCAACAACAAGACCTGCTGGCAATTTACAACTCGGGGCAACACTTGCTCGGCCTGATTAACAACATCCTCGACCTATCGAAAATCGAAGCCGGCAAGATGGAACTAACCCTGGAAGAGTTGAACGTTGCCGATGCCATCGCCAGCGTCATCTCCACCTCGGCCGGCCTGGTGCGCGACAAGCCCATCAAGCTCATCCAAAACGTAGAAAGCGGCTTGCCAACCGTACGTGCCGACCCCATGCGTCTGCGCCAAGTTTTACTCAACCTGGTCTCTAACGCTGTCAAATTTACCGAGGAAGGCAGCATCACCGTCAGCGCTAGCTTGCACACCCCATCAACCGGTATTCCTGAAGTCATGATAAGCGTAACGGACACCGGCCCTGGCATTGCACCAGAAGACCAGAAAAAACTCTTCCAGGCCTTCTCCCAAGTCGATTCCTCGGCCACCCGCAAAACTGGCGGTACGGGTCTTGGTCTGTCGATTTGTAAGCACCTGGTCGAGATGCACGGCGGCAAAATCGGCGTGCATAGCACGCTCGGCAAAGGCAGCACCTTCTACTTCACCATGCCGCTCTTCCACATACCGCTCCCCGAATCGGTCAGCGAGCAACAACGCACCATTTTGTGCATTGATGACGATGTCCAAATCATCAGCCTGTATGAGCGTTACTTGAAACAACAAGGCTACCACGTGATTGGTGCCACCAACCCCATCACAGCCAGAGATATTGCCCGGCGGATTAAGCCGTATGCCATTACGCTTGATATTATGATGCCCGAAATAGATGGCTGGTCGGTGCTGGAAGAACTCAAATCGGACCCAGAAACGCGCAACATTCCGGTCATTATTTGCAGCATTGTCGAAGAGGAAGAAAAAGGCTTCAGCTTGGGCGCAGCCGATTATCTCGTCAAGCCCATTTCACAAGAAGACCTGCTTGATTCCCTGAAGATGCTCAATGGCGATGGCAGCATAAATGAAGTGTTGATTATTGATGACTCTCCAGAAGATTTGAACCTAATCAAACGAATCCTCACCGAACACGGGAAATACCATGCTATGACTGCACAAGGCGGCGAACAGGGCTGGCACCTCTTGCTGGAAAAACGCCCGCAAGCGGTTATTTTGGACTTGTTCATGCCGGATATGAACGGGTTTACTATCCTCGAACGATTGCGTACCACGCCCGAATTACGTGACTTGCCTGTCGTTGTTGTAACCGGTGTCGAATTAACCGCCGAACAAAAAAAGCAACTCGACCAGTTTGGAAAGACACTCCTACAAAAAGCCATGCTTCACGAACGGGAACTTTTCGAAACGCTCGATAAAGCACTCAAACGATTGGATTCTCCTCACGCCTAGGAGCCAGCAATGCCTTTTGTTATTCGCTGTCTGGATTGCGGCCACGAAACCCCATATCACCCCCTCACCATCAACTGCCCGAACTGCAAAAGCCAGTGGCGGCAGGCCATTTACGATTACGCCGAAGCAGCCCAAATCTTAAAGCAAGAACTCGCGAAACGCCCATTCGACCTGTGGCGCTATCGTGAAGTCTTACCTGTCCGCAATCCCAACCCTGGTTTGTATCTCGGCGAGGGCGGCACACCGCTCATTCGCGCTATCAATATGGGCATGATGCTGGGATGCCCAGGAATTTACATCAAAGATGAACGGCAGGGACCGACGGCTTCCTTCAAAGACCGCCAGGCCGCCTTAACGATTGCTGCGCTTAAGGAGGCCGGTATCACGGAAATGGTCGCTGCCTCGACCGGCAATGTTGCAATTGCCTATTCGGCGTATGCCGCACGAGCAGGCATCAAACTTTGGGCATTTGTCACTAGCCTGGTACCAGCAGTCAAAATGCGCGAAATTGCTCTCTATGGCAGTCAGGTCGTCAAAGTAACCGGTTCATACGACCAAGTCAAACAAATCGCGGCCGAATTTGCCCAAAAACGCGGTCTATACCACGACATGGGCACCCGCACTATCACCTCGGTGGAGGGAATGAAAACCATCGCCTACGAAGTGGCCGAACAACTAACCGAGCAACTTGGTCCGCCTCCCAACACGCCGCCTGGCGAATTGCGCTGGCGCGTGCCAGATTGGTATATCCAATCGGTCAGTGGTGGCTTGGGGCCGGTAGGTGTTGCCAAAGGTTATTTAGAAATGATGAGCATGGGCTTAACCGACCGAATGCCTGGCATCATCGCTGTTCAGTCCGAAGGATGCGCCCCGATGGTACATGCCTGGAAAGACGACCTGGAAGAGGCCATCCCCGTCACCAACCCCAAAACCCATATCGAAACACTCGCCACAGGTACACCAGGACGTTCCTATAGCCTGTTACGACAGCAAATGAAACAACACGGTGGCGTATTCGAGAGCGTGACCGATGACGAAGCCTTCCGTGCAATGCACGTTTTGGCCAAAATGGAAGGCATCTCTGCCGAACCTGCCGCCGCCGTTGCGTTTGCCGGCTTATTCAAGCTAATTCGGGCCGGGGTCATCAAACCAACAGACACGGTCGTGGTCAACTGCACCGGTCATACCATGCCTGCTGAACCACTGGTGCTGGGCAGTGGCTGGGCACGCAACGTCGTCCTTCCACAAGCCGAAGCAACCGCCACCAAAACCACCACCGAACAAGAAGGTCTGTTAGCCGCTCTCAGCCGGGTAGCCCCTGACCGTTTCCCCCGCGTTGCAATTATAGATGATACGCCTGATGCCCGCCGCCTCGTGCGTCGCATTTTGCAATCGCAGGGCGATTTCACCCTCTTTGAGGCTGCCGATGGACGCGAAGGCCTGGAACTCGTCAATCGCGAACACCCTGACCTAATTATCTTGGACTTGATGATGCCGGAAATGGATGGCTTCTCGGTCCTGGAGGCACTCAAAGCCAATCCTGACACTGCTGAAATTCCGGTCATTGTCTCCACTGCCAAAGAATTGACTCTTGAAGAGAAAGCCCGTCTGCAAGGGCAAATTCAGGCACTCATGCAAAAAGGGGACTTCATGAGCGATGAGTTCCTCGAGGAAGTCAAGGCACTCTTACGTTAAAGCGATACGATTTGGATTCTTGCGAGAACTTTGGTCTACACGGGCTATACCTGACAAAATTGTATATGCCCGTGTCTAGTTTAACATGGAACAGTTTTGTTAAAAAGTGGAGTGCAACACTAAAATGGGCGCATGACTTCACGCGCCTTGACAAATCAGTGGCTTGAAAGGATTACGATGGCTACCAAAACACGGCAGGGTTTGGGGATTGTCGCAGCCCTGTCTTCTGCAATGTTTTTGGGAATGAACCCCGTTCTAGGCCGATGGGCAATCCTGGAGGGGTTTTCTCCCTTGCTTGTTGTTGCCATTCGCACAGGTCTGGCTGCGCTGATGATGTTAGCCTATCTGTTGATATTCAAACGCCAATTCTTATACATTTTTCCGGTGGGGTTATTTGGCTGTTTTCTAGCAGGAGCACTCAACGGATTCGGTTCGTTGCTCTACTATCAAGCCCTGGGTTCACTCCCCGCCAGCCTAGGGCAACTGCTCTACTCTCTTTACCCTCTGTTCGTTGCACTCTTCACCTTTCTGGATAAACAACCTGTCAGTCGGCTCACCTTCATTCGGGTTGGGATTGCCGCTGTTGCCGTCTTCCTGCTCACGCGCGCCGATGGAGCAACCGCCCCCTTACCGGCGGTTCTGATGATGCTGGGGGCAGCCATCCTATATGCCCTACACATTCCTATCAATCAACGTGTCTTATATGAAATTCCTGCGCCAACCGTTACCTTGTACACCCTACTCTCGATGAGCGCAGTCACGATACCTTTCTACCTGATTTTCGACCGCACACCACCCCGACCAGGTGGAGAATGGACCCCGGTTCTCTTACTCACCCTGGTCACCTTTGCTTCGCGGTTCACGCTATTCCTGGGCATCAAAAACATCGGCGGACTACAAGCGGCGCTACTGGGGTTAGGCGAATTGTTTATCACCTTCTTACTGGGCTACTATATTCTGCAAGAAACCTTGACCACACTTCAAATCATCGGCGCCGTCATCCTTGCAATCAGCATGTTGCTCGTCGCCCTCGAAAAACAAGACCCCACCCGTCGCCACCCCAAAGGCGGCTGGCTCGCCTGGCTGCACCCGCCAGAAATCAAACCCTGGAGTTTGCAAGATTAGTAAAGGTTTGCCTCACATCCTTGGTATGCAGATACGCCTACTTTCTAACTAATTTATAGACCATTTGACTGGCGTGAGTGTGTGCACAGTTTGAAATTTCAGGACATCACGATTCAATCCCTACAATTACAAGCATCACCACTTAAGCGTCTCCTGTTTCTTTTATTAGTTCGAGGAGCCCGTTTTGTGCGCTCACTTTCAATCTCTGTTCGCCAATGGACTCAATCATGAGTGATGGGGCGCAAGTATAGCCACTCAAAGTCAATTCAGCGGTAAATTGGGGAGGGTCGAGGCGCAGGAACAATCTGTTATCTGTTTCGCAGAATACGACCACTTCGGCGGTGAGGGAGTGGATGACAATGCCCGGCTTCACCGTCCATTCCAGCGGCAGGATAAGCCCGCATCGCGCAGGAACCTTGAGCAGAGTCCCGCCAAAGAGCCTTTCCCTCGCCGACGCCAGAGTCATCTCGATGGGGTCGTCCTGATAGTTGTTGACGAACAGAAAATTGCCGTTCTCTCCCTCCAAAAGACGTACGTCTGCCCAGTCGCTCATCTCGAAGAGCGGCAGGACGCCCATGCGGTGCGCCATCTGATTCAAAATATCCAGGTCGTCGAGCGTGTTTGCCGCCAATGCCGCGCCAAAGACCATCACCTGCCCTTTGCCGAGCGTTTTGACGAAACCTGTCACCTTTCCCTCGCCTGCTGTGGCAAAGACTTCATCGAATTCCCCTTCATACCGCTCCACGAATGAGGCGGGGACATCCTGATACCCAAAGGCGCGGATGAGTTCGTGTTTGAATGGCTCGCCGCCCATCATCTCTTTGATGTCCAACGCATCACGGAGCAGAGTGCAGGGTTGGCGATGAAAATCCTCCAGGCACATGCGCCCTGCCACAATCAACCTGCCGCCTGCATGGACGTAATCTATCAACTTTTGCTGAACGGCGGCGTCGCACTGGCTTTCCATCATCACCCACAGCGTGGGCGTTTGGGCGGGGTCGAGCGCGGCTCGGGAGAGTTCCAGTGCATCGAAGGGACGATGCGTAAGCGCCAGCCCCCGCGCCAGGAAATCAAACAGGATGACCTCGCGCTGATGGGTGAGGATATCTGTCGCTTTTTGCGTGAAGGGGTTGTTGACTTCGGTCATGAACTGGTCGAGCAGAAAACCAATGGTGGTGACGGTTTTGGGGCGGGCAAGGATGAGGTCACGTCCATAGGCGGCGAGCGTTTGCGAGAGGCGCGGGTAGCGGGCATAGTGACGGCGCAGAGAGCCATCCTTGCGCACGGGATGTCCCCAATCGTGCCTTTTGATGGGGCTGAGAATAGGGTCGTTTTCACCGTCAAAGAACAGGTAGTGGTTGATGGCGCGCATACCGCAGGAGACGCACAAGCGGGTGTGCAGGTCGTAAAACGAGGTTTGCGCGCCGCTGAAATCTTGGTTGCCGCCCGCCTGAAATTCGATAGAAAAGAGCGGCTGGGCGGGGTTTTGCAGGGCTTTGGTCATTTCGTTGACCAGCAGGAGTTGATGGAAATTGCCCTCGCCGATGAAGATGGGGTACACGTCGGTGGCGCTGAGCATGCCTTCCATCTCCATCACTTCGATGAGTTGCGAGAGACCGATGGGGAAGGTCTTGCCGCCGTTGGCAAAGCCGTGAATGTTGACGACGGGCGGCACCTCCATGCCGTTCTCTTTGGCGGCGTTCCACAGCCAGGTCATGTAGCCGCGCAGGTAGGTTCGGTAGAAGCGGCGGTAGGCTTCGAGCAGGAAGACGGCGTGCTCCGCTTGGGGGTGGGAGAGTTCGGTTTGCAGGAATCCAGCCGAAGGTCCAGAGGGGAAGCGGGTGGGGTAATGCTCCCGCAGCCAGGCGGCGAAACGTTCCAGCGTATCGGGATTGATGTCCACGATGTTGCGTACCCAGTGGGGCATGCCCATTTCGTTGTCGAGTTGAATCAGCAGGATGTTGCCGCCTCGCGTGATTTGACGCGGGCTGAGCACGCCAAACACAGCCTGATACCACGCCTGGACGTTTTTCAGGAAGTCGGGGTGCAGGTAAGAGGCGATGTTTTGCGTCCTGCCGTCCTGACTGATGAACGCCGCCTGCGGGTTTTGCTCGAATACCCAGGGCGGGATGCCTTCGTTGATGGTCTCCGCCATGATGTAGGGACCAGGGCGGGCAATGACGTATAAGCCCATGCGTGCGGCGAGGTCGAGGAAGCCCGCCAGGTTGCGCATGGGATGGGTATGACCGTCCAAGTCAGTGAGGGTGGGCTGAGGTTGATGCCACAGCCAGGGGATGTAGCAGGCAACAGCGTTGAAGCCCGCCTGCTTGAGCAGGTTGAGGCGGTGTTCCCACTGGTCAGCAGGGGTGCGGAAGTAGTGGAATTCGCCCGCTTGCAGGAGGAGAGGCTGGTCATCGAGCCAGAAGTGTTGATGATGGAAGGTGAAGGTGGGCATGGGAGTCTTTTATAAACAGGGTGTACAGGATAGACAGGATTTTTTGTTTTTTATCCTGTAAACAGGATGCACAGGATAGACAGGATTTTTTATCCTACTCATCCTGTCTATCCTGTTTTGGCATAAACCCTAACACTTCGAGGGCGGTTTGGATGGGGGCGCTGTGGGTGTATACATCCCACATCAGGCGGGTGAGGTGATTTTCGAGCATAATCATCGAACAGCCTTTGTCTATGCCGTAGAGGGAGCGGCTGTACCAGGGCGGGTTGACGGCGAGGTTGTAGGAATCGAAGAAGCCATATTTGCCCCAGGTTTGCGGGTGTTCGGCGATGAGATAGTCCATCATCGCCAGCGTTTCTTCGGGGATGAAGGGCAGACAGGAGAGGGCGCTGTAAATGGAAACCGTGCCAGTGTGGTGCGGCGGGACGAGGGACGGCTCACTCCCCGCGACTTCGTAGCCAAAGGGGCTGTCGCCTGCGCTGAGTCCCCAACTGCAGGCGTGGTAGGTTTTGTATTGGGCGGCATGTTCGATGCAAAACTGACGGTTGGCGAGGCAGGCGCGGCGGGTGTTTTGGAACCAGTCTATGCCGTCGGGGTCGAGATAGTTTGCCGCATCCAGCCAGGCTTCGCTGAAGTGGTAGGCGAACAGGTTGCCGCCAGGGTTGATGATGATGGGTTTGCCATCGAAGAGACGAATGTCTCGGCGGAAGCCCGCATAGAGGCGGCGCGCCAGGCTTGGGTCGAGGTGTGAGGCGGCTTGCAAGTACATCATCTTTTGTTCCGCCGCCATATCCCAGCGGCTGATGAAGCCAGGCGCGCCGTGGACGTAATCGCCGCCGTTATCGGGGTTGTATGCCATGTAGAAGAGCGCCTGCCCGTTCTCCTCGAAGACGATGAAGCGCCAGTCCACGCGCTCCAGCAGTTGCGCCGCCAGGTCGCGGATGGCGGAATCCTGGAAATAGGCGGCGGCGGTGATGACTCCGTTCAGACACAGGGCGGTGTCTATGGTGGAGTATTCGCATTTGCCCCAGCGCTGGGCGGAATCCATGTGCAGGAAGTGGGCAAAGAAACCTCGGTGATGGCTGGCGCGCTGGAGCAGGGTTTCGAGCGTGCCGCGCGTGATGTCTTGCGCCTGTTCTTTGGTAAGGATGCCCCGCTCGGCGGCGATGACCCAGGCAGTGAGGGCAAATCCGCTGGCGGCGATGGAGGCAAGATTTGGTTTTTTGGTGGAGTCAACGGTCAGACCAAAGCCGGGGCTGTGCGGGTTGAGGTTGGTGTGGTCGAGGAAGAAGCGAATCGAGCCATCGAGTTCCTGGCGGAGGAGGGCGGCGGTGTTCATGAGGCAGCGTTGTTATTTTTGGGAGGATTGACGGGCAATAAAGTGGGTGGGGATGCGGCACGGGCGGAAGATTGCTCCCGTCTCCAGGAAGTCTATTAGTTGACGGGTGGCGGTAGCGCCCCAATCGAAACGCGATGCGCCGACTGTAGATAAGGTGGGCTGCATGTAGCGGGACAGTGGGATGTCATCGAAACCGGCAACAGCAATATCTTCAGGCGCACGCAGCCCCCGCTCGCGCATGGCGCGCAAGAAGCCGATGGCCATCTGGTCGTTGGCGCAGAAGACGGCTTCGGGAAGGGGGTCGCTGTGCAAGACAGATTGAGCGGCTTCGTAACCAGAGATTTCGGTGAAATGCCCCTGGACAACCGGCACATGCAAGCCATGTTGTTCGGCTTCATAAAGAAAGGTACGGGCGCGTTCAGCATTGTCGAAAGAATCTGGCGAGCCGGCCACATACACCATGCGGCGCAGCCCTTGTGCATAAAAGTGATGAAACGCCTCGCGCACGCCTTGTGCGTTATCAAGCAAGATGGACAGCAAAAAATCTTTTTCCAGTTGACGGTCGAGCACCACGATGGGGAAGCGCTGCGAGGCCAATTTGAGCAATGATTCGCTTGAGACTTTCGAATCGAACACAATGGCGCCATCTACCTGGCGATGCAGCAACATGCGGCGCGGCGAGCGGCTTTCAGGGCAAACCAGCAGTTCGTAATCGGTATCCAAAATGACGCTGTGAATCCCTTCGAGAATGTCTTCGTAAAACGCACCGCCAAAACGCGAGATGAACACCCCAATGTTACGGGTGCGCACTTTCTTGAGGTGGCGGGCATGGGCGTTGGGATGGTAGTTGAGTTCATCAGCTGCTTGCAAGACGCGCTGCCGTGTGGCTTCGCTGATGTTGCCGGTGTTGTTCAGCACGTAGGAGGCGGTGGTGATGCTTACGCCAGCTTTTTGGGCGATGTCGCGGATAGTGGTCATAGAGAGTTTCAAGTGTCAGATTTCAAGTTTCTTGTGCGATAAGGACAGATGGGCGTTCTCTGTCGTTCCCTGAAATTAGGGAGTAGCTGTAATTTGCAAACGCTCCAGTCCGTTACGCAGATATTCGTTCTTCATGGTGATGGCATATACCATGTCGTTTTGGTAATTTGCCAGCATGAGCAGACTGATGCCTTTGTCTATGCCGATGACATCGGAGGCGTACCAGTTTTTCGTCAGGTTATAGGCATCTTGAAAGCCATATTTTCCTTTGAGCGGTTCGATGCTGTAGTAGTTGAGCATCGCCTGAGCAGATTCATTGGGCAGGAAGAGGATCGAAGCGATGGCGGCATAAGGCGGAACGGTATCGTCCACAGTATGCGCACGGTTATCATAACCAGAAGGAGGCGCTCCATACAAGCCATTATAGCCGTTCGGTCCATCGCAGGCGCTCAAACCCCAGGCGGCGGGACCCAGGGTGGTGTATTTTTCGTCCATGTTGACGGCAAAGTTGTGGTGGGCACGCGCCGCACGGACAGAGTTCTCGAACCAGTTCATACCTTCGCGGTCTGTGGTGTCCCGAAAGTCGAGCCAGGCGTGGCTGAACTGGTAGGTAAAGAGCGAACCGAACCAGGAATGAATGAACGGTTCGCCGTCTCCATATTTTGCAACATGGCGCGTGAAGCCATAATATAAACTGTCGTCGGTAGGATGGGTGGGCGAACCCGCCGCCAGCACATAGAGCATCAACTGCTCAGCGTAGAAATCCCAGTGACCCTCGAAGCCCTTTTCGGGACGGTATGCCATGTAGAACATATTCCGCGAGTCGTCCACAAACCAATTCCAGTTCACGTCGCGGTAGAGTTGGCCGGCTTTGGTTTGCACATCGCCGCCGAAATATTCACCCGCCGTGAGGACGCCCATCATGAGGATGGCGGTGTCTATACTCGAAACTTCGCTGTTCCAGGCGCGCTTGCCGGTTTGTATATCCACAAAGTGATAAAAGAAGCCTTCGGTGCGCTCCATGCCGAGCAGGGTATCGAGGGTTTTGTCGGCGCGCTCGTAGGCTTGCTCGTAGGTGATGTATCCTTTTTCGACGCCGATGGGATAAGCGGATAAAGCAAAGCCGATCGCGG
This sequence comes from Anaerolineae bacterium, assembly GCA_003130845.1. Lineage (GTDB taxonomy): Bacteria > Chloroflexota > Anaerolineae > Anaerolineales > Villigracilaceae > UBA5195. Next base: position 40,400 of record QEXW01000111.1, read on the forward strand.
CAACGCTGGAGATGCCGGGCGAGCCGGGATAACGATCACGGATCAGACCGTAGCCGGGGCTGGCGAGGTCTCGATTGGCTTGTTCCCAAAAGAAATCGAACGCGCCTCTCATCTCGTACTCGATGACGGTTTCCAGAGTGACAGGTTCAGGGGTGGGGGTGAAGGTTGGAGCGGGAGTAAAGGTTGGGGCGGCAGGGACAGGCTGCGGCGTCGAGGGTGAGGCGCAGTTTGTCAGCAGGAGCAGGAAAACGGCAAGCAGGGAGAAAATCTTATTCACCGGTAATGCCCGTCCTTTCCACGGATTCGACGAACCATCTTTGCAGCAGGAAGTACATCACCAGCAGAGGGGCGATGTTCAAGAATGTACCGCTCATTTTGACGGCTTCGTTGAGGCGGTCGAAGATGTTGACGGTGCCGGGCGGGTAGAGGTTTTCGTATGCCTGCACAAAACGTGAGAGTTGCATGGGCAGAGTGGTCACGCCGCCTTCAAGGAAGATGGATGTGAGAAATGTTTCGTTCCAGTACCAGACGACGGAGAAGATGAAGGAGACGATGAAAGCGGGCAGCGCCGAGGGGATGGCAATGGTCAGGAAGATGCGCAGGTCGGAGGCGCCGTCGAGACGGGCGGCTTCCTCCAGCACTTTGGGGAGGGAGAGGAAACTCTGGTAGAAGATGAGGATAAAGATGGCGCTTTTATAACCCTGCGCCAGCATGGCGGGCAGGATGAGTGCCCACGGACTGCCCAGCAAGCCCTGCTCCTTGTAGGTGAGCATTTGCGGGATGACGGTGTTTTGCGGCGGGATGATGAAGGTGGCGAGGATAAGCAGGAGGGCGATGTTCCTGCCCCAGAAGCGGTAGCGTGCCAGTCCGTATCCCACCAGCGAGGCAACGAAGGTTTGAATCAGCGAGGGAACGACGCTGACCAGAATGGACGCCATGAGGGTGTTGGGGTAATTCAGCACGCGGTAGGCTTTTTCGTAGTTGCCGGTGTAAAACTCGGTAGGCACCCATTGCACCATCGGGTTGAGCAGGTCGGAGGGACTCTTGAGGCTGGTGACGAACATGAAGAGCAGGGGATACAGATAGACGAAGCCGATGGCAATCAGCAGGGCATAGATGAGGACGACGAAGACGAGACCGCTGCGGGTGCGGCTTCCAAAGAGCAGACTCTTCAGCCAGTCGGGGTTGAAGCGGCGCAGGGTTTGCATGTCAGTTCCTTTCCCTTTTTGCCTGCTGTGCCAGGAAGAGATAGACAATACCCAGCAGCACCGTCATAACGGCAAAGTAGAGGAATGCCATGGCGCTGGCGTAGCCGATTCCGCCCTGTACGGCGTAGGTCTGATTGTAGACGTACTGGATGACTTTGTTCTCGGAAAAGTGCGAGAGGGTGATGACGGTATAAACAGCGTTGACGATATTAGCGGTGGAAAGCGAGGGGAGGGTAATCTTCCAGTATGCCTCCCAGGCGGAGGCGCCGTCAATGGCGGCGGCTTCGTAGATGCTCTTATCCACCTTTTGCAGGCTGGAGAGGTAGATGAGAATCTGCACGCCCGAAAACCACAGGATGAGGATGAACGAGGTCAGCAGGTATTCTGTAGGGTTGCGCAGGGTGCGCGGTAGTTGCGCAATGAACTCCGCCACCGCCGGGATGTTGGCAATGCCCGGCGCAGAGGTGGCACCCTGGGCGGTCAGTTCGCGGATGACCGGTCCGCTGGTGATGACGACCGGCAGGAAGAAGATTGTGCGGAACAAGCCTTTGAATTTGAAGTTCAGGTTGAGGAAGAGGGCAATGATCATCGAGAAAATCAGCACGATCGGCACGGAGACGAGGGTCTCGATGGCGTAGCCAATGACCAGTTCGATGAAATTGGGGTCGGTGAAGAGGGCGCGGGTGTAGTTTGCCCACTGCACAAAATCCAAGCGGATGCCCTCGGCGGTCACCGTGACTTGATGTAGGCTATAACGGAAGGTCTCGATGAGCGGAAAGAGCGTGAAGAGCGAAAAGCCTACGATCCACAGCGCAATGAAACCGTAGCCGTGCAGGGCTTCACGCAGGCGAAGGCTGATGGCGCGGCGCAGGATTGTCATGGCATATTCTCCACCAACGCGGCATCCCGCCCCTGAACGGTGACGCCTTTATAGTTAACGGGTTGGTCCGTATAGTTGACCACGATCTGTTTGCCATTGGCATAGGTGGTGACGAACACGCCCTCACGCAACTTTTGGCGGGCGGTAATTTCCTGCCCGCGCACGGGGGCAAGCAGGGCATTCATCCACGCGTAGGTCTGGCGAATTTGCTCACCCCACTGCTCATGGGAGGAGGTGTAAATCCAGGTAGAACGGGTATCGAGCATTTTGGCGGTGGGCTCGTAAGTGAGGAAGTAGGAGGGATACATGCCGTAATCTACGTGGCGCAGGATGTCTTCTTCGAGGTTGGGCGAAAAGTTGAGCGCCGCGCCGTAATACGGCACATAACCCGAAAGCACAATCGGCAGGAACGGCACGGCTTCGGACGTGTAAATGTAACCGTTGTCGCCCAGCGGCATGTCGTAGTACGCAGACATCAGGCTCCAAAGATAATCATTGGGGCGGTAGAACCCCAGCGGCACAGGCGATTTGCCCAGCACATCCTGATAGGCGCGTATGGCTTGCTGACGGTTGAGCGGCGCGTTTTCCCTGAAGTCGCTGTAGAGGGTGAAGCCGATTCCATCCAGCGCCAGGTCTGCCTGCAGTTGCGAAGCGATGCTCTCCGTCAGGGCGGCGAAACGCCGCTGGAGGGCGTCGAGGGTGAAATAGTAGTTGTAATAACGATTGTAGCCTTCCAGATTGACGTTGGTAATCGCCATCGCCAGGTCTCGACGCGGGGAGTAGCCGCGTTCCTTCCACAGCGCCGCCTGCGGATCGAGGTAAAGCGAGAAACGTCCGCCGTCCGCCGTGATTTTTTCCGCCAGCGTGCGCAGGTCATCGAGCGTACCCAAACTGCGTTCCAGTTTCAACGAAAGCGGAGGCATGCTCGAAGCGCCGAGCGGCTGCCAGCCGAAGTAGATGACTTGCGGGTTGGCGATTTGCAAATTGTCGAGCAGGGTTTGCATTTGGCGAATGGTGGTCATGGAGACAAAACGCCACCAAAACAGCGCCTTTTCCTTATCGCCGCCGAGAAACTCCAGGCGAATACCGATGTTCGGATTGGGGTCGGTGACCTTTTGCAATATGCCCTTTTCGACAAGGTACTGCTGGTAACTGCGCGCCATGCCTACATAATCTGCCGCGCCGCCATGCAAAAAGCGATAATGCACAGTCACATCGAAATCGTTGGTTTGTTTCTGAATGGTGGTCACGCCCGCGCCAGAGCGGTTGGTCGCCTGAAAGTAACTTTCGTTGTAGATAAAGGCGTTGTAGAGAAAGTTGAAGTTGGTGAGAATGCCCGCCGGGTGCGCCTGAATCTCGCCGTATGCCGCGCCGTCCTCCACCACGGCAAGAAAGGCATTTCCCTTTTCCCCATGCACCATGCCGAAGACAGGAAACGAAATCGGGTAGGCGCGGTTGATCCCCGGATCGTAGGGCATCACGGCAATCATGCCCAGATCTGCGCCGTAGTAACGCCCATAGAACATGTTCTTCGCCTTAGTCGAATCGGCAAAGCGGATGAGGCTGCCCGTGCCGTCGGGCAGGAACATGTAGCCCGGCGTACTGCTTCCGCGCGTGGCGCCGAGAAACGGATAGAGATAGACCAAGCCCAGTTTGAAGGCGGGATTTTCCTGACGAATCGACACAGAGGGAATTTCAACCCGCACCCCCTCCGCCTCGAGTCGCAATCGGACCTGGAAACTGATTCCGACTTCCTCGAACTTTATCTCCGCCTCGACTCCATTCTCGATGGGTTTGACCTCCAGCGTGTGTTCGGCATTGGCAATGGAGATACGTTTGCTGACCGCCTTTTCATCGAGGTATTCGATACTGACGCCGCTTTGGGCAAACGCCCGCCACGATTTGTTCAGGCGGTCGCCCTGCTGGAGTTCGTCAATGCCCGAATGCCAGAGATAGTTGTTGCGCTTGTCCAGCAGTTTGAAGGCAAGGGTGGCTGAGTCCACGTACAGCGCAAAAGTTTCGTTTTCGGCAATGCGCTGATAGGAGGGGGGAATCTCCTGCGGGTGTGGGGCAAAGGCACGTGCCGAGCCTGATGGCAGGCTGATTGTCACCAGCAGGAAGACCATCAACAATATGCGAAATGAATTTCGCAGCACAGATTTAGCCACGCAGACCAACCTCCTGAACAATCGCCAGGATGAATTCGTACAATTGATTGAACAGTACGTAGAGGATGTAGCCGGTCAGCAGGAACATCGCCATGGTGAACAGAGTGGTGAGGATGTTGCGGATGGTCTCGGAAAGCGAGTAGTTGTGAACTTCTTTGACCATGATGAACAGCATCAACCCCGTCCAGAACCACATGATTTGGGTGGAGAAGGTGAAGAGGAAGGTTTCATTGAGCGTGAGCAGGTTGGAAAGCAGGGCAATGGGCAGGGCAAACAGGGCATAGGGGAAGAGGCTGTAGGCGCTGCCGATGACGACATGGCGCAGGCGTCCTTCCCCGTCGCTGATGGTGGAGACGAGGTAGTTGGCGGCGTTCCAGAGCAGCAGGGCGAGGACGGCGTACACGACCTCGGTTTCAACAGGAATCCACGAGGGGCTGGGGTAGGGGCTGAAGATGAAGGCGGTCAGGTAGAGCGAGAGGATGCGGACCATCACCACCCAAAGGTAAAGGAGAAAGGCAAAGGTGAGGCTGCCGCGCAGGTCTTTTTTGATGTAGTAGAAACTATCGGCGGGTTGTTTGATGAAGCGGAACAGGAAGAGGAAGTCGTCCACCAAACGGATGTTTTGCAGTTCCCGCGCTTTTTGGCGCAGGGGGTCCAGCCAGCCGTAGCGTTTTTCGAGGCGGGTGAAGACGGCGGAGGCGAACCACAAACCAAAGAGGGCAAGGAGCGCACTGCCGAGGTATTGCTGCAAGACGGCGTTGCGGAGTTCCCAGAAGGTTTCGGAATAGCCGTTGCGGTCTTCGGCGGTGCGGTAGGCTTGCAGGGCGCGGAAATAATCGTTCTGTTTGTAGTAGGCGTCGGCGATGCCCTGGTAGGACATGAGGAACAGCCCGTTGTATGTGAGCACTTCCTCGAAGTAAGGCTTTGCTTCGACGTAGAAGCCTTCCATATAGAGGCGCACGCCTTCATGCACGCGTTGGGCAAAGTCGGTGGCGCGGTAGGTGAGGATGGCGTTTTTGTCCTTGTCCAGCACGTAGAGGTTGTCGCCAACGCGTTCGATGGAGACGGGATTGGTCAGTGTGCCGAGGCGTTGTTCGCCCTTATCCTTTGCGCCAAAGACGAAGAGCAGCGTGCCGTTGGCGTTGTACTCGTAGATTCTGCCGTCCGCGTCCACCGCGGCGAGCAGACCGTTTTCGCTGACGTGGATGTCGCGGAAGGTGGTGGAGCCGAAGACGTTTTCGAGCAAATTGCTGCCGGCGATGTTGAACTTGCGGATGCTGCGGTCGCGGCTGGTGCCGGCAGTGACGGTGTAGATGAGCGACTGGCGGTCAATGGCAACGTTGGAAGGGGACGCTGCTTCGGTTTTGATGAACTGTTCCAGTTGTTCCTTTGTGAGGAACATGCGCTGTAAGATCATTTTGAGCGACATCTGCGCGCGGTTCGCGCCGAAATAGCCGATGAAGTTGCCGGCGGTATTCATCATCACCAGCCCGTCCACCGAGCCTTCGCTGACGATGTAGAGATTTTTGCGGGCGTCCACAATGAGTTTGCGCGGCAGGAACTCACGCCGCTTGCCGAAGAGCGGTTCGGAGGGACGCCCAAATTCCGTGCGCAGGCTTCCGTCCTTGTTCAGGATGACGATGGCGTTCTTTCCAGCGTCGGCGATGTAGAAGACGCCGTCCTCGTCTATGAACAAACCTGTTGGCGCTTGCAAAATTCCCTGCCCAAATTCAGCGGCGACTTGAAAGTCCTTGTCCAGTTTGACGATGCGCCCGTTGCCGGTGTCGGCGACATAGAGGAAACCGTCGGGGGCGAGAAACAACTCTTCGGGTGCGGAGAGCGGCAGGTCAATTTCATCGAGCGGGATGTAAGCGTCTTGGGTCGGGTAGAGGAAACCGCCGGGTCCCCTTGCCCAGGTGGTGTAGGGCGAGAGGGCATGCGTCCGCACGGGGAGCGCGGCGGTTAGCAGGGTGATTGCGAGGAGCAAAAGCGGGAGGGTCCGTTTCATTTTAAACCCGAATGCGACATGGTGCTCATCACCTGGCTTTGCAGGAAGATGAAGATAATCAGATTGGGCAGGAACATGATAAGCGCGGCAGCGGCGGCAATGCCCTGTCCCGCCACGGCGTTGGCGCCGGTGGCAGTGGTGGTCAGCGTGCTGAGGTAGAAGGCGAAGGTCTTCAGGCTTTCGGTGTTGATGTAAAGTGTGGAGGTTTCGGCGTTGTTCCAGGCGGCTTGAAAGGTGAGGATGGCGATGGTGGCAATGGCAGGGCGGATCATGGGCAGGATGATGCGCCAATAAATCTGCAAATCCGAGGCGCCGTCAATCTGAGCGGCTTCGATCACCTCGTTGGGGATGCTGTCCATGAATTGTTTGAGCAGGAACAATCCCACCGGCATTGCCAGCCCGGGCAGAATGTGCACCCAGAAAGTATCCAGAAGATTGAGCCGTTCGATGACGAGGAAGCGCGGAATGGTGACGGCAATTGGCACGAACATCAACGCCACAGTGTTGACGGCAAACAAGGTCTGCTTGAGTTTGAATCGTTTTTTGGAGAGCGCATACGCGGCAGTGCTGGACACGAAAATGGATGCCGCCACTGCCACCAGCGTAATCACAATGCTGTTGAATAGATAGCGGCTGACCGGCACGCCGGAACTGGACATTTTGGAAAACAGGTCGGTGAAATTTTTAAGCGTGGGGTTAACCACGAAAAAGCGCGGCGGGTAGGCAAAGAGTTCATCGGGCGGCTTGAAGGCGCTGGAGAAAATGAACACGATAGGCAGGAGCATGAATGCCGCCAGCGGCAGGAGCACCAGATAGAATTTGAGTTGGCTGATATGAAAGCCCTGCGGGTTGATGCCCCGATTGCGCACTCCACTAAAGCGGCGGAACCAGTTTTTTCTCATGGTTTCTCACTCTTCGCTTGCAAACAGACGGTTCGAGAGACGGGTGAAGAACAACACCATTAACAACAGCACCACCGAAACGGCGGCGGCGTAGCCCATTTCGTAACGCAGGAAACCATAATCTTCGATGTGATTGACAATCAACTGCCCGGCATATTGCGGCGTGGGGTTGCTGCCTGAAAGCGTCACACCGATGGCGCCCGCCTGAAACGTGCCGACAATTGCCATCACTGCGCCGAAGAGCATTTGCGGTTTCATGGAAGGAATCGTGATATAGAAAATTTCCTGCCAGCGGCTGCTCATGCCGTCCAGGGCGGCGGCTTCGTAGAGTTCCGGGTTGATTTCCAAAATGCCTGCCAGCATTGCCAGGAAGCCGATGCCCATGCTGCTCCACAGCGTAACCACAATCATGATTGTCATCAGATAATCGGGCGATTGCAGCCATTGAATGGGTTCCTGGACGATTCCCAAATTCATCAGGAAACTGTTCAGATACCCGATCTGGTCTCCACTGAAGAGAGTCTTCCACACCACTGCCATCGCCACGCCGGAAGTCATGGAGGGGGAATACAAAATCAGCGCAAACAACGTGCGCGGAATTTTGGGCAGTTGCGCCAGCACCCACGCCAGCAGAAAAGCGAGCGCATATCCGCCTGGTCCTACAATCACCGCGAACTGAATGGTGTTGGGCAGGACATATTTCATAAAGGTATCGTCCTGCGTAATCAGTGTGATGTAATTGCGCAAACCGATGAAACGCGGCAATTGAATCGTATCGAAGAAGGTGAAGGAGAGCAGGAACGCCGCCAGCACCGGCACGACGATGAAGATGAAGAACATCAACGCGTATATGGAGAGGAAGCCATACGCATTGCCTTCCTTGTAAAGCCACTTTCGAAGAGAAGTTCTACCTGGCATGTTCCATCCACTCCTGCACGGTTTCAATGGTCGGTATTTTGAACTCTTTCACCCGCCGGCCATTCTCCAGGTAGCCAAACTCCTCCATCTTGCGGGTGATTTCGCGGTTGATGATGATGATGGAACGATCCAGCGCTATGCGGGGATTGACGCCGTCGAACACAATGCGATTCCAGACATTACTGAGTTCACGTTCCTGCATGTAACTGCCCGGCAGTTTGACCGGCTCCTGCAGCCATTTCCACTGTTCCAAAATGACAGCGCGATGCTCCTCGGGAATGGCGAGGCGGCTGAACGCCTCCAGGTTGGCGGAGTTCCACAGGTATTCCCTGCCATAGTTCAGAATCAGCCGTTCCTGAAAATCCACCTGCGTTTCAGTGGACATCCACCACTTCAGGAACTGCCAGGCTTCCTGCGGCTGGTCGGTGTTTTTGAACATGATGCTGGCTTGCGCCGAGCCGGTGGCGTAACGGAGTTGCCTGCCATCGGGCAGAACGGTGGCAGGATACAGGTCAATCGTCCACAAGCCGTCAATCTCCGGCGCGGCGGTCATCAATTTGATGTAGTCGGTGAAGTTGGAAATGCCGATGGGCAGGTTGCCATAGCGGAAACTCTCGTAAAAACTTGAGGTGGTCAGCGGCATGCCGTAGATGGTGAAACTCTCTGCCATGAACCTGACAGCGGCGATCGCCTCCTCGCTTTGCAAGCCGGTGGCAAAACCGTCGTTGCTGTAAAGTTTTGCGCCGTGGTTGAACAGGTAGGGAGCGGTGAGCAGATATCCTTTCAATCCGGCGCCGCTGGAGAGCGGGGTGTTGTAGTTCATGCCGTAGCGCTGAAGTTCGGGCAAAATTTCAATCACCTCGTTCCAGGTGTGCGGAACGGGAATGCCCAGCGATTCGAGGATGTCCCTGCGGTAATATGTCACCCAGAAGTCCTGCGTTTCGGGAATGGCGTAAACGGAATCGTTGATGATGTAACTCAGCAGAGCGCCGGGAGAATAAATGCGGATAAAGGAGTCGAAGTCATCGAAAGAGCGCAGGTCGTAAAGGGCGTTGCGAATGGCAAGTTCATAAGGAATATTGGTGCTGACGCCCAGCGCCACATCTGGTTGGATGCCTGCGGCGTTTGCCAGCACCAGTTTTCCTTCATCAGGCATGATGGAAAATTTGACGCGAATCCCCGTCTGCGGCGTGAAGGTTTCGTCGGACATCACTTGCAGAAGGTCCACGTATTGACGCGGGCGGTTAACCCACACCTCCAGTTCGCCCTCGCCCGCGCCGATGGATTGATACGGATCGGGCTGGAAGGAATGGATGAAACGTTTGAAACCCTCCGCGAGGGAGCGTGAGAAAGGTGCAGACGGCGTTTGAATGATAATTTCGGGGGAATGAACGATGATTTTATCGAGGGCAAGGGGCTGGCTTTGCAGTTGAAGCAGGAGCGAACCCAGCAATTGCGCCGCAGAGCCGGGTCCCTCCGAGAAGCGTTTCATGTAGACCGGTATTTTGTCCGGGTCGGCGGCAAGGAAGAGCAGGTTGTCAATTGCCATCTGATAGGTCAGGACTTCAGGCGATGCCCCGCTTCCTGTAATCTTGAGCAGGGTATCTTTGTCGTCCATCAAGTTCCGGGCGATGGCGTTCAGTCGGTCTTCGATGTCGGGGATGTAATCGGAGATGACCCATTCCTTGTAGGGGTCGCGCTGGTTGCCGGTCAGTTTGCGGATTTCGAGAGCGAGGGTGTTGATGTCGAGCAGGGCTTGCTGAATGGTCTCGATGGCGGGCAGGTACGGAGAGGCGGTCGTTTCGATGCCCAGCGTGTTCACGCCTTGATGCAGGTGAAGCAGGTAGGATGTTTCCCCGCCGAGCGGCACATCCAGCCAGTCGGTGGAATAGGGGAACGGGAAGGCGTTCAATTCCTCGAAAGGCGTTTCGCCGTTGACGGTGATGCGGCGGAAAACGGTGAAGTTGCTGCGGGTGTTTTGCAGGGCGCGGAAGGTGACCGCATACATCCCGTCGGCGGGGACCTCGAATTCATAATACACGGCGCTGCCGCTCTTGTTCCAGCTTTCGCCGCCCAGGGTGTTCAACAAGAGTTTGTAGGTGTCGTAGGGAGTGACGGTCAAATCGCGGTTGCTGGCAGGGCGCACGGAGGTGTCGTTTTTGTAGGTGGGGAACTCGGCTTCGAGGGTGAGTGAAAAGCCGGAGGAAACAGGAGCAGGCTGAGCGTCGAGATAAGAAGCGTAGGATGGATAGGGGGAGAAGGTCTCGAGGTAGATGCTTCCCAGGTAAAGCGTGCCTTCCGTCAGGGTGAAGTCGAAGCGATGTTCTCCCGCTTCCAACGGGATGCGAAGAGGATAGGGCTGGCTGAAGGTTACGTCGCGGGCGGGAGATTTTGTCCAGCGCGTCAGCCGTTCCTGGCGGATGAGGGCGTCGTTGCCGTAGCGGTCTTTGGGGAAGGTATTGGCGCTGTTGCGGTAGAAGATGGGAAAGAGAACGCGCCGCAAATCGCTGACAGGGAAATCGCCGTCCACGCGCATCTGACCTTCGGGAGCGGTTCGCGCGGACGGGGAGGCTGCCGCGTCGAACGCAAGCGTATACTCCCCCTCGGCCGGAATGGTGACGCTAAATTGCAGGCTGTCGCCCTCACGCAGCAGGACGCTCCCCTTGGTGTATTGACGGGCGGTTTCATCCTGCGCCAGCGGCAGACCGAATGACTCGGCGGGAATTTCGATGACCTGGCGGGGGGATGTTTCTGTGGCAGGCAATTGCCGCCGCGCAGGCAGGGACGCCGCCGATGCCGGGGTGACGGAAAGGAGCATCAGCAGGGAGAGCGCCAGTCGGAAGAAGCGGCTGGGTTTCGAGGGCATACGCCGGTTTCCTGATTTACCCTCACCCCAACCCCTCTCCCTTGGAAGAGGGATAGAGGGTGAGGGACAAGCAGGGGAACGTTGTGATTGTACAACGCTCCCCTGCCATTGCGCTACGGCTTCAATTCAGCGCGGGCGTCATCCAAGATTTTGTTGGCAAATTCTTCTAATTGAGCAGCATAGTCTTCGTATTTGTATTTGCCATCGTTGGCGAAGTTGAACATGTACCACATGTTCACGTCCTTGTCTTCGCCAATGTCAATGCCGGGTTTGCCTTCCCAGCGGGCGTTGATGTAACCGGGGACGATTTTTGCCAGCGATTCGAGCAGGCTGTTATCCAGGTTTTCGAGCGCCTGTCGCAGACCGGGTTTATCGCCCACGAAGGACATGTACAGGTCAATCGAGTCAGCGTTGACCGAAACGGGCATGCGGGTCGGCACAGCGCCCGCCGCTTTGGCAAGCTCGGCTTCCTTGATGTAACCTTCCTTGGAGAAGGTCATCCATTTGGCAAAGTCATACGCGGCTTCAAGGTTGGAAGCGGTCTTGGAGACGACGATGATATCCGCCACCATGGCCTGATTCCCGCCGGGGATGCCCATGAAGTCCCAGTTGAAGGTTGCACTGGCGTAGCCAGGCACCGCCCAGCCGCCGTCCCAGCGCACGCCGGATTCCTGGTTGAGGAACAGTTCCCACGGTCCGACTGATTTGAAATTCTTCTTCTGTTCATCAGTGAGACCCTGCCAGGTGTGCGGTTTCATTTCACCCGCCTTGGCGATGCCGGCTTTGAAGGCAGCGGAGTTGTAATTCATGTGCCGACCGTCAAAACTGAACCATTTGAGATTGGAATCCTGCGTGCTGGGATACCAGCCCATGATGAATTCCATCTCGTCCAAGCCCAGTTTGCCCTTCTGCACATCGGTTAGGGCGGTGGTGGCGGCGAAGAAGTCATCCACCGAAACGCCGTAAGTGGGGGCGTCCAGATTGGCGGCTTCGAACAGGTCCTGGTTAACGAAATAGCCCATCACGAATTGTGCGGCGGGCAAACCAAGCACTTTGCCATTGTAGGTCACCGCGTCTTTCAAGACCTGCGGCACGTCCTGCCAGTCGGGGTCGTTCTCGACGAGTGACGTCAGATCTGCCAGCCAGCCGTTCTTGACGTAGAGCGGCGTGCCATCTGCCATGAACACATCGGGCAGTTCGCCTTTGGCGGCGTAGTTGGTCAGTTTCTCATCCCAGCGTCCTTCCATGGACATATCCACAAATTCGATGGTGACGTTGGGGTGCATTTCCATGTAGGCGGCAATCAACTGGCGCTGGAGGTTATTCTCCTCCGGAGTGCCGACGTTCCAGTTAGCATAGCGGATGGTAACCGGCTCTGCGGGCTTTTCGGTGGGTACCTGAGTGGGAACAGCAGTAGGCTGGACCGTCGGGGCGGCGGTCGGTTGTTCAGGGGCAGCGGTCGGCGTAGCCTGCGAACCGCAAGCCGCCAGGCTCACAGCCAGCAGGAGGACAAACACGGTATTTATCCATTTAGCAAAGGTTTTCATTCTTCATCTCCTTTTGAAATTTCGAGGATATGTCATATCTGAGCAGGTTAAAACTTGACGTGTCTTTCCGGGTGCCTCCTTTCATTACGTGTCCTGTTTCGTTCCCAAAACAATTTGAATGATGTGGGTTTTGCCATCTCCAAAAACAGGCAGAAGATTGCTCAAGAAGGGTTGACCGTCCACGGTCACGGAGCGGATGCCGCCATTCACATGCTGGGGATTCTCTACGCTGATTTCATAAACCGCATTGCGAAACCGCCGCGTGACCTTGAAACCGTTCCATGCTGACGGGATAGCTGGTTCCACCAATAAACCGTTTTCCTGCGGACGGATTCCCAAAAGCCAGTGTGTGGCAACGCGGTGAAGCCACTGCGCCGAGCCGGTGTACCACGTCCAGCCGCCGCGCCCGTAGTATTCCGAAAGCGGACCATCAATGTTGCCCGGCGTAACGTAAGGCTCGGCTTTGTAGGTTTCGATGTCGGCGCTGCGATTGGGCGGGCAAATGCGGCGGTATGCTTCATACGCCAGGTCTGCCTGTCCAATCTGTGCATATGCCCAAACCGACCATGTCGCGGCATGGGTATAGACTCCGCCGTTCTCGCGCAAGCCCGGCGCATAGCGTGTGACGTAACCAACGTCGGGGCGGGGGCGAGTGAAGGCGGGATAGTTGAGGAGCGTGCCATAGTCCTTGAGCAGATACTTCGTGACCGATGTCATGGCTGTGCGGGCGCGTTCGGCATCGGCGATGCCGCTCATCACCGCCCAAATATTCGGCATGAGGAAGATTTTGCCTTCTTCATTTTCCTTCGAACCCAGCAGCAGACCATCATCGGTCGTGGCTTGAAGATACCATTCCCCATCCCAGCCGAAGCGGTTGAAGGCGTTTTTGAGGCTGGTGCGCACATCCTCGCATTTGCGGGCAAAGGTCTCGTCGCCGCGGCGACGGGCAAGGGGTGCAAAGCTTTCTAAAATCATGTAGAGAAACTCTGCCACCCAAAAACTCTCACCTTTTAGGAGTGTCCCTACGGCGCTCAAGCCGTCGTTCCAGTCGTGGTCGCCCATCAGTGGAATGCCGCGCGGCGAAAAGCGGGAGAAGGAACGTTCGATGGCGCGTTTGCAGTGCTGGTATAACGGCTCGGCGGGAGCGTTCAAGTAGGGGACAGGTTCATCGAGAATGCCGTAGTCGGCGGTCTCTTTTAGGTAGGCATCCAAAATGAAGGGAAGCCAGAGCAAATCGTCCGAGCAGTTGGTGCGTGGTCCGCCGCCTCGAATGGAGAACCACCAATGCAGTACATCCCCTTCGATGAATTGCTGGGAAGCATGGAGTAGAAGTTGCCTGCGCGCATACGCCGGCTCGCTGACCAGGAAAATCTGGCTGTCTTGCAACTGGTCGCGAAAGCCGTATCCTGCCGAAACCTGATAAAACGCCGATTTGCCCCACAAGCGGCAGGAAATGGCTTGATATTTTGCCCAAGTGTTGGTCATGAAGTTCAGGGCATCGTCGGGCGTCTCGACATGTTCCATATCGAGAAAGCGCGACCAGAAATCATGCACTGCCTGAAGCGCCTGTTCGCTTTTCTCCGGCGAAGTAAACCTCTCGATGAGTTCGTGTACATCTTCGCGTCCATCCTCCGCAGCGCCGAGTGTGAAGACGATGGTCTTCGACGCCCCTGCCTCCAGCGTCACAGCGACCTGAAGGGCAGCAATGGCATCGGTAAAGCGCCCCAGCCGTCCCGTAAGGTTTGAAGCGCTCATCGCTTCAGGGCGGTCATCGTTGTTGTACAGCCCGAGGAAGGATTCTTTGTCGCAGTCGAAAGACTTGAGCGGTTCACTGACAGCCATGAAAGCGGTGTAGGGCCAATCTATGTTGTTGTGGCGTCCTTTGTCGTCTGGAAAGCCCCACAGACATTTGCGGGCAAATACTGCGCTTCGTTCTACATCGGCAGAGGTTTCGATGAACAACTTGTGAAACTCGCGATGCTCATCGGGCGCAAACCCCAGCAGCCATTCGGCATAGGATGTCACGTCCAATTCACGCGTTTCGTTGCTCCGGTTGGTGAGCGTCAACTGGAACATCTCTACCGGCGCATCTGCCGCCACGAAGACCGTCAGCAGGCTTTCAATGTCTTCCGCCACATGCAGAAAACGGGAATAGCCCGCGCCGTGAGTCACTTCATAGCGCTGATAGGGACGCATCACCGGCTTAAATGTTGCTGACCAGTATGTCTGACGCTTCAGGTCGCGGATGTAGAAATACTTCCCCCAGTTGTCCTTGATAAGGTCCTGAAAGGAGCGCGTAATGCGGTTTTGCCCGGCGTTCCCCCGCCAACTGTAACCCGAACCCGTCTGCGAAATCATCATGCCGTAATCGCCGTTGCTGATGACATTACCCCACGGGCGCGGCGTGACGGGTGTGGTGATCACATATTCCCGCCCATCCTCTGAAAAGTAGCCGAAGGGGCTTTCAAATTTTTTCTTCATTTGCGCCTCGGGAGATTCTGGCTTTTCATTTATCGGGTTTTAGGATAAACTAGCGGCTGTCAAGGTGAAACGTTTCACCTACCACCAAAAATTATCATACCTGCCTTGCTTTGTCAAGGAAAATCCTGCCCGTCATGCCATTTCCTGCATCGAGGTGGTTCATGTCCAACGCAACCGACGAGACCTTCATCAGCCAATTGCTTGCCCAAATGACTTTGGAAGAAAAAATTGGGCAACTCAATCAAATCAATCCTGGGGATGAGTTCGACCCATCCCTGTTGCAAGAGGGGAAGGCTGGTTCGCTCATCAACGCCTCCGGGGCTTTAACTGGAATGGGTTTTTCCGATTCAGGCAGCGCGGAACTTAGTAATCATTTTCAAAAACTGACTCTCGAGTCGCGCCTCAAAATCCCTCTCATCTTCGGGCGCGACGTGATTCACGGCTTTCGCACTGTGTTCCCCATCCCTCTTGCCCAAGCCGCCGCCTTCGACCCCGACCTCGCCCGGCAAGCCGCCTCGATTGCCGCCCGCGAAGCCACCACCAGCGGTATCAAATGGACCTTCGCCCCCATGCTCGATATCGCCCGCGACCCGCGCTGGGGACGTGTGGCGGAAGGAAACGGAGAAGACCCCTTCCTCGGCTCACAGATGGCGACCGCAATCGTTCAGGGTTTTCAGGGAGAGGACATCTCGGCGCCCGATAAACTCGTTGCCTGCGCCAAGCATTACGTCGGGTACGGCGCGGCGGAGGGCGGGCGCGATTACGAGAACGGCGAAATCTCCGAACCTACCCTGCGCGACATCTACCTTCCGCCTTTTCGCGCTGCCGTCGAAGCGGGCGCCGGCACACTCATGTCCGCTTTCATTGACCTGAACGGTATCCCCGCCACCGCCAATCGCCGCCTGCTCACGGATGTGTTGCGCGGCGAGTGGGGCTTCGACGGCTTCGTTGTCTCCGACTGGGAATCTATCAAGGAACTTATCCATCATGGCGTTGCCGAAGACGATGCTCACGCTGCCCGCCTCGCCTTGCAGGCTGGCTTGGATATGGACATGGTCAGCGGCGTGTACCTGAACACGCTGGGCGAAAGCCTGCGACAGGGAAAAATCTCAATGGAAGAGATAGACGAAGCCGTACGCCGCATTTTGCGGATCAAACACCGCGCCGGGCTCTTCGACCATCCCTTCACTGACCCGCTTCGCGCCACCCGCGACCTGCTCACTCCCGAATCGCGCGACCTCGCCCGACAATTTGCGCGCCAAAGCATGGTGCTGCTCAAAAACGACCGCGACCTTTTGCCCTTCAAAGACTTCCGCCGCATTCTTGTGGCAGGACCGTTCGTTCACGCACGCGGCGAACTCTTCGGTACCTGGACACCCGATGGGCGCGCCGAGGATGTTACCCCGCTCGATGAGGCGCTGCGTCAAACCGCGCCCAAAGGAACGGAACTGTGGTTCACAGAAAATGTAGATATGGCTTTGCACCTTGCCCATCAGGCGGACGCCGTGCTTCTGCTCCTCGGCGAACACCCTGTTCGTTCCGGTGAAAACTGCAACGTCAGCGATTTGGGTTTGCCGCCTGGTCAGGCGGAGTTTGTGCAGGCAATGACAGCGCTGGGTAAGCCGCTTGCACTGGTGGTTTTTGCCGGGCGTCCGCTGGCGATCACGCAACAGGTCAAAGTAGCAGACGCGGTTCTCTACGCCTGGCATCCCGGCATCGAGGGCGGCGCGGCGCTGGGAGAAATCCTGTTCGGTCAGGCATCCCCCTCCGGGCGATTGCCCATCACCTTTCCGCGCGCCACCGGGCAGGTTCCCATCTACTATAATCATAAGAACTCAGGACGCCCGATTGATCCGAATGGAGAGTTCAAAACCCGTTACCTCGACCTGCCGCCCTCGCCTCTCTTTCCATTCGGCTTCGGTCTGACCTATACCCGCTTCGAATATTCCAATTTGAAATTGAGCGCGGAAACCCTGCGCGGCGCTCTCGAAATCAATGCAGAGATAACCAACATTGGAACAAGCCCCGGCACGGAGGTAGTTCAACTCTATGTCCGTGATTTGGTCGGCTCGCTCACGCGCCCTATTCGCGAACTGAAGGGTTTCCAGCGCGTGGAGCTTCAGCCCGGCGAAACTTGCCGCGTCACGTTTACGCTGCGCGAGGAAGACCTGGCGTTCACCCGCGCCGACGGCACTTTTGGCGTGGAGCCGGGCAGTTTCCACGTTTGGATTGCGTCGGACAGTAAGAGCGGTCTAAACGGTCATTTCAGGCTATAGGCTACCGTCTGCTTGTAGAGGGAGCGCTTAGATAGACATGAAACCACGCTTTTTCATCCTCATGGGCGTTGCGGGCAGCGGCAAGACGACGGTTGGTCAAGCGCTTGCTGAAAAGTTGGGCTGGGATTTTTTCGACGCGGATGATTTTCATCCGCCCGCCAACATTGCCAAAATGGCGAGCGGAATCCCGCTCACCGATGAAGACCGCGCCCCCTGGCTGGATTCCTTGCACAGATTGATTGCCTCCGCGCTAAAAACCAATCGCCCCGGCGTGCTGGCGTGTTCTGCGCTCAAAGAGCGTTACCGCCAGCGCCTGCTGGAAGGCAACCAAGGCGTGCAAATTGTCTATCTCAAAGGCAGTTATGACTTAATCTTGCAACGCATGAAAAAACGGACTGACCATTACATGCAACCTGAGATGCTAAAAAGTCAATTCGAGGCGCTTGAAGAACCAACCGCTGCCTTGACAGTGGACATTACCCTCCCCCTCCCCACCATTTTGGGTCAGATTATGGCGAACATCGCGCAAGATGAAATCCATCACTCCTGCCAGCGCTCCGAATAGGCCACCTCGACCGCTTTCACGCTGATAGCGTTATAGGCCGCCCGCAGCTGCGACTCCAGCCCTGGCGGGGGAACAAAAGCCGCTTCGCCCAGCCGCTTAAGCAGGGGCATTTCAATGGTGGGCGGGCGAATCGAAACCGAGAAACTTTCCAGCGGGGCGGAGAATTCCCAAAAACCGGCCAGCTGCGCCTCGAGCGGAGTCACGGCTTCGGCTTCTTCTATCTCTTCGGCGGGTTCCGCTTGCCCGGCGCGGCGCTGACGCAGGGCAGTCATCACTTGCTCCTGCGTCCTGCCCCGCAAACGGAAAATCAGGAAGGGGTCTTGGTCAAATCGTTCGCCCAAAATGTAATGGGTGGCGGCAACATGTTTGCAAGGGTTGGCATAGTCGGGGCAAGAACAGTCCGTTTGCAAATCGGCGGGTTTGGACGGAAACAGGCTGACCTTTGCCTGCTCAAAAGCCGACTCAATATCCTGTGGCATTTCCCCAGCCAGCAGCTGAGCGGTGAAAATGGCTTGCTCGGAAAGCGCGTCGAAGACTTTTTCCCATTCGGAATCGGTCAGCGGGGTCATCTGGATGGTGACTTTATACGGAGTAGGACGCGACCCCTGCACGCGGGCGGCAATTTTGCCTTTGCTTTCTTCGATGGAAAGTACTTGCCCGCTGCGGGCATAACTGCGCCCGCGCGTCAGCCGACCTGAATCGACCAGCCGCTCTAGCGCCGCAATCCAGCGCTGCGCCCACCAGTTTTTGGCAAAAGAACCGCGCTGGCTCTGGGCCTTAATGCCATCTTTGGCCTTTTTTGGTTTGGTCGGTTGATATCCATACCATGACATACTTCACGCTCTCTTTCACCAACGGTCTTTTCAGCGGCGCAAAGAGACCACTCTGCGCAGCTCGTCCGTGCTCAATTCGGTCAGCCAGGTCTCGCCAGAGCCAACCACCGCCTGCGCCAGGCCCTTTTTGGATTCAATCATGTCGTCAATCATCTCTTCCAGCGTGCCGGTGGTGACGAATTTATGCACTTGCACGTTACGTTTTTGCCCAATGCGAAACGCTCGGTCGGTGGCTTGGTCTTCAACAGCCGGGTTCCACCAGCGATCGAAGTGGAACACGTGATTGGCGCGGGTCAGGTTCAGGCCGGTGCCGCCTGCCTTGAGCGACAGGATAAACACCGGCGGGGCGTTGGGTTCTTCCTGAAAGCGTTTCACCATCGCATCGCGCGTTTTGGCGGGTGTGCCGCCGTGCAGGAATTGGGTGGCTGCGCCAAACGCTTTAGGAAGGTAGGAGGCCAGCATTTCGCCCATTTCAGCAAATTGGGTGAAAATCAGCACCCGGTCGCCATCAGCCAGAATTTCTTCGAGCAGTTCGCCCAGTCGTTCCAGTTTGCCGCTGCGCCCACCGAGCGCAGCCGCGCCCTCGCTGAACGCAGTCGAAGCGCGAGCCTGGTGGAGATACTGCACCGGATGGTTGCAAATCTGCTTCAACTGCATCAACATGCTCAAGACCAGTCCGCGCCGCTGCATTCCGTCTTCCTCTTCGATACGCTTCATCGCATCTTGCACGACTGCCTCGTACAGTGTAGCCTGCTCCTCGGTCAGCGTGCAATAGACTTTGGTTTCCACTTTTTCGGGCAGGTCGGAGAGGACGCGCGGGTCGGTTTTGACGCGCCGCAGAATGAATGGGCTGGTCAGGGTTTTCAACTGTTCCAAAGCGGTTTTATCCTGGTAACGCTCAATCGGCAGGGCAAAATTCTCCCGAAAGGCTTTGCGCGTCCCCAGGTAGCCGGGATTCAAGAAGTGCATGATAGACCATAGTTCGGTCAGGCGGTTTTCGACCGGCGTGCCGGTCAGCGCAAGGCGGAAATCGGCTTTGATTTTGCGGATGACCTGAGTCTGTTTGGCTTCGGGATTTTTGATGTTTTGGGCTTCATCCAGAATGACGGCTTGCCATTGGATGGATTGGATGGTTTCTGAATCCATGCGCACCACCGGGTAACTGGTCAGCACCACGTCCTTGTCTTTTATCGCGTTGCGAAACTCCCTGCCCCTCAGCCGGTCTGCGCCGCGATGGATGTAAATTTTCAGCCCGGGCGCGAAGCGGCGGGTTTCCCGCTCCCAGTTGGTGACGACCGAGGTGGGGGCAATCAGCAGCGCCGGGTGAGCCGGGGTGAGGGTTTCCTTCTCCCACAACAGCAGCGAAATCGTCTGAATGGTTTTTCCCAGTCCCATGTCGTCGGCCAGGCAGGCGCCCATGCCCCATTGGCGCAGGAAGGCCAGCCACGAATAGCCATATTGCTGGTATGGGCGCAGCTGACCGGTCAACCCGGTTGGCTGCGGCAGGACTTCCAGTTTCCCCGATTGGTTGAACTTCTCCAGCCAGGCTTTCAGCCAGTCGTCTACTTCCACGTCGTCAATCGGCAGGCCGCCTGCTTCGGCTTCGCCGCCCAGCCCCAGGCGCATGGCTTCGAGCAGACTGATTTCACCATCGCGTTGATGCTTTTCCCAGAATTGAATGGCAGCGTCAATCTGTTCGGCATCAAGGCTGACCCACTGTCCGCGAATTTGTACTAGCGGCGATTTGAGTTTTGCCAGCGCGCGGAATTCTTCCTCGGTCAATTCGGTCTCGCCCAGCGAGAGCTTCCACTGGTACCTGACCAAGTTCTCCACCGTCATCCGCCCCGGCGCGCCTTTCTCGGTCTTGGACTTCATCTTGACTTTGACGCCCAGCCGCGCGCCCTTTTTGTTCCACCAGGGCGGGACGAGGATGCCAAAGCCCGCACCTTCCAGAATTGGGGCGGTTTCGCGCAGGAAGGTGTACGCGCCGCCGGTATCTAAGGCCAGTTCGGTGGGGCGTTTGCTTTTCAAACTCTCGCCAATGGGCGGGAACAGCCTTGCGGCATAGCCCAGGCCGGTGAGCAGTTTTTCTTGCGGCTGCTCGAAACGATGACCGAGATGAATGAGCGCGCCTTGCGTCTTTTTCCATACTTCCGCGGCGGGAATCAGCAGGCTGGGGTCGTCTTTGGCCTGGATGAGATAGTGCAGCAGCCAGGGTTGGGTTTGCAGGGCGGGTGCTTCGAGCCGGAAGGCGATGCGGAAGGCGGAATCCCCGGCGACGTGCAGGTTGCGCATCCAGGCGCGGTGACCAGAGACGAGGGGGTACATCTGGTTGGGGGTCAGTTTCAGCGCGCCGTCGGGCGTGAATAAGGCTTCAAGCCAGCGGTGGGCAGGCTGGTCATCACCACGAGAAAACCTGGGGGCCGCCGGCTTGCCCCAGGCGCGAGCCAGCGAATCGCAAAAGGTATTGATGAAATGCTGAAGCAGGGCGCGGGGAGCAGCCTCGCTCTTATTCTCTTTCGTATGGGGAGCGGAGAATTCGGCGCGGCAAACCGGCGGCATGGCCTCGGCCAGTTGCGCCAGGCGGGCGGCATCTTTGGGCGAATCGAGGACGGGCTGCCAGCGGGCAGTACTGAGCGAAGTCGAAGCATTCTCAATGATTGGGACGAGTTTCTGCGCCGCCAGGGTTTCCAGGACCAGGCTGGCCGCCAGGCTCCAATAACGGAAGGCCGATGAAGGGTAGAGCGTTCCGGTTGAATCCGGGCGGGGCGTGGAGTATTCCAGTAAAACGGTCAGGGCCGCTTCGGGCGGGCAAAAGATTCCGTTCACCACAAAAGGAGCCAGGCTTGGGTTATCGGTATCGAGTTCCCAATCATGAATCAATTGCGGCGAGGGCAGGGGGATGCCCCTGACGGCGGGCAATCGAAGCGTGATGCGCCGTTTTTCGCCGCCCTGAACTTGCTGAAGAGCGGGCGCAGCGCTGAAAGGGTGAGGCCTGGGTTTGGGGTTTTCCGCCATCCGCCCGCGCTGGGGTTTGGGCGCAGGCAGGTCACTGGTTTCAGTCCAAAAAATCAGGCCAGGTTTTTCAAGAGAATAGTGAGCATGAAGAACTTGCATAGGATGATTCCTGCCCGGGCATGGTGGCTGTAATCTTACCGCGAAAGAGGCGGAATGTCACGCGCGTTGGGTTTGCAGCAGCAAGTCCAAGTCTCTACTTTTGCGCTCGTCATGGTTGGCGTCCCAAGCGTGTTGCGAATCAGCGCGATGTCGGTGTTAGCGCTAACAAATTGTGACATTCGTCATGCCGAATCGCGCTAAATGTCATTGACTCCTGGAGTGAGTTATGTTAATATAATGTTAGCGCTAACAAGCGATAGGAGAAGTTGCCGGATGAATCTCAAACGCGTGCGAATTGAAGATGTTGCCCTGGCTGCCGGGGTTTCGACCCAGACGGTTTCGCGCGTTGTCAACAATCGCCCCGAAGTCCTTCCGGCTACCCGTCAGCGCGTGTTGGACGCCATTTCGCTCTTGGGCTATGAGCCAAGTCTCTTTGCGCGCGGGTTGGCAGGCAGCAAGTCACACATCATCGGCATGATTGCCGAAGACCTGAGCGAACCGATGATGGCGCATTTCATTGCCGCCGTGGAGTTGGAAGCGAAGCGGCGGGGATATTTTCTGCTGGTCAGCAGCAACATCAACCCTGACCCCGAAAATCCCATTTATGCGCGCATGTTAGCTTCTCGACACGTGGATGGCATTTTGTTTTCGCGCCTGGGCGAAGCACAACAAGAAAAACAGTACTTGCAAGATTTACTGGCGCAAAACATCCCGCTGGTTGCTCTGGGCGATTGGCGCGAAGCACAAGGCATGGTCTCAAGCGTGGGGCTAGATGAAGTGGACGGCGGCTATCAGGCGACGCGTTACCTGCTTGACTTGGGACATCGCCAGATTGGACTGATTACCGGCCCAAGCGAGAACAGCGCGGCCATCAACCGCCGTAAAGGATACGAGCAGGCATTAGCAGAGTTTGGAATTGCTTTCGACCCTTCCCTGCTAGCAGAGGGCGATTGGACGTTCGGCAGTGGTTTTCGAGCGGCCATTGCCTTGTTGCAGCGTCACCCTGAAGTGACGGCCATGTTCTGTGAGAATGACCGCATGGCCATTGGCGCCATTCAGGCCATACAACAGAGCGGACGGCGCGTGCCGGAAGATGTCTCTATTATTGGTTTCGATGACATTCCCGATGCCGCCTATGCCAACCCGGCCCTGACAACAATGCGCCAGAGCGCGGAAAAAATTGGCGAAATGGCGGCGCAGATGCTGTTCGAGAAAATCGAAAATCCATCTCTGCCCGTCCAACGAATCGAGATGAAGGCTGCGCTGGTAGAACGTAATTCTTGTAAAAAATGCTCCCAATAGGCTGATTTGACCTTCCTGGCGGGAGTATTTTTTTATCTCGTGTTTGTTAGCGCTAACATTGACCCATTGCAATCATGACTCATGTTTTTACGCAAGGAGGTCGCATTCGCCGATATTTACGCCAGGAGAAGAAAATCGCTCAGCCTCGAAAACCCGTCATTTACAATTCCAAAAAGGAGACCAGAATGTTCCGCAAAACTCTCGTTCAAATGATTACGTTGCTGGTGGTTGGCCTGATGGTGCTTTCTGCCTGCGGCAGCCCCACCCCCGCGCCTGCCCCTGCACAGCCGGAAAAAGTGGAAGTCGTTGTCACCCAGCTCGTGCCGGTGGAAGTGACCCCTACGGCCCAGCCAGTCGTGGAAAAACCCAAGCCTACGGGAAAGATTGTGCTGTGGGGTTGGTCGTTTGGCGTCCTGTTCGATTCAGGTCTGGTGGATGAGTTCAATAAAGAATACCCTGATATTACGGTTGAATGGGTGAACTATGCCACTGCGGATACCTACCAGAACCTGAAACTGGCCCTGGCTTCGGGCGGCGGCCCGGATATTGCCCAGATTGAAACCAGCCACTTGGCCGGCTTCGTCGAATTGGGCGGTCTGGCAGACATGACCGAATGGGTGACGCCCTATAAAGACAAGATGAATGCTTACAAATGGGTAGATGCCACCAAAGATGGCAAAATCTACGCCATGCCATGGGATAGCGGCCCGGTTGTTCTCTTCTATCGCCGCGACATCTTTGAAGCCGCCGGATTCTCGTCTGACCCCAAAGAGGTCGAAAAACTGGTTTCGACCTGGGATAAGATGCTCGAAGTCTGCAAGACTATCGTAGAAAAGACCGGCAGCCCTTGTTTTGCTCAGAATAAGGCCCAAAACTATGGCCGCATGTATGAATCCGTGCTGTGGCAGCAGGGCCTGGGTTATTACAACGAGAAAGGCGAAATCACCGTCAATTCGCCCGGCAACGTGGCTACGCTGGAAATGTTCGGCAAGTTCTGGGATGCCAACGTCGTTTCGGATGAACTGGAATGGACCGAAGGCTGGGTGAATGCCTTTGGCGCTGCCGAAAAACCGCTCGCCACCCACCTGGAAGCCTCCTGGATGGGCAACGGCCTCAAGTTCTGGCTTGCCAAAGGCCAAGATAGCAAATGGGGCGCCGTGCTCATGCCCGCCATGAAGGAAGGTCAGCCCCGCGCGGCCAACAGCGGCGGCTCGAACATGGTCATTTTGGAAGAGAGCAAAAATAAAGAAGCTGCCTGGGCTTTCATCGAATTCATGCTGGGACGCGAACGCAGCCAGTTGATGCAGTTGGCGCAGGCCGATTTCTTCCCCGCCCTCGAAACCACCTACAATGACCCGCTCTTTATTCAGGGTGACCCGTTCTATGGCGGACAGCGCATTCGCGAAGTGTACCGCGAAGCCGCCAAGCAAATTCCCGAAGCGCGCATTTACGGGCCTTACAAGGAATTGATGTCTGGTCACGTTGCAACTGCCATCCAAAAATATGCCACCGGGCAAATGTCGGCGCAGGCTGCGCTTGATGAAGCCGCCCAGGCAATCTCCAACGAAACCGGCATGCCGATTGCCAAGCCCTAACCGAAACGCTCCTTAAAAACTGGGAAGACCCCGCCAACTGGGGTCTTCCCCCAAAGAATCCAAGCAAAGCGGGTGACTTGGGGAATGACAAGCCGCATTTGCCCACCAATTTTATTTTCGCCTCTTGGAAAAACCAAGAAAGGCGCACGGTTCGCAAATTGCATGGAGTGTGTTCGATGAAAGCTCAAAACGTATCCTGTTGCCGCCCGGTGATGTGGCGTATGCTGCAAGGGCTGATTATCCTGGCGCTGGCGTTCAGCACGCTGGTTGCCAACCTTCCCCAAGCGTCTGCTCTTGGAACGCAATTCCAAAACATTCAAGTCAATACCAGCACTCCCGGCTTATACGACATTTATGAAATTGGCTTCGACCTTTCCACAACCTACAGCGCGGAAGGGCGGTTTGACCCGAACGTGGTGAATGTGCGCGCTGTCTTCAATGGCCCTGGCGGTCTTCAAGAGACCATGCCCGGCTTTTACAAGCAAAACACCTCTCCCACCTGGGCCATCCGCTACGCGCCGCGCGTGCCAGGCACCTACAACGTCACCTTGATTGTGACCGATTCCAACGGCACCAACCAGGTGACCAATGCTCTCACTTTCACAACGGGTTCGCCCGTAAATGCCGGGTTCCTCCAGCGCGACCCCCTTAACCCGGCGCGGCTCATGACCTCGAACGGCAATGCCTATGTGATGGTGGGCATTAATACCGCTTGGGAAGATGACTTGCCCGGCGGCGGTTGGGATTTGGGCATGGTACAGGTATTCGATGCCATGACCAATTTCAACATCAACACCGGGCGCGTTTTTCAGGCCTACTGGACTGCCTATCTCATCGAAGCCGCCGGACTGCAAAACGAACGCGGCTACCAATTCCAGTATGAAGGGATTGGCAAATATCACCTCGGGGCTTCCGCCAACCTGGATACAATTTTCCAAAACGCCAAAAGCCGCGATATTCGCCTAATCTATTCCGTTTTCGAGCATTTGGGCTTTGCGTCTAGCGCGCAATGGGGGCGCAATGCTTACAACACAGCCAATGGCGGCCCCTGCCCAGATGCACAGTGCTTTGTGTCGAACGCCGTTGCCAAAGAATACGTCAAACGTCACCTGCGCTATACCTTCGCGCGCTGGGGCGCGTACACCTCGTTTGGCATCATGGAACTGTGGAACGAAGCAGATAATGGCGCCCACAATATGTGGACCGACCAGACTCAGGCCAGCGTGCTTGCCTGGCACCAGGAAATGGATGCCTACTGGAAAAGCCTGGATTTTTATGCCCGGCCAACCACCACTTCGTTTGCCTGGCGCGACCATCAATGGCCAGAAGATTTCAACCAGCACCAGAACACCTGGCCTGCCATGCCGTATTTCGACATCACCAACCAACACCGCTACCCAAGCACATCCGGCACGGTGACGATTGACACCTTCACCCATCAGATTAACTGGCTGAAAAACAGCAGCGGCGCCGTTCGCCCAGCCTTCATCGAAGAATATGGTATTGTTGGCGAAACGCTCACCTGGCAAGACCCGAACGGTTACTACTTCCACGATGGAACCTGGGTGCCGTTTTTCTTTGCCGAAGCCGCCGGGACGAACTTCATCTGGCGCGTGGACTATCGTTTTCTGCCCACTTCGCCCACCTTCAACGGTTACAAAGGCTTTGGCGCGTTCATCAAACCAGAATTTCCATACCTGCGCGCTATGGCTTTCCAAGAACCGCAGGCCCTTGCCAACAACGTCAAAGTGGGCGTGTACAAAAACGCCAATCGCGCCATCCTGATGTTCCGCGATTGGGATGCCGACCCGGTCGTCAACAATGGACCCAATCAGCCCACCGAAAACATCGGTAACTACACGTTGAGCGGCATGGCGAACGGGACATACACCGTCGAGTTCTGGAATACGATGACGGGCGCGATAATTTCGACCACCAGCGCCTCGGCCTCAGGCGGTAACGTTACCTTCACCGTGCCGCCCTTCCAACGCGCCATCGCCGTCAAAGTCTACGGCGGTTCGAGCGGGCCGACTTCCACCCCCACCCGTACCCCCACCCCTGGGCCTTCAGCAACGCCGACCCGCACGCCAACGTCTACCATTCCACCCACATCCACCAACACCCCGCCAGCCGGCAGTTGCAGCGGCCTGACCAAGTTCACCGGCCTGACCGCCGCCAGCACCATCGGCGAATCGGGCAGCCTGACCGAGTACACCCCGGTAGGCAACCTGACCAACGAACAGGCTTCCATCGGCGCCAATCCGCCCTTCAGCCATCCCACCAGTTTCTACAAAGCCGGCTGGCACACTACCCCCTCCAACCCCACAAACCTGTATGTGGATTTAGGAACAACGCAATGCGTCAAAGAAGTGCATTTCTTCGATGACCAGGGCGCTGGCACGGTCAAGGTCTTCACAGGCACGCCTGGCAACTGGACTCAGGTCGCAACAACCGACACCGACCAATACCTGGCCTGGCGCACGCTCGATATTCCCGATACCAATACCCGCTATGTGCGCTTCCAATTCCTGGCCGAAACGGCCATTGGCGAAGTCGCCATTATGGTTGGGAGCGGCGCTGGCGGCCCCACCAACACCCCGACCAACACTGCCGTACCTGCTACCCCCACCCGCACCCCAACCAATACGCCCGTTCCGCCTACGCCGACCTTCACACCGGTTCCGCCCACCCCAACCAACACCACCGTGCCGGGCGGATGTACCGGGTTGGTGAAACTCACCGGCCTGACCGCCGCCAGCACCATCGGCGAATCGGGCAGCCTGACGGAATACGGCCCGGTGGGCAACATGACAAATGAACAAAATGCCACTACCCCCACCAGTTTCTACAAAGCCGGGTGGTACACCTCCCCCTCCAACCCCACCACCCTGTATGTGGATTTGGGCGCTGTTCGCTGCCTAAAAGAAATTCGCTTTTTCGATGACCAAGGCAGCGGCACAGTCACCATCTTCGTCGGCACGCCAGGCAATTGGACGCAAGTCGCTTCCACCGATACCGACCTCTATCAGGTCTGGCGGACAATTACGCTGAACAACGTCTCAACCCGCTATGTCCGCTTCCGCTTTGTGGACCAGACTGCGCTGGGCGAAGTCGTCTTCTATATCGGCCAATAAGTCATTCCGCGTTACGCTCCTGAGGGTGAAAGAAATTTCACCCTCAGGAGATACCCTAAGCCATGAAAACCACCCGTTCAACATCCGCACTGCTGCAAGTCATCTGTTTCTTTGGTCTTATCCTGGCGCTCTTTTTTTCGAGCCTGCCGCCTGTTTTCGCGCAAGCCTCGCCTTTTCTCAACCTATCGGTGAACACTGATTCGCCGCCGCTGTATGACATTTACGAAATCCGCTTCGACTTGCTGACAAAATACGAAGGCCGCGACCGTTTCGACCCGGCCATCGTTGACCCGCGCGCCATCTTCACCCTGCCGGATGGGCGGCAGGAGACCATGCCGGGTTTCTTCAAACAAGAAGAATCGCCGCAGTGGGCCATCCGCTACGCGCCGCGCGTGCCAGGTGAATACAAAGTGACTCTTATCCTAACCGATGCGAATGGAACGCAAACCCTGTCCGATGCGTTGACCTTTACGACTGCGCCTGCCCGCAGCAGCGGCTTTGTGGAAGTGGACCCGAACAACCCCGTCCGCTTGCGCACCAGCAATGGCGATGGCTTCGTCATGATTGGCGTTAATACCGCCTGGGAAGATGACCTGTATAACCGCACCTGGGATTTGGGCATGGTCAAAACCTTCGATGCCATGCAGGCCTACAACATGAACTTTGGGCGCGTGTTTGGCGATGCGCTGTGGACGGCTTATTTCCTCGAAGCCTACGGCACGCAGCGTGAGCGTGGCTATGCCCGACTATATGAAGGATTGGGAAACTATCAGTTGGAGGCCGCTCACGACGGCGATTTAATTTTCCAAAATGCCCAAGAGCGCGATATTTACTTCAGTTATGTCTTACTCGAACACTTAGCCTTTGCCAAAGGCTATCAGTGGGAACGCAACGCCTACAACGCCGCCAATGGCGGGCCATGCGAAGTGAATACCTGTTTTTGGACCAACCCCATCGCCAAAGAATTTATCCAACGCCGTATGCGCTACATTTTTGCGCGCTACGGTTCATACAGGTCATTTGCTTTTCTGGAATTTTGGAACGAGGTTGATAACGGCACGCACAATATGTGGACGGCCGAAACACAAGCCGATGTGCTGGCCTGGCATGAGGAAATGGACGCTTATTGGAAAAGCATAGATTTCTACCGCCGCCCCACCACTACATCCTATGCCTGGCGCGACCACCAATGGCCAGAAGATTACAATCAATACCAGAATAGCTGGCCGGCCATGCCCTATTTCGATGTGGTAAATCAGCACCGCTACCCCAGCAACTTTGGCACGGTGACAGTGGAGACATGGCTGGACCAAGTGCGCTGGATGCAAGGCAGCGCAGACCATCCGCGCCCGGCCTACATTGGCGAATATGCAGTGGTGGGCGAAACCGCTACTGTGCGTGACCCCTTCGGCCATTACTTTCACGATGGCGCCTGGGTGCCGTTCTTCTTTGCGGAAGCGGCGGGGACCAATCTCATCTGGCGGGTGGATGCGCTCTTCCGCCCCACCTCGCCCACTTCCGATGGCTACCGCGCGTTTGGCGCGTTCATCCGGCCTGAATTCAAGGTTTTGCCTTCGATGAAGTTCTACCCGCCTGAAAAAGTGACCGCCAACGTGCAGGTGGGAAAATATGCCAACAAGGAGCGCGCCCTGCTCTTGTTCCGCGATTTCGATGCCGACCCGGTCAAGAACAATACGCGCAACCAGCCAAAGGTCGAGCCGTTTTCTTACACCCTACAAGGGCTGGCAGACGGTGATTACGTCATCGAATTCTGGCACACCATGAGCGGCGAGGTGCTTTCGAGGGCGGGCGCAGTTTCGACAAATGGGGCAATAACCTTCGATGTGCCATCCTTTCAGCGCGCGCTAGCGGTGAAAGTGTATGCCGGAACGTTTGTACCCACGCCCACCCCCGCGCCATCCGCTACGCCCGCGCCGACGGAGACTGCTGCTCCGCTGTTAGCAACGCAAACGCCCCTTGCAACGGAAGCAGGCTCCAGCCCAGTCGCTGCGCCCGCGCCCCTAGGAGCGTGGACAGTCGCCCTGGGGATTGGAATTCTGATAGCAGCCAGCACGGCGATTTACTGGCTGCGCGGGCGCAAATCCAAATAAAAAACAGGAGGCTTTCTCATGGCAAAATCGCAATCGGGCAAAATGTCCAAACAGGACTGGTGGGGCTATGCGTTTATCTCGCCGTTCTACATCCTGTTCGCGGTGTTCGGTCTGTATCCGCTGTTGTTTTCCTTTGTGTTGAGCTTTACCGATTGGAAGGGGCGCGGCCCGCTGAACTTCATCGGCTGGGCAAACTACGCTCTGATGTTGAAGGACAACGTTTTCTGGCAGTCGGTGCAGAACGGCGTCATCATATTCCTGATCTATGTGCCAATCATGACGTTTTTGGCGCTGGTGTTAGCCGTCATCCTAAACTCGCCACGCATTCGCGGCTACAAGTTCTTCCGCCTGATTATTTTCTTGCCGTATATTACCAACATGGTGGCAGCAGGGTTCGTCTTTCAATCGCTGCTCAACCAGGAAGTGGGCTTGTTCAACTTAGCGCTCGAGGCAATCGGACTGCCGGCCGTTCCCTGGCTCAATTCTATTTGGGGCGCGCGCGTTTCGCTGGGTATTTTGGTCACTTGGGCCTGGCTGGGCTACAACATGGTCATCATGCTGGCCGGCTTGCAAACGATTGACCGTGAGTTGACGGAAGCCGCTCTGATTGATGGCGCGACACCGGTACAATCGTTCTTTTACATCACCGTGCCGCTCATGCGTCCAGTCATCTTGTTTTCGGTCATTCTTTCGACCATTGGCAGTTTTGGACTGTTCACCGAATTGGTCTCGCTTTTTCCACAATCGCAGGGCATGGGGCCGCTCAATTCAACGGTGACGCCGCTTTTGGTAATTTTCAGGCAGACTTTCAATAATTTCCGCTTTGGCTACGCCTCGGCGCTGGGTTATTCCTTCTTTGCCCTGATTTTCGTCGTCACCGTTCTGCAATTCCGCTTCTTCGACCGGAGCGAGGAGTAAACGCAATGAATCCCTACAAACTTCAACAGCTAGTCACAGACATCCTGTTGCACGGCATTCTCATTCTGGTCTCCCTGTTCATGGTTTTGCCGTTTGTCTGGATGGTCAGCACCTCCTTCAAACCCGAAAACGAAGTCTATACGACCAAACCGACCCTGATTTCGCCCAACTCGTCTTTCTATGCTTACGAGCAGTTGATTGTCAAGCAGAACATTCTGAACAATCTCAAAAATTCGGTGGTTGTCTCCACGCTCTATACGCTGGCAGCGCTGTTCTTTTGCTCGCTGGGCGGCTACGGGTTTGCCAAATACAAATTCAAAGGTAAAAACCTGCTCTTCACGCTGTTGCTCGGCACGCTGGTCATCCCCCCGGCAGTAGGCATGGTGCCGCAGTATGTCATCTTTCTCAAATTGGGCTGGATTGATAACTACTGGGGGCTGATTGTCCCCGGGGCGGCCAATGCCTTTGGCATTTTCTTCATGCGGCAGTATATTTCCACCATCCACAACGAACTGCTCGATGCCGCCCGCATTGACGGCGCGAATGAGTTCCAGATTTACTTGCGTATCATCTTGCCTATCATCGTTCCAGGTCTGACCAGTTTGGGGCTGATTTTCTTTATGGCCTCCTGGAACAGTTACTTGTGGCCGCTGGTGCTGCTCAAAAACCCGGAAAACTTCACGCTGCCGTTGATGATTCGCATGCAAATTCACGGCCTGACCGGTCAGACTTCATTCCCGTACCAAATGGCGGCCTCGGTCATCAGCATTGTGCCGCTGCTGGTCATCTTCATCCTCTTCCAGCGCCGGTTTCTTGAAGGGATTACAGCAGGAGCGATTAAGTAAATGTTTCACTTTGGCGCCGATTACTACCCCGAACACTGGCCCGAAAGCCGCTGGCCGACCGATGCCCGCCTGATGCAGGAAGCCGGGTTCACGGTCGTTCGCCTGGCTGAATTTGCCTGGACGAAGATAGAGCCATCTCCGGGCAAGTACCACTTTGCCTGGCTGGACCGGGCCATTGATTTGCTGGCCGCGCACGGGATTAGCGTCCTGCTCGGCACGCCCACCGCCTCGCCGCCCGCCTGGTTGATGAATCAGGATGAAACCCTGTTCCGCGTGCAGCGCGATGGCCGCCGTCATTCCTACGGCAACCGGCGCGGCTATTGCCCCAACCATCCCGATTACCATGCCCACAGCCGCCGAATTGTCACCGTCCTGGCTGAACATTATGCCGGGAATGAAAACGTCATCGGCTGGCAGATAGACAATGAGTTCGGCGACCCGTGCTACTGTGAAATTTGCCGCCGCGCTTTCCATGAGTTCTTGAAAGAAAAGTACCAGACGCTCGATGAACTGAACACCCGCTGGGGCACCGATTTTTGGAGCCACATCTATACCGATTGGGCGCAAATTCCGCTCCCGATGGAGGTCATTTCGGCCTCCGACCCCAGTTTGGAGCTCGATTTCAAACGCTTTGCTTCGCAGAGCTATGTGCGCTTCCAGCAGTTGCAAATAGATATTCTGCGGGAAAAAAGCCCCGGCAAGCCGATTACGCACAACTTTATGGAATTCAGTTACGACCAGATTAATTACTTCGACCTGGCCCGTTCCCTCGATTTCGTCGCACTCGATTCCTACCCGCGTGGATTTTGGTCGCCCAAACTGGCGCCCAATCCGGCGCACATCGCACTCGACCTGGATGCCGCGCGCGGCTTGAAGCAAAAGAATTTCTGGATGATGGAACAGCAATCTGGCCCCAGCGGCGCGCACTACGTCGGTGAAACACCGCGCCCAGGCGAGATTCGCCTGTGGGCTTATCAATCCATCGCACACGGCGCGGATGCCATCCTGTTTTTCCGCTGGCGCACCTGCCGATTTGGCGTGGAGCAATACTGGCACGGCATTCTCGACCATGCCGGCCTGCCCAACCGCCGTTACGAAGAAGTAAAACGCATGGGAAGCGAGTTGAAATTGCTGGCTGAGATTGCAGGCTCAAAACCGCAGGCGCAAACGGCCATTCTCGTCTCACCTGATTCGCGCTTTGCTTTCCATATCCAACCCAACAATGCAGCCTTTAATTACAAACAGCACGTTCGAGATATTTACGCGCCGCTCCATCGGCGGCATGTGACAGTGGATATCCTCAGCGAATCGGCTGATTTTTCTGCCTATCGTCTGCTCTTTGCGCCCGCACTCTACGTCCTGCCCCAAGCGCTGGCCGAAAAACTCAAACAATTTGTGGCTCAAGGCGGCACGCTAGTTCTCACCCCTCGCAGCGGCGTCAAGGACGAACATAACCTGGTTGTAGATGCTCCCCTGCCAGGCTTGCTCACCGAACTGGTTGGCGCGGTCGTAGAAGAATACGACTCGCCCGCTCCTGACATGCAAAATCACCTGGAATTTAGCCTGCCCGGCCTGACCGCGCAACCATCCGCTTTAGGCTGGCGCGACATTCTGCGCCCCGCTACGGCGCGCGTCATTGCCTGCTACGGGCGCGATTATTACGCCGGAAAACCCGCTATTGTCCTGAACCAATATGGCCAGGGGCAGGTGCTTTACATTGGCACATTTAGCGATGAAACACTCTACGAAGCCCTCACCGACTGGCTGCTGACCCTCTCGAACGTTTCTCCGGTCTTGCCGGTCTCTTCCTCAATAGAAGTAACGCAACGTGGCGATTTCTACTTTCTGCTCAACCATTCCGCCCAAACCGAAACTGTTCAACTACCGCGCAAAATGTTCAACCTGCTCACCACCCAACCAGTGGAAACCCTTGCGCTCGCAGCGCATGAAGTTGCCATTTTGAAATCGGTTTAAAACGCCCCTTTCACACCGGGCATTCCTAACGGATACATCTATCCGGTTTGTTGGTGTTGCCACTCGCCGGTAAAAACTACACATGGACAAGAACGATGACACACTACCGCAATCCCATCCTTCCGGGCTTTTATCCCGACCCCTCCATTTGCCGCGTTGGACAGGACTACTATCTAGTCACCAGCACGTTTGAATATTTTCCGAGTATTCCGGTATTTCATAGCAAGGACTTGATTCACTGGCGTCAAGTGAGTCATGCAGTTTCGCGCTCCCACGAAATAGACCTTTCGCGCGCGCATAGTTTGGGCGGGCTATATGCCCCCACCATCCGTTACCACCAGGGCTGGTTTTACATCGTCAGCACCAACGTCCTGGATGGCGGGCATTTCCTGGTCAAAACCCAAGACCCAGCCGGGGAATGGAGCGCTCCGCTTTGGATTGAACTGCCCACCCGCCACGCCATGACCTTTGACCCCTCCTTGTTCTTCGATGACGATGGACAGGTCTATTTCACCTGCTTCACCAGCGACGGAATCATGCAAGCGCTGATTGAACCCGATTCGGGGCGTTTGCTCACCCCTCCGCGCCGGATTGCCGACTCGATGAACGGATTTACTTCCGAAGGGCCGCACCTATACAAAATCAACGGCACGTACTACCTGATGACGGCTGAAGGCGGCACGGAATACGGTCACATGGTATCAATTTACCGCGCGTCTAACCCCTGGGGACCGTTTGAACCCTATCCGCGCAACCCCATTCTCTCGCACCGCTCGCTGCACAGCCCCATTCAAATTACCGGACATGGCGACCTGACGCAAGACCCCCAGGGCCAGTGGTGGATGGTGTTTCTGGGCGTGCGCGTCAATGGCTATCAGCCGGTTCACCACCTCGGGCGCGAAACGTTTCTGGCGCCGGTCTATTGGCAGGAAGATGGCTGGCCGCGCGTGGCAAAAGTGGAATTAGAAATGGACGCTCCCTTGCCAGCGGTACATCCATCCTCCTGTTTGCCTGTGCGTGATGATTTCGACTCGCCACAACTGGCCTTGTATTGGAACTTCATCCGCAACCCTGAACCGGAAAGTTGGTGTTTGCGACACCGTCCGGGCTTTTTGTGCCTGCATGGCTTGCCCGGCAACCTAAGCAGCATTCAACCCACCGCCTTTGTCGGACGCCGCCAACAGCATTTCGAGGTACAAGTTCGCGCGCTTATCGAATTTTCGCCACAAGGAGAAAATGAAGAAGCCGGGCTATGTATCCGCATGAACGAACAACACCATTACGAAATCTTTCTCACCCGGCGGAGCGGAGCAACCTGCCTGGTGGTGCGCCGCACAATTGGAACGCTCTCCGCCGAAACAGCCTGTGTACCTGTCCCTGCTTCCCCCCTCATCGTGAGCATTCATGCCGACCGCGACTGGTATGTGCTAGGCTGGGAACAGGGCGAAGCGTTCCACCCACTCGACCGCGCCGAAACGCGCTATCTCTCCTCCGAAGTAGCGCGCAGTTTCACCGGCGTTTACTTTGGCATGTATGCCACCGGCAACGGCGCCTTTTGCGCTCAGCCAGCATTTTTTGACTGGTTCGATTACCTGCCGCAATCGCACTAAAGGAGTTTCGGGCATGAACATCGTTCGTTTACGCACCGAATACATGGAAAACCCCCTCGGCCTAGATATTCGCCCGCCTCGTCTTTCCTGGCAACTTCAATCCCCCCGCAGGGGCGCGCGCCAAACCGCATATCAGATTGTTTGCACCTCGCTTCCCAAGGGCCAAGGCGACAAAAGCGAGAGCGGGTGGGATTCTGGCAAAGTCGAATCTGCCCAAACTTGCCACATCCCCTATGGCGGCCAATTGCGCTCCCGCGACCGCGTGGAATGGCGCGTGCGTGTTTGGGACGAAACCGGTCAGATGACCGAATCCGCCCCGGCCGTTTTTGAGATGGGGCTGCTCGAACCAAACGACTGGCAAGCAAAATGGATTGCGAACCCCCTCATCGGTGGCGCACGCACCTCCAGCCCCTGTCCCTTCTTTCGCAAGGAATTTTCTCTTGACAAGCAAGTGACCTCTGCCCGGCTTTACATCACCGCCCTGGGACTGTACGAAGCCTCGCTCAACGGTCAACGCATAGGGCAAGATGTTTTTACGCCTGGCTGGACCGATTACCGCAAGCGTGTGCAATATCAAACCTACGACGTGACCTCTCTGCTCGTTTCCGGCCAAAACACCCTTGGCGCCGTGCTGGGCGATGGCTGGTACTGCGGGCATGTTGCCTGGCTGGGTCGCCAACAATACGGTGAACGTCCCCAGCTCCTGGCGCAGGTTGAAATCACCTTTGCCGATGGCTCACGTCACACCATTGTCAGCGATGAGAGTTGGCAAACTACCATTGGCCCCATCCTCGAGTCGGACTTGTTGATGGGCGAAGCCTACGACGCCCGCCTCGAACTCCCCTCGCCCTTTGGGAGAGGGGCTGGGGGTGAGGGCGACACCCCCTCGCCCTGCGGGAGAGGGGCTGGGGGTGAGGGCGACACCCCCTCGCCCTGCGGGAGAGGGGCTAGGGGTGAGGGCCTGAACTGGTCTCCCGTTCTCATCTGCCAGCCAACCCCTGCGCCGCTCCTGGTTGCCCAAAATACGCCCCCTGTGCGCGCCCAAACGGAATTGCCACCCATCGGCGAACCGGTCGCTGTCCCAGCCTGGCCCGAAAATGAGTGGTTGTTCGACTTTGGTCAAAACCTGGTGGGACGGGTGCGGCTCAAAGTCAAAGGCGAGCGCGGCACGACCCTCACCCTGCGCTTTGGCGAAGTGACCGAAAACGGCAAACTCTACACCGCCAACTTGCGCACGGCCCGCCAAACCGATTACTACACCCTGCGCGGCGACCCGCAGGGCGAAATTTGGGAATCGCGCTTCACATTTCACGGCTTCCGCTATGTGCAGGTCAAAGGATTGGCCGAACCGCCCTCGCGCGACTTGCTGACCGCGATTGTCCTGCATTCCGACCTGCCCGAAACCATCCATTTCGAATGTTCCGACCCGCTGCTCAATCAACTTCATCACAACATTCAATGGGGTTGGAAAGGCAACTCGCTAGACGTGCCGACCGACTGCCCGCAGCGCGATGAACGGTTGGGCTGGACCGGTGACGCCCAGGTATTTGCCCGCACAGCAACCTACCTGACCGATGCGGCTGGCTTCTTCACCAAATGGATTCAAGATATGGCGGATGCGCAACTCTCTTCCGGCGCTATCCCCTCTGTCGCGCCCGTCATCTCCACCCTCGACCAAGCCGATGGCGGCCCGGCCTGGTCCGACGCTTTCATTATCATTCCCTGGACAATCTGGCAGCAATATGGCGATACCCGCATTCTCGAAACACACTACCCCGCCATGTGCCGCTACCTAGAATACCTCGTCAGCCATAGCCAAAACCTGATTCGCTTTTTACCTGATGAGCGCGAGCTACCCAAACCCCAGCAATCATGGCAACTCGGCGGCTACGGTGACTGGCTGGCGCAAGATGGCTCAACCGATAAACGCGGCTTTACCCCGCGCGACCTGATTGGCACAGCCTTCCTGGCCTACGACGCGCGCCTGATGAATCAAATTGCTGCCGCGTTGGGCAAGGATGACGATGCGCTCAAATTCCGCCAACTCTTTGAAGACGTGCGTGCCGCGTTCATCGAGCGCTTCATCACCCCCGCCGGACTGCTGATTGGTCAGCAACAAACCGGCTACCTGCTGGTTTTGCAGTTTGGACTGGCCCCCGAACGCTTATGGCCGGTATTCTTAGCCGCGCTGGTCAAAGATATTGAAGCCCGCCAAACCCACATGTCCACCGGCTTTGTTGGCACACCCTACATTTGCCAGGTACTCACCGACTTTGGGCGGCTCGACCTGGCCTATGCCCTGCTCCTGCAAAAAACCTTCCCCTCCTGGCTTTACCCGGTGCTTCATGGCGCCACAACCATCTGGGAGCGATGGGATGGGTGGACCGAAACTCAGGGCTTCCAGGACCCTGAGATGAACTCCTTCAATCACTATGCCTATGGCGCGGTAGGAACCTGGATGTACGAAAACATCGGCGGAATCCGTCCGCACCCTGCTCATCCCGGCTTTCAGCACTTCATCCTGAACCCCCAACCTGGCGGCGGACTGACCTATGCCCGCGCCGAATACAACTCAGTTCATGGCAAAATCATCAGCCAGTGGAAAATCGAAGATGGCCAATTTATCTGGAACTTCACCATCCCCCCGAACACCACCGCCGATGTCATCATGCCAGATGGGAGTGGAATCTCGCAGTACGAAGCCGGTCAATATGAAATTCGCTCTGTCCAAAATTCGATTGGCTTGCAATAATTTGGTGACCAAGACAATCAAAAAACAGCCCCCAATTTGGCCTCAGACCCATTCTGTTTGGAAGGCTGTTGTGTTTCTTACGGTCATCCTCCTCGGAATCGTTCTGATTCTCTCGTTTTGGTCTTCAAAGAGCATCCGCACAAGCATGCGTTTATCTGCCGGATGGTCTCATACCTGCTTTATCAATGATTTGGGCCGCGTTTTATGTTGGGGCAACAACGGCTCAGGCCAATTGGGTGACGGAACTTTCACATCCCGTTCTGCGCCAGTTCCCGTGACCGGGCTGGACGCCCAAGCCATTGCTATCTCCGCTGGGAAATACTTTACTTGTGCCCTTACTACCGTAGGCGGAGTGAAGTGTTGGGGCGCCAACGATGTTGGACAATTGGGGAATGCGGTAAGCGAATGGAGCAGCCCACTACCGGTCACGATACACGGGCTGGAAGAAGATAAAATCCAGTCCATTAGCGCGGGAGGTTCCCATGCCTGTGCGCTCACCCAAACCGGCAAGGTGAAATGTTGGGGCTTCAACGGGCGTGGTCAATTGGGCATGGGGAGAGAATCAAAATTTGAGAGCGTAACGGAGATTACCCAACTGAACGAAAACATCATTTCCATTGCGGCGGGCGCTGAGCATACTTGCGCCTTAACCCGCAACGGCACAGTGACATGCTGGGGAGATAATCAATTCGGCCAGTTGGGAGACGGCACAAACGAGCGACGTCCCTTACCGGTGGATGTGATTGGTTTACCCCCGGCGGTTGCAATTTCAGCCGGCAAAAATCATACATGCGCTATTTCTCATAACAAAAAAGTGTATTGCTGGGGCGACAATCGCTACGGACAATTGGGCAATGGCGCAACTGAAGTCAGCAGCCGCCCAGTTGAAACTCTCGACTTAATCAAAGTCATTCTTATTGATGTCGGTGGGCAACATTCTTGCGCACTAACCGGTGACCACCGTCTGGCTTGCTGGGGTTTCAATCGTTTTGGACAACTCGGTAATGGCAAAAACGCTGATTCCAAAATCCCCTCTTCAGTGCCATCCATTTCAAGACCCATCCTGGAAATCGCAGCCGGTGGAGAGCATACCTGTGCCTGGTTAGGTCACGAAAAAATTATCTGTTGGGGTTCCAACAGTTTTGGGCAGCTTGGCAATGGCTCCACCGCCCAACAGCACTTACCGGTGAACGTGTTGCCATAACCAGCTTCCCATTTACTTTGCCGGCTTAATCCTTTTGAAGAAAGTATAAACAAACTATGACCATCAACTTCCAATCCCTCCATGCCCCGCGCGGGGCGCACGCCCATTTTGCGCTTGGCTGGTTCGGTGGCGGGGGCTTCGCGCTCGAATCGGACCGCGCCGCCAGCAATGATGTGTATATCGGCTGGAAGCGTGGCAGCCAGATTGCCTGTTTCCCCTTTTTCCGCAACACGCAATCGGTAGAACTGGCCGGTTTCGTGGGTGAACAGACCAAAACTTCGGAACTCGCCATCCGCGCCTTTCAGGAAACCGAAATTGAGCGCCGCTTCTTGCTTGCCACCGACACTTGGCAGGCCCCTCATATCACCTTCTCGATTGCTACTCCCGTCAGCGGTATTCCTTCCCCTTTCGCGGGAAATCGGTCGAGCAGCGTAACGCGCTCCCCTCGCCCTACGGGAGAGGGGCTAGGGGTGAGGGCAAACTCCCCTCGCCTTGCGGGAGAGAGGCTAGGGGTGAGGGCAAATTCCCCTCTCCCTGCGGGAGAGGGGCTAGGGGTGAGGGCAAACTCCCCTCTCCCTACGGGAGAGGGGCTAGGGGTGAGGGCAAACTCCCCTCGCCCTGCGGGAAAGGGACTAGGGGTGAGGGCAAATTCCCCTCTCCCTGCGGGAGAGGGGCTAGGGGTGAGGGACAGCCTGCTCCCCGCCCTCCCCGCCCGCCTGACCCTCGATAACCGCGACAGCACCGAACCCCTGCAAGGCTTTTTTGCCGTCAAGGGCATGCGCGGCCTGCAAATGCTGACAGGCCCCCTGACCGGCTGGCGGACTATCCAGGGAACGGGCTTTGCCTGCCGCCCCGCGCCCAACGTCCGCGCCGTTTCGCACTGGGATTTGCCCAACCTGTTCACCCCACCCCACCCGCTGCCCTTCCCGCTGGCCGATATGGGCGTTTTGCTGATAGATGTTCCGCCCGGCGAAACCTTCAGCCTCGATTTTGCCCTTGGCTGGTATCGCGGCGGGGTTGTCACCGATGGCGCGCAACAACTTGTCTACGCCTATACCCGCCATTACCAGAACATCGAAACCGTCCTCGACCACGCCCTGCACCTCGCGCCCGAACTCTGGGACGAAGCCCGCGCCTGGGATGAACGCCTGCTCGCCAGCGGCCTGAACGCCGACCGCCAGTTCATACTCGCTCAATCTGTGCGCAGTTACTGGGCCAGCACAATGTTATTCGACGAACCAGGGGCAAGAGAACCCCGTCTCCGTTACGTTGTTAACGAAGGCTCGTTCCTCATGCTCAACACCCTTGACCTAGCCATTGACCATCTGTTTTACGAGCTGGATACCCAGCCCTGGGTTGTGCGAAACATCCTGGACCATTTCGCCAATGAATATGCGTATCATGACCAATGCGGCATCTCTTTCACGCACGACCAGGGCTCGTATAACGTCTTTTCGCCGCGCGGCTATTCCAGTTACGAAATCAGCGCGCAGCCGGGCTGTTACTCTTACATGACTCACGAAGAAGTGCTAAACTGGACTCTCGCTGCCGCCCTCTACCTGCACAAAACTGATGACCGCCCCTGGGCGGAAGCGCGCCGCGCCTTGTTCAGAGAATGCTACCGCTCTATCCTCAACCGCGACCATCTTGACCCCGCTCAACGAGACGGCATCCCCGACATCAATTCTTCGCGCGCCGAAGGGGTAGATGAAATCACCAGTTACGATTCTCTCGACCCCTCGCTGGGACAAACGCGCCGCAATCTATACATGGCCGTCAAATGCTACGCCGCTTACCTGGCGCTGGCCTGGCTGTTCAATTACCTCGGCCAGGAAGACCAGGCAGAACAGGCGCGGGAATCTGCCCGCTTGTGCGAGGCCACCCTCACCGCCGCCTTCGACCCGCGTCTGGGATTTATCCCGGCCCTGCTGGATGGAGTAGATACCTCGCCGATCATCCCGGCTGTGGAAGGATTGGCTTACCCGCATCGCATGGGGTAGTATGTCAATCGTTGTGTAAAAGTTGAACAGCGGTTTCCTGAGCAGGAATGGTAATTCTTCGCAGTTTCAGGCTGCGGGTGACCGCATAGAACA
>QEXW01000112.1 GCA_003130845.1 Anaerolineae bacterium
ACGCCATCAATGGCGAGAATCACCGGACGCCCGGCGGCCATATAATCGAAAACTTTGTTTGGGTAGGTGGTTTTGTATTCATCGAGTGGCTTGAGAATGGCAAGACAGGCATCGGCTCCGGCCAACACTGCGCTCATTTCACTTTTAGGCACGGGAGGTAAAAAGGTGATGTTTTTTAGCCCCATTTCACGTGCGTGTGCCTGTAGGTTGGGCTTTTCTTTACCGTCGCCAAGCAGGACAAAATGAATATCGAGTCGTTTGGCTAGCAGGCGGGCTGCTTCCAAGACAACTTGTAAATCGTTCGAAATGCCGTGTGCGCCGGCGTATAAAACCACAAATTTGTTTTGTAGGTGGTGCGCAGCTCGAAATGCGTTACCGGTATCAAGCGGGTTGAACATTGTAGGGTCGGCGCCGTTTGGAATCAGTTCCACCCGTTGCGCGCCTCGTTCTGCCACGTGTTGAACGTAGCCGGGGCTGTTCACAATCACCTGGTCGGCGTGGCTATATAGAAAACGTTCTAGCCAGAGCGACATGTTTATCAAAACAGGGTTCTTAAGCACACCGACCGCAATCGCAAAATCCGGCCACAAATCTCGCACCTCGAACAGGAATTTGGCGCCTTTTAAGCGTGCCAAGAGCCAAGCGGTCCAACCCTGAAAAATGGGTGGCGAAGTTCCCCACACAATATCTACTTCATCAATCCCCCATCCTGCAAAAAAGGAGGATATGGCAAACGAAAAGAAGGCCAGAACACGATGAAAGAACGATTTGTGCAAGGCGCTGTAGGTGTAAGCGCGCACGATGTGCAGGCCATCGTCTTGGTTTCTTGAATCGGGCAGTGACGAAGCAAGCGATGACGCTTGGGCCGATTTAGTGCCGGTCAGGTAGCTGACCGGGCTGGCAATCACCGTTACGCGGTGTCCTTGTGCGGTGAGATAGCGTGCCAACTCATGGTGACGCGTGCCGCCGGGTTCGTCCAAGGCGGCAAAGGCTTGGTGGATGAGCAGGATATGCATGGGAAGGGAATAGGCTACGACGGGGTGTCGGCTGTTGGGAAGAGAAATTGCGTTTGGAATTGCATGGTTTGCTCCGATTCTACTTCAACTACCAGCGAAAGCGCAGGTTTCTTGAGGCTATACGTGGGTGAAAACCAGCCATAGCCCGTAGGATGGATGAAATCGCGTGCGATTCGATTGGTCCAAACCATCTCCCCTGCCCGCAATAAGCCAATCAGCGCTTGTTGTGGGTGATTGCAGCGTATTTGGAGTGTTAGCCATCCTGAGGGTGATTTCAGCCGCATTTCGAAACCGGTAGCTTCTGTTGCGAGGTGCCATCGGCCAATCTTCCACTCCCAATCGGGTAATAGCCAGTGCAAGCGCAGGCGATGCGATGTTCGCGCAGCAAAGCGCAGCGTATCCGTCACAGTCCAGATTTCAGCGGGTGCTGCTGCGACTTGACGCTCATGGGTGATGCCAAAACGCTTTTGATAGGCATCGTGAGATGCGCTTAGGTTGGCCTGGGCGGCAGATGTACTTTGCCAGGTGCATCTCACGGTTCGCCAATCTAAGTATAAAAAGCGACCGGCGCGGGTAAACAGGTCGGCATCGTCTATGGTGATGGTGTTATGAAAGCGAGCGTG
This sequence comes from Anaerolineae bacterium, assembly GCA_003130845.1. Lineage (GTDB taxonomy): Bacteria > Chloroflexota > Anaerolineae > Anaerolineales > Villigracilaceae > UBA5195. The sequence goes on from QEXW01000112.1 coordinate 1,640, forward strand.
CGTCAGCAGATTGTCCCAAGGAGCAGGTGCATTGTAGTGAAACGTGCCTGGGTCGAGCGTGATGTTCCAGCCGCGCCACCACAAATCGAGGTGGAGTAAATCGGCATGACCAGGACGAGAACGGAATTGGGCTGTGCGCAAATAAGCCCACGATTGGCCGGAAAAGGACCGTAGAATGGGCAGCAATGCAGCTGGTTTTTCGGCGCGCGCCTGAGGCGCTAGAGAGCCTTGCTTGGTTGACTGTGTTGAACCTTCTTGCGATGAGCACAGACCAAACCATAGCCCCATCTCATCGTACGTGCCGGGTTTAAGCGCTTGCCCCAGGAAAACGCGCGCGGCTGTGTAAGCAACCGGGCGGAAATCCTCAAAGGGCAGGCTGGTGAGGGGAAAGAGATAGGCGCCATCGTTCGGGCCCAAGTTCGGAACTCTGCCGGAGAATGGGTCGAGCAAAGAGAGTAACCAATCGGCTGCGCGGTTTAGGTTTTCACGGCTGCGGCGCGTGAGTATGGAAAACCCATGTAGAGCATCTGCTCTTTTTTGCTCTGTTTTCTCTGGCGCTTGTCTCTCCGCCTGAAGCGCATGTCCCCGCATTCCTACTATCCATAACGCAACTTGCAACATCAGACGGTGATAGTTGGTGGAGTGTTGGATGTATTCACCATCGCTGTCAATTTGATGCTCAAAGCACCAGTTTAGCCACTTCAGCCCGGTGTTGCGCCAACGGGTGCTAGCGGGGTGCCCAGGCAAGGCCAGCGCGGCAGTGTAGAGCGCTGCCGCTTCGGTGAGCAGGTGATTGTTATTCTGAGAACGGGCATAAAGCAGAGTCGGCACAATGCGCAAGGCATGGCAAGTCACCGCGTGCGTTAGCGCTGCCATGCGCTCTGGTGTGCTGGCTTGGGCGTTGGCAAATGCTTGCCCGGCCCAAACGAAAGCCATTAAACGGATGGCCACTTCTTGTCCGTTCAGCCAGTTTTCCCCAAAATACGGTGGGTTGGCAGCCTGAAACCCCTCGAAGTAACGCCAGAAGGCCTGGGCATACCGTTCTTCTCCGCTCGCGTGAAAGGCGCGTCCCAGCGTAAATGCCCAGCCAAAACGAGCCGGCTCCCACAGGAGTTTGATGTCACTGAAGGGGAAAAAGGCGTTGGCGGTTTCGCATGCTGTCCAATGGCGTTGCGAGGTTGGCTTTAGATTCAATGCCACCGGCTTATTGCCGAACGGACGATATTGCCCCTGGAGGATTTCCTGGGCTTCGCTCCGCAATTGTTTTAGGCCTTCTTCTCCAAGCACAGTTTGCAGCGCCTGGCGGGAAGGAAACTCAAAAAGAAAACGGAATGTACTGGCTTGGGCTGGCTGCTTTTTAGGGCATTCTTGAAGACGAAAATAGCCGCTTCGTACACCCAATTTATATAGCGCATTCAGCAGAACCGCCGTCCACCCCAATTCGCGAGCGGCTTTGAGAGCAAGCAGCGCTTTCATGGAGCAATGCGGCCCAAATACGAGAGTGCGAAAAACAAGGCGCTGACCTGCATGGCCTGCAAGAGTTCCCCCCGTTGCGCCATGCGCACCACCTCGGGCAGGGGAATGCAGTGAACTTCCATTCGGTTAATGTCTTCTTCCGATTGTGGCCCCAAATATTCCACATCCAGCGCCAAGAAGGGATAATAACGGTTGGTGTGATTATCGGGGTTCGGAGAAATGACCGGCAGCGCAATAAATTTTCCTCCCCCATAGCCGGTTTCCTCGCGCAATTCACGCCGTGCTGCTTCTAGAGGGTCTTCGCCAGGGTCAACCATGCCGCCCGGGATTTCCCAGATGACCTGGTCCACCCCGCGCCGGTATAAGCGCACCAGCAAGACCTCTTGCGCCGCTGTCAGGGCAATCACTCCCGTCCAGTCGTTAAATTCTAAAATGAGTGGTTCAATGATGCGTCCGTCGGGCAATTGTGCCGTGTCCACCCGAGCCTTGGGGTGAATGCGGCGGGTAGAAAGGTAACGCGGGCGTTCAATCGGCATACGCGCTCACGCATCATCACGCTCAATCACCGCTTGCGTGACGCGGTGAATTTCATCTAATCTTGCTCCGCGCGCTTTTTCCAATCGCTCGGCGCGCTTGC
>QEXW01000113.1 GCA_003130845.1 Anaerolineae bacterium
ACTCAGTTGGAAAACATGCGCAGCTACTTCTTGAGCCTGAATCCGATTTCGGTGGGCGTCTTGTTCCTGCTGGTGGTTGGACTGGGCTTCAAGATTTCGCTGGCCCCCTTCCACTTCTGGGCGCCCGATACGTATGAAGGCGCGCCGACGCCGGTGGCCGGTATCCTTTCCACAGCCTCCAAAGCCGCCGGCCTGGCCGTCCTCATCCGCCTCTTCATCACCGCCTTCCCGCAGGTTGAGGCCAACTGGCAGGTCGTCTTGGCCGTCTTGGCCGCGCTTTCGATGACAATTGGCAACCTGATTGCCTTGGCCCAAAAGAACATTAAGCGCCTGTTGGCTTACTCTTCGATTGCCCATGCTGGGTATGCGCTGGTTGGGGTGGTAGCCGGAACACAGTTCGGTATCGAAGCCGTAGTGTATTACCTGATTGCCTATGTCCTGACGAACCTGGCTGCCTTTGGGATTGTCGCGACTTTTGGACGTGTCGCTGGCTCGGATGACTTGCGGGCCTACGATGGTATGAGCCGACGCTCCCCTTACCTGGCCTTGGCGATGTTGGTTGCTTTTCTCTCCCTGGCGGGTATGCCACCCTTCGGTGGCTTCATCGCAAAGGTTCTGGTCTTTGCGGCTGCGGTTCAAGCTGGTTGGTATTGGCTGGTCATCGTAGGGATTATCAATTCGGTCGTGGGCGTCTACTACTACCTGACCGTGATGAAGTACGTCTACCTCTACCGCATGGAAGGCGAGAACGAGGAAGCGCATCCCATTCCGGTCACACGACCTTACGCGATTGCCATCGTGGTGCTGACCATCGGCATCATTCTGACCGGCACGGTCTTCGCCCCCTGGTTCGGCCTGTCCACCGACGCCGCGCTGAGCTTGTTCTTCTAATCGCTTTTGGCAGCATAAACGCCTCCTCAACTGTGCTTGGGGAGGCGTTTTTTCATCGCTAAGCAGCGCACATGAAAAATTTGTGGTAAAACTTGAAACTATGACCTCGCTGCGAACCCTTTTTCTCGATTTTCCCTTTTCATTTTCTGCCTCCTCCTTGCCCGACCTACCAGTGACCGGCCTGGCCATAGACAACCGGCAGGTTCAACCTGGCTATTTATTCATCGCCCGTCCTGGTGCTTCTACCGATGGACACAACTTCATTGCCGATGCCATTCGTCGAGGCGCCGTAGCCGTGGTAGGCCAAAAAGAGTTAACCGACCTGAGCGTTCCTTATATTCGCGTTCCTGATTCACGCCAAGCCGTCACGCACTTGGCGGCAGCCTTTTATGGACATCCTGGCAAAAAGTTAACGGTGATTGGCGTAACCGGCACCGATGGCAAAACCACGACCAGTAACTTGCTTTACCAGATACTGCTTGCCGCAGGGCACAAAGCGGGCATGATTTCAACCGTCAACGCAGTGATTGGGAATGAAGTGCTGGATACGGGCTTTCACGTGACTACGCCCGATGCGCATGATGTGCAGCGTTATCTGGCGCGTATGGTGCAGGCAGGCCTGACCCATGCTGTGTTGGAGACGACCTCGCATGGCCTCGCCCAACACCGCGTGGATGCTGCCCAATATGACATTGCTATCGTCACCAATATCACCCACGAGCACCTCGATGAACACGGCTCGTATGAAAACTACCGTGCTGCCAAAGCGCGCCTCTTTGAACTGCTGGCCAAAACAGTCGAAAAATCTCAAGGAAACCCGCGTTTGGGCGTTCTCAATCGGGATGACCATCCATCCTATGAGTATCTTTCTTCTCTGCTAAGGCAGCAACCCGCCTCGCACCAGATTTGTTATGGCTTAAGCCCGCAAGCCGACATCTACGCTGAACAAATTGTCTATAGCCGTTCTGGCCTGACATTCGACATCGTTGGCAAGGCGTTTCGCGTCTCTGTGCAGACACATCTGGTTGGCGCCTACAATGTTTTGAACTGTCTGGCTGCTTTCTCAGCGGCGGTTGCCGGGTTAGGCATTGAACCGCAAATTGCCGCTCAGGGCATTGCGAGCTTGCCCGGTATTCCAGGACGGATGGAATTCATTGACTTAGGCCAACCCTTTCTTGCGATTGTAGATTTTGCGCATACGCCAAACGCGCTCAAGGTGGCTTTAGAAACGGCCCGGCAAATGACAAATGGGCGTGTGATTTCAGTTTTTGGCTCTGCTGGCCTGCGCGACCGCGAAAAACGCCGGATGATGGCGGAAACCTCTGCCGAACTGGCTGATATTTCCATCCTGACAGCCGAGGACCCTCGCACTGAGTCGTTAGATGCAATTTTGGCTGAAATGGCTGCCGGTGCGGTGGCCCGGGGAGGGGTGGAAGGGCAGACGTTTTACCGCATCCACGACCGCGGACATGCCATTCGATTTGCTCTGCACCTCGCGCGTCCGGGCGACTTGGTGATTTCCTGCGGCAAAGGCCACGAGCAATCCATGTGCTTCGGCACAACAGAATACCCTTGGGACGACCGTACCGCCATGCGTGCCGCGCTCTCAGAATATCTGGGCCTTGAAGGCCCATCGATGCCCTATTTACCCACTCAGGATGAAAAATTTGGCGTGTAGCCGTGATTTCTGAGTCAATGTTGAAAGCCCAGAATGTTCCAAGTTAATTAAAAACCTAACGCTTTTTATTTGACAATCTTCTGTTGCAAAGATGGTTTGAACTAGCATAGAGCAGTTTAAGGAAAGAAAGGGGTTGTCCAAGGCGACAACCCCTTATCGTAAGGATTTTTCAACTTAGGTTACGGCGCGCAGTTGGTGGTGGGAGTCCAGAAGCCTTGCGTGGCGTTGGGGGCCAGGGTAATAATCTTGACGCAATAAAGCGTGCCAGCGTCATCATAGAAACTGATATTGACGGTGGCCGGGCTGCCCGTTACGTTCTGGATGTAGAAGGCGGCGTTGTACGGCGCAGTGAAGGCGTTCTTGAACAGCATGGGCAGGTAAGCAGTGGTGCTGCCCAGGGGCGCGCCATTGTAGGCTGTGATTTCACTGCCCAGGTGCGGGCGACCGACCGCGATGATATTTTGAGTGGATGTAATGCGCGCCCCGCCCACGAAGCCATCCGGCAGGCCGGGAACGGATGGCAGCCAAATGCTGCCAATGGCGCCCGCGGCCAGGGTGACGTTTTGAGTGGCGGCCACGCTGCCGGTATCGGTCAAGTACTCAATCGTCACGGTGGCACTGGAGGCGCTGACGTTTTGCAGGTAGAGCGCAGCCTTGTAGGACCCGCCGGAGAAGGCGTTTTTGAACAGCATTGGGACGTACGCCGTGGTCGCCCCACCCGCAAAGCCGTTGTAGCTGGTGATTTGGGTGCCGAGGTGGGCGCGCCCAACGGCCAGGATGTTTTCCGTAGAGGTGACTTTCACGCCGCCCACGAAGCCCGAAGGCAGGCTGCCACTATCGCAGGTGACGGAGAGTGACCAATAGCCCTTGCTGGCGTTGGCAGCCAAGGTGTCATTGTCGGTACAGGCCACGGTGCCATCCAGGTTCAGGTATTCGATAGTCAGGTTCGCGCTGTTGTTGGTGATGTTTTGGACGTAGAGTGCGGTGTTATACGAGCCAAAGCCGTTCTTGAAGTACATCGGCAGCCAAGCAGTGGTGGAGCCAGTGCTTACGCCGTTGTAGCTCATCACTTCCGTGCCGATGTGCGGGCGTCCGACGGCCAGGATAGGCTGCGCCGCTGTCACTTTGGCCGCGCCCGCGAAGCCGGCCGGAATGCCTGGGATGCTAGAGAGCCAGTAGCCCTTGCTGGCTTTGGCCTCCAACGGTTCGGTGATGGTGTGAACAACCGCGCCGGAGTCGTTAATGAATTGGATGGTTAGGTTGGCCGCGGCATTGCCCAGGTTCTGGATGTACAGCGCCGATTTGTACGAGCCGCCAAATGCATCTTTGAACAACATCGGAACATACTGAGTGGTACTGCCCGCGCTGGCGCCGATGTAGGAGGCAATCTGGCTGCCCAGGTGCGGACGGCCCACGGCGACGACCGCTTGGTTCGACTGAATGGCCACGCCGCCCACCCAAGAGTTAGGGAGTGGACCCAGCACGAGCTCAAATGAGCCGATATCGCAGACCACTACGGAATCGCCATCACCATCTTTTGCGCGGATGACACCGGGCTGGTCGGCGGTAGGACAACTGGCGTTATCCCCTGCGTCCACCGCGAGGCTGCCAGGGTTGAGCGGGAAGTAGGCGGGCGAACCGGTGAGTGCGCCGAGGTTCAATAGACCTGAGGTCACTTGGGTGAAGCTTAAACCACAGGTATTATCTGTTGCCATGTTGTTGGTGCTGCCTACAGCAAACGAACCGAAACAATTTCCGCCACTGCTGCTATCGGCAATAATCGTGTTTTTGAGGGTTGTAGAACCTTCAGGTGCATACACGCCACCGCCAGCAACAGCGCTGTTACCGGAGAAGGTGTTATTGGTAAGAGTCAGCGTGTTGGCGTTGAATACGCCGCCGCCTTCAGCAGCAAAGTTACCAGTAAAGGTGCTATTCGTGATGGTGAGCGTCCCATCGTTAAATATGCCACCGCCACTGAACGTAGCACTGTTGCCGGAGAAGGTGTTTGCTCTAATGTCTAGCGTGCCATAGTTCCCAATGCCGCCACCGTTGGTGAGGGTGCTATTATTCTCGAAGATATTTTTATAGATAATCGCGTCGTCGCTGATGTTTATCAATCCCCCGCCATTCGCTCCTGCGCTATTGCCAACAAAAGTGGTGTATGTGACGGTGAGTGAGCCATAGTTAGACAGGCCAGCGCCGCCACCTGAGGATGTATTACTTGAGAATACGCTATCGTGGATGATGAGCATGCCATCATTGGCTATGCCCCCACCGTTGCCAGCAGTTGCGTTATTGCTGTTAACAGTACTTTGAACGATTCTGATGGAGCCATTGGTATCGTTGTACAAGCCTCCGCCGGTGATGGTAGCGCTGTTGGATGCGAAGATGCTGTTGTTGACGTCCATCAACCCGTTGTTATACACGCTGCCGCCAGTGTCATTCGCACTGTCGTTTTGGAAGGTGCTGGATGTGATACTCAATATGCCGTTTATATCATTGTATACGCTGCCGCCATCATTGTTGGCAGAATTAGCCAAAAAATAGCAGGTGTTTATGCTCAATGTGCCTGAGCCGGCGTTGTATACGCCGCCGCCGTGTAAAGCGCTGTTGTTGGAAAATAAACTTTTGATTATTGTCACTGTGCCGATGTTCCAAATGCCGCCGCCGGTTCCGCTGCTTGTTGCTACATTGTTCATGAAAGCACTATTGTAGATGTACAACGTGCCAAAGTTATACACGCCCGCGCCAGCTATGCTCGTCTTTCCATTGGCGATGGTCAGGTTTTGCAGGGTGAGGTTGCCGCCAATCGAAACTGATATTACCCGCACGCTACCGTTTCCGCTGATAGTAATATCACCTACGCCGTCTGAATTGTTATCGCCGTAGATAGTTAGCGCACCTGCGCTAGTTGCATTTGCGATGGTTGGCAGGGTGGAAGTGAGCGTAATTGTTGCAGCACCCAGGCTGGGTGAAAACTGAATGAAGTCATCGGCATTGGTGACATTGGCTGCGTTGATTGCTTCGCGTAGGGAGCAGTGCGCAGCATTGCACGTACCGTCGTCCACGTCGTTGGTGGTATTAACTGTGTAGTCCAGTGCATACGCCGGTTGGACGCCCACGCCTGTTGCCAGGAGCGTAGTGATGAGCAAGATAGAGAGCAATCGAAAAGCATAGAAGGGAAGGGCTTTCATAACTTTTTCTCCTTTGGTAAGATAAAATAGAGTGACGGGACGTTAAGAGCGGTGAATGGGTGAAAAAATGTTTACCTAAAGTGTAATCGTTAAGCGTCCTCAGAGCGTCCTTCGAAGGCTTGCAGATGTAGGATAAAAGGACTATTTTTATCTGTTTTTTGAGACTTGATAGTATTCCCTCTCGTAAACTTTTGTAAGTAAGGATGAACGCAGAGAAACGCCGAAAATGAAGATGATACGAAAGTCTTCCGGGGGTCTCTGCGTTTGTCCACATCCAATATAAATTTTGCCTCCTAGAATAAAAAAACGCTGGGCGGACTTTTCAGTCCGTCCAGTGTTTTTCTTTTTCCGCGTGTCGCGGCGAAAGCAATTCTGCCTTACGGCGTGCAGGTGAGGGTGGGCATCCAGAAGCCTTGCGTAGCGTTGGGGGCTAGGGTGATGCTCTTGATGCAGGAGAGCGCGCCAGCGTCATCGTAGAAACTGATGTTGATGGTGGCGGTGCTGCCCGTCACGTTCTGGATGTAGAAAGCGGCGTTGTAGGGAATGCCAAAGGCGTTCTTGAACAGCATGGGCAGGTAGGCAGTGGTGCT
>QEXW01000114.1 GCA_003130845.1 Anaerolineae bacterium
ACGCACGTCAACCAGCGCGGGGTGAATCTTTCGGGTGGGCAAAAACAGCGCATCGCCATCGCCCGCGCTCTGCTGATGCGCCCGGCCATCTTGATTTTGGATGACGCCACCAGCGCGGTGGATGTGGAAACCGAGACGAACATTCACGCCGCGTTGAGAACCTGGGCTAGCGAGCAAGGCATGATGACCTTTATGGTGGCTCAACGCATTAGCACAGTATTGCATGCTGACAAAATTATTGTGATTGAGAATGGCCGTTTGGTTGCGGAAGGCACGCACAGCGAACTAATGCAATCCAGCCCGATTTATCAGGAAATTTTCGCTTCCCAGTTAGGGAATGGTGTGAATTAAGTGCATGAGACACGGAACCCATTTATCCGCTTGTTCCGTGTCTAAAAGGTTTTAGAACAATGACCACCCAAACTTCCACCCAACAACAAGCCTCACGCGCACTTCTTGCCGCGCGTGGTCCGATGCGCCCGACAAAAATTGAAAAAGCCGCCGACCCGCGCAAAGCCATTCGCCGCCTGATTCCATACTTGGCCAAATACCAAGCCGCGCTTGCGCTGGTGTTGTTGCTCATCCTGCTCACCACCGCGCTCGACCTGCTCGGCCCCTACCTGATGGGGCAGGCGATTGACCGGTATATCGGGAACAAGCAACTTGCGGGCCTGGCGCCGATGGCCGCGTTGCTCTTGGTGGTGTACGTCAGCAACAATGCCTTTGCGGCTCTCTCCGCCTGGACCATGGCGCGTGTCTCGCAATCCGCGCTCAAGGACCTGCGGCGTGACCTGTTTACGCATTTGCAAGACCTTCCGCTCAAGTTTTTTGATACGCACCCCACCGGCGAGTTGATGAGCCGCCTGACCAACGACATCGAGGCCATCAACCAGGCTGTCTCGCAGAACGTGATTGCCATGCTCGGCAGCCTACTTTCGCTGATTGGGTTCGTGGTGGCGATGTTCGTGCTGAACTTCTGGCTGGCGTTGGCTTCTGTCATCGTCGTGCCGATTATGGTCTGGTTCACCGACTTTATCGCCAAATCAACCCGCCGGGGATTCCGCGACCTGCAAAAAAGCCTGGGCGAGATGAGCGGCGTGATGGAAGAATCCATCAGCGGGCAGCGCGTGGTCAAGGCTTTTCGGCGCAACGAAACTGCCGTTGAGAATTTTCGCCGGGTCAACGCCGAGGTGTTTAAGGCTGGCGTGTTTGCCAATACCTACGCCATGATGCTGATGCCGCTCACCAACCAGTTGGGCAACCTGTTTGTCATTGTGCTGGCGGGGTTGGGCGGCTGGCTGGCCTTAAAAGGATTGGTGAGCGTCGGTGTGATTGCCACATTTATCAGTTATGCTCATGGGTTTGTGCAACCTTTACGTCAACTTGCCAATATCTATAATGCCATCCAGGCGGCATTGGCGGGTGCGGAACGGGTCTTCGAGGTGATTGACACCGCTCCCGAACCGGAAGACCGAGTCGGTGCGGCCAGCCTGGAAAATCTCAAGGGTCACGTCGAATTCAACGATGTGGATTTCTCCTACGAGCCAGGACATCCCATCATCAAAAAGATGACGTTCGAAGCCCTGCCCGGCCAGACGGTTGCGCTGGTTGGCCCGACCGGGGCAGGGAAAACGACCATCACCAACCTGCTGACGCGTTTTTATGACATTGACGGTGGCTCCATCTGCATTGATGGCCACGACCTGCGCGAAGTGCGCCGCGCCGACCTGCGCCGTCAGTTGGGGCTGGTGCTGCAAGATACGTTCCTGTTTGCCGATACGGTGATGGAAAATATCCGCTATGGACGGCTGGAGGCAACGGATGAAGAGGTCATCCGGGCGGCAAAGCTGGCCGATGCCGACCATTTCATCCGCCAACTACCACAAGGCTACCAAACTGTGCTTTCAGAGCGCGCCGCCAACCTGAGCCAGGGCCAGCGTCAGATGTTGGCCATTGCGCGGGCGATTTTGGCCGACCCCGGGATTTTGATTTTGGATGAAGCCACCTCCAGCGTGGACACGCGCACCGAGGCGCGCATTCAGCGGGCATTGTTGAAACTGATGGAAGGCCGCACCAGTTTTGTGATTGCCCACCGTCTGTCTACCATCCGCGAGGCCGACCAGGTGCTGGTCATCAAGGATGGCGAAATCATCGAGCGCGGCAAATACGCGGAATTGCTGGCGGCGCGCGGATTTTTCTACCAGTTGTACATGAGCCAGTTCAAGGGGAATGCGATTTAGTGACTCCTGTGTGCCACCCGCTCCCCTTTTTGGGCCAACTGTTGCGGAGCATGGGGGAGCGGGGGATAGGGTGCTTACAGTTTGGCGAAATATGGAATAAGGAGTTGATTTCGGTCGTTCCATAGCGAGGTGGCTTCATCATCTAGTTATCCTGGAATGACTGGATTAGAGTACGGTGGTATATAATTTCAGTGTGCGCCATCAGCGCGGCGCAATCATAAGGAGACTCTCCCATGTCCCACTCTCTCGCTCCCGCCAAACTTAGCTTGGGCTACAAATTCACTTGGGGCATTGCCGCCCTTGGCACCTCGCTCATCTCCGGCATTTATGGCGCGCTGCTCCCCATTTTCTACCAGGATTACCTCGGCCTGGCTGCCAAGTGGATTGCCACTGCCTCGTTCATCTATGCCATTTGGAACGCGCTGAACGACCCGCTCTTTGGCTATATTACCGATGCGACCCGTTCCCGCTGGGGCCGGCGCATTCCCTACATGCGTTTCACCGCGCCCTTCCTGGCG
>QEXW01000115.1 GCA_003130845.1 Anaerolineae bacterium
CACTGCCTACCTGCCCATGCTGTTCAAGAACGCCTTTGGCATTCCCTACAACGCCGCTTTCTACATCCAGAACGTGACGGGCAGCACCGCCACCGTCAATATCAGTTTCTATGATGATGCCGGAACGCTCGCGTGCATCAAGAGCATCACCCTAGCCGCCAACGCCACGCAAGGCTTCTGGATGCCCGCCGTCAGTTGCGCGCCGTAAGCTATAACGCGAAATTCATTTTGCAACAATACAAGTTTTGAAAAAAGGGGCTGCCCAAAAAGGACAGCCCCTTTGCCTGTTTGTCAACTGCTAGGTCAGATAATCTCCAGCTCCTTCAGTTTCTCCTCCGGAACAACACCATTGACCCAGCCGCGCTTCTCATAGTATTCGGCCAGCATCTTGTCCAGTTCGCAGACGTGCCCTTCTGAGCCGGGCATGGTGGAGGGTTCTTCGAGGAAGCGCTTGGGCAGGTAGTCGCTACCTTCACGGAAGCCTGCTAGGTTGTTGTAGTAGCGTTCCAAGTTGTAAATGCGCTCGCCGGTCTTCAGCACATCCGCCGCGGTGAACGGTACACCTACCATCGCGGAATATTGAGCGGCGTATTCTTCCGCGCCCTGGGCAAAGGCCGAGAATTTGCACAGGTCCATACTGTCGGAGAAAGCATGCACATCCTGGAAAATCTTGACCAGTTCCCCTTTGCCCTGCCAGGCGAGTGGGTCCACTTTGAGCGAACCAAACGGCATGACGCCCAGTTCGGCGGCGGGAGTGTAGGCGCGCAGATGGCAAGCCCCGCGATTGGATGTGGCGTAGCCAATGCCCATACCCTTGAGGCCGCGCGGGTCATAGGCCGGAATGCCCTGCCCCTTGACGGTCATGGCCAATTCGGGGTGTCCAAAGTGTTTGGCAACCGCATCGGCGCCGTTGGCCAGCACATCGCCAAAGCCTTTGCGGAAGGCAATCATCTCGGCGGCTCTAGTCATGCCCTCTGGGTCGCCCCAGGGCAATTTGCCTTCTCCATTGGTGTATCCTCGTTCGCTGGCTTCCATCCAGATTGAGAGCGGATGCCCAATTTCAATCGCGTCAATGCCAAAATCATTGCACAGGTCAATCATCTTGGCGACTAAGCGCGCGTCGGGATTGCCACAGTTTCCGCCCACCGACCAAGCCGGTTCATATTCGACCGATTCCATCCGCAGGCCGGCAAACGGTCCGTCTTTGATTTCAACTTCTTTCTTGCAAGCCACCGGGCAGGCGTGGCAGGTTGGGTCGTTGACCAGGATGTTTTCCTTCACCCACTCCCCGCTCAGGGTTTCGGCATGTTCACCAAAGGCGGTAACCTGGCTGTTCTTGGTGGGGTAAGCGCCAATCGAGTTGGTGATGTTGGTCAGCACGTTTGTGCCATAGACCGAAAGGCCGCCCTTGCGTGGACTGGTGATGTTTTCCGGTGCCATGATGCATTCCAACGCGCGCTTGTGGGCGGCTTTCCAGGCCTCGCGGTCGGCGGCTTTGGTAATGACTTTTTCCGCCTTGATGACGATGGCCTTCAGATGTTTGGAGCCACCTACACAGCCGGTGCCGCCACGTCCCGAAGCGCGGTCGTTCTCGTTTACCCAGCAGGCATAGCGCACCAGGTTTTCACCCGCCGGGCCAATCGCAATCACGGTTAAGTCTTTCTCGCCGTATTTCTCCTTGAAATACTTGACTGTGTCATGCACGCCCTTGCCCCATACGTCCGAAGCATCGAGCAATTCCAACTCCCCATCGTGAATGTAGGCATAGGTTGGTTTTTCGGCCTTGCCCTTAAATAAGAGGCCATCGAACCCGGCCCAGCGCAGGCGCGCCGCGCTCCAGCCGCCGTGATGGCTATCGGTTACCGTACCGGTCAAAGGCGATTTGGTGACAATCGCCATGCGTCCGCTCATATTGGCCTCAGAGCCGGTCAGCGGGCCGTTCATAAAGCATAGCAAGTTATCCGGCGAAAGCGGGTCAACGGTTGGCCCGTTCTCAAACACGAACCGGACGCCCAGGCCGCGTCCACCGATGTACTTGCGCGCCCAATCTTCGGGAATTGGCTTGTACTCGACCGTTCCGGTGGTCAAATCCACATGAGCCAGGCGGTTTGCATATCCTCCGAGTGCCATAGTTCTCTCCTTTTGGGAATTTTAAGTGGTGAAAATGGGGATTTTTTGTCAGTTGTATGACATTTAAATTAGAATAGCATTCTAAAAAAATCGAGTCAATCATTAAGTTTTTTCTTAACCCAAAAATCACCCTCCCTTCTACCTATCCTCGTTTGGCAATTGCCCCACCTATTTGGGTTATACTTCTTCACAATCTCACACGTAGAACATCCATCATGAAACAACTCTTGCAAAACCTAAAGAACGGTCAAACCACCATCGCCGAGGTTCCCATCCCCACCCCGCGCGCCGGGCAAGCCCTAGTCAGGGTCGCCGCTTCGCTTGTCTCTGCTGGCACCGAGCGCATGGTGGTCGAATTTGCTGAAAAAAACCTGCTCGGCAAGGCCCGCTCCCGCCCCGATTTGGTCAAACAAGTCCTGGACAAAATGCAGCGCGAGGGCGTTCTGCCCACCCTGCAAGCCGCCTTCAACCGTCTAGATAGTCCCATGCCGCTCGGCTACTCCTCCGCCGGGGTCATCACCACCCTCGGCGCGGGGATGGATGGCTTCTACATCGGCCAGCGGGTGGCCTGCGCGGGTGGCGGTTACGCCGTCCATGCCGAGTACAACCTGGTGCCGCGCAATCTGCTCACCCCCCTGCCCGATGACGTGGATTTTGAATCGGCCGCCTTCACCACCCTGGGCGCCATTGCCCTGCACGGCTTCCGGCTGGCCGAGCCGCAACTCGGCGAAAATGTGGCCGTCATCGGTCTGGGTTTGTTGGGTTTGTTGACGATTCAACTCGCGTCTGCTGCCGGGTGCCGCGTTTGGGGAACGGATACCAACCCAGAGCGGGTGGCCCTCGCGGAACAATTCGGGGTTTCAGCCTGCTCCCGCGCCCAGGCGGTGGATTCGGCCCAGGCTTTTACCGCCCAGCGCGGCTTCGACAGCGTCATCATCTGCGCCGATACCGCCTCGAACGACCCGGTTGAACTGGCCGGAATCATCGCCCGCGACCGGGCCAAAATTGTGGCAACGGGCGCGGTCGGGCTGACCTTTCCGCGCAAAATCTACTTTGAGAAGGAACTCTCTTTCATCAACTCCCGCTCCTACGGCCCGGGCCGCTACGACCCCACCTACGAGGAAAACGGCCACGATTACCCCATCGGCTATGTGCGCTGGACAGAGGGGCGGAATTTCCAAGCCATTGTTTCTCTGCTGGAAAGCGGCAAGTTGAACGTTCAGCCGCTTATCACGCACCGTTTCCCCCTCGAACAGGCGGCGCAGGCGTATGAGCTTATCATCGGGAAGAAGAAAGAGCCATTTCTTGGCGTTTTGCTCCAATATCCAGCTGACTCGTTATCCAGTTCTCCCGTTATCCGGTTCTCCCGTTCAACGAGCAAACCGGAAAACTGGCAAACCGGAAAACCAGAAAACCCGATAACAGTGGGAGTTTTAGGGGCCGGTCTGTTTGCCAACGCCACGCTCTTGCCCGCGCTCAAAAAAGTCAAAGATGTGGAATTGGTCGGCATCGCCTCGGCGGGTGGGCTGCACGCTGCGCATTCGGGCAAAAAGTTCGGCTTTCGCTACGCCTGCTCAGATGAGGGGCAGATTCTGGACGACCCCGAAATCAACACGGTTGCCATTCTCACCCGCCACGACTCGCACGCCGATTTGGCGGTGCGGGCACTGAAGGCCGGGAAACATGTCTTTGTGGAAAAGCCGCTGGCAGTAAATGGTAATCAGTTAGTGGCAATTATTGACCAATTACAAATTACCAATAACCAATTACTTACCGTCGGCTTCAACCGTCGTTTTGCTCCGTTGGCCATTCAACTCGCCGCGCACTTCGCCAGTCGCGCAGAAGCGCTGTATATACACTATCGCGTCAATGCTGGCTACATCCCCCTCAACCATTGGACTCACGACCCCGAACAAGGCGGCGGGCGGATTATTGGCGAGGGCTGTCACTTTATTGACTTTCTCACTTTCCTGGTCGGCGCGCCCCCGGTTGCCGTCAGCGCGGTGGCTTTGCCGAATGGCGGCAAATACCGCGAGGACAACGTCTCCATGACCTTTACCTTTGCGGATGGCTCGGTTGGCGTGGTGGATTACCTCGCTAACGGCGATAAATCCTTCCCCAAAGAGCGGGTGGAGGTCTTTTGTGGCGGAAGTGTGGCCGTGTTGGACGACTTTCGGACGTTGGAAACGGTGAAGGATGGGAAAAAGAAAACGGTCAAACTTGCCAGCCAGGATAAAGGTCACTTCAACGAGATGCAGGCCCTCGTCCGTGCGATTCGGGAGGGCATCCCGCCCATTCCGTATGACCAGTTAATCGGCGTCACCCAGGCCAGTTTCGCGGCGGTTGAATCCATCCGCAAAAATGGGGAAAAGGTGCAAATTGACGTATAATATAGTGCAAATCAGTAGTGCAAAAGGATAACACCATGCCCCGCGCTGTTAAAGAACGCATGAATCTTTACATCACCAAAGCGGTTGCCGATGAGTTACGCCGCCTGATACCCGCCCGCGAGCGCACGCAATTTGTGGAAGAAGTGCTGGCCCGCGAGCTGCGCCGCGCCCGGCTTGCCCAAGCCATCGAAGAATCGTATGGCGCGTGGAAGGATGAAGACCATCCCGATATGCTGACCCCGGAGGAGATTGACCGCTGGATTGAAGCGCAGCGAAAAATTGGCGCGGCCAGCCGCGAGGAAGAATTAGAAAAATTATGGCGGGAATCGGCCCATGAGTGATGTTCTGCTTGACACCAATATCCTGATTCGCTACTTCCGCCGTGTTCCAGGCTACAAAGAGTTGCTTCACCAGGCCAGGCAAATGGGATGGGTGTATATTTCCGTCACCACCCGGTTCGAAATTGTGCGCGGAATGCGTGACCATGAACGCGAGTTGACACTTAACTTACTGGACACCTTTGAAGCCCTGCCGGTGGATGTTGAAATTGCCGACCGCGCCGGGGAGATAATTCGTTCCTGGCGTGCAAAAGGGGTAACGCTTGGCGATATGGACGCCCTGATTGCCGCCACCGCCCTCCAGCACAACCTGACTCTGGTGACAGCCAACCCTAGGCACTTCCCCATACCCGAACTGACTGTTTTGGCATCGGACGATAACGGCAAAATCACAAAATGGACACCATGAAAAAGCTGCTCATTCTCAAAGTTGGTGATACCCTGCCCGAACTGGCCGAGCGCCGCGGGGATTTTGAAGATTGGTTTGTGGCTGGCCTGGGGCTGGATTCTGATAAAGTAACCGTCTTTGACCCCCGCGCCGGGGCGGACTTTCCACCATTGGGCCTGTTGGCCGGTATCCTGGTAACGGGTTCTCACGCGATGGTCACGGAACACCATCCCTGGAGCGAGCGCAGTGCCGAATGGCTGGTGCAGGCGGCTGGGGCCGGAATCCCCACCCTGGGCGTGTGCTACGGGCATCAGTTGTTGGCGTATGCCTTTGGCGGGCAGGTCGGCCCCAACCCCAATGGCACGCAGGAAGGCACAACTACCATCCAACTCACCTCCGCAGGCCGCACCGACCCGCTACTAGGCGCCTTTGGCGTGGAGCAATTTGATGCTCAGGTCAGCCACACCCAATCCGCGCTTTCGCTGCCGCCGGGCGCAATCCGCCTGGCCTTCGATGGTTGGGACGAGAACCAGGCCTTTCGCATTGGGCAAAACGTTTGGGGGGTGCAATTTCACCCGGAGATGGACGCCGACATCGCCCGCGCCTATCTCCGTGCTGAGTGGGATGAACTTCTCGAACAGGGTCAAAATCCAGATGTAATCCTGGCTGGGGTGCGCGAAACGCCCCTGGCGGCACGGGTGTTGCGGCGTTTTGCCGAAATCATTTCTGAATGAAAACGAACAGCGGGCGTCGGCAGACACCCGCTGTTTTGTTGCTCTACAATTTGCCGTTTACTTCAGGGCCTCGAAGGCGGCATCGAGCAGGGCTTTCACATATTCGGGATTGTGGGCGCCATAGCTGCCATCTTCTTCGATCACACCGTAGTTCCAGAGCGCGGTGGCGGTTTTCTCATCCCAAGTGCCGGGGACAACAGCGCCATTTGCATCGAGCAGACCTTTGTCGGTCAGGAGTTTCTTGAGTTCCTCCATGCGAGTCTTAACTTCGGTCTGGAAGCCGTTGACATCGAAGTTTTTGGCATCGGTGTGGCAGGTCACACAGTTCGAGAGTTGAGGTTTGAACGTGTGTACCTTGTCGGTGCTCATGTGGCAGGCCACACAGGTATCTTTGATGCCGGTATAGTGAACACCGGGTTTGCCCTCTACACCAAAGCCGCCTAAACCCATTAAGACATCCCCTTGGACGCTCAAGTGCGGGTTGAAGCGCGGGCTGGTTGAGGTGTATTTGGTCGCATCGTTTTTGTCTTTGAAGCCGGTCATGTAGCGGCGGGCCTGGTGACAGTTCGCGCACAAATTGCCAGCGCCTCCATCGAAGGTTGCGCCGCTCACTACGAAGGCAACAGGCTTGGTGGTCTCTAGCGCCCAGTCTTGCGCAGTAAATGTGACGTGAATTTGGTGGCAGGTGCGGCAATCCTGATGCGTGGGGGCGGCGTTGCCCGATTCAACCTGGCTGAAGTTTTTGCCTTCGGCAATCATCTGGCTGAAGGTGGCGCCATCATGGCAGCCGGCGCAGTCTTTGCGCTCGCCCGCATAGGCCAGGGCTTCACCAGAGCCATGTACCGAGGTTGTCCAGTTGGCTTTGTGGCGGGTAATCAGTGCCGTATCGTTATGGCACTCTTTGCAAGTTAGGTCGGCCATGGTACCGGCCGGGCCGGGAGGTCCTGGAGGACCAGCCGGGCCTTGTGGACCTGCAGGGCCTTGCGGGCCGGCAGGCCCTTGTGGGCCAGCGCAGGCCGAGAGGGCGGCGGCAATCACGAACAGCACGCCAAGCAAAACAAGTAATTTTTTGATAGACATGTTGCATTCTCCTTGTTGGGTCACTTTCATCACGTACATGTAAAATCGGTGCTTTGCTCTTTTGGACTATATTGTGATACGGCCACCTCCTTATTCGAAATTCGATAATTTTGTCAAAATTTGACTTTATTAATATATCTTTAATTTTGTCGTCTGACCTGTAATAAATCTCATAAGGCAGAGGTGACAAATGTAATGGTAGTTCTTATAAGTTTTTCTTTTTAGATAAGAAATAGTTATAAATGGTTTGGTTCCTTTTTCGCGCGTTGCGTTTTTCCATTCTATGCTATAGTAATATCATTCATTTGCAGGAGGTCGTATGTCTCAGAATAAGAAAAACGAACCACAGTTTAAGTTAAACTACTTCGATATTATCAAGGGTGTACTGTTTCCTCATGCCGATAAGCCCGCCAAGAAAACTCCGCCTCCCGCTTCCAAACCGCCTTCGGTAGCGGCTTCCTCACCATCTGGAGTTTCTGCCTCCCCCAGCGCCACACGGTCTACGCCACCGGCGACGAGTCAGCCAGCGCCAAAGACACCGACAACCGCTTCTTCTACCCCCATTCAAGGCGAGACGCCTCGCCCGGCGACCCGCCCGGTTGGTCCTTCCAGCGCCCAGGTCACTCCTTCTGGTCAACCCGCTTCATCCGGTCGGGCTGCGCTGCACTTTCATACTCTGGCTAAGGCGTTTTTCAACGTCGCCGGCATTCTCTCGTTCATCGTCAACATTATTTTGATTGTGGTTTTGCTCATCTTGGCGCGCGAGTTGTTTGCGCTTAAGGCGATTGTCGGTGACCATTTGCTGGGGGGGTTATACAAAAACTTTCAATTGATGGATGCTGCCCATATTCGCACCACCATTACCGTGCAGGATAATATCCCGGTCGCCTTTGATTTGCCCATCAGCCAGCAGATTGTTGTTACCCTGACCGAAAACACCACCATCCGCAATGCGATTGTGGGGGTGTTAAGTGTCCCAACGACCGTTACGCTCCCGGCTGGGACACAGTTGCCCATTCAACTGAATTTGACCGTTCCCGTACAAACGGTTATCCCGGTCACGCTCAACGTGCCAGTAGATATTCCTTTGAACCAGACCGAACTGCATCAGCCGTTTATTGGCTTGCAAGATGTGGTGCGTCCTTTCAATGATTTGCTTCAGCCTGCCATCAAATCGCCGGCCGATTTGTCCTGCGGCTTATTCCAACCATTCTGCAATTGGTTTTTCATTACACCCTGAACAAGTGGTTCGACGAGATACCCCATGTTCACGAAAACTACGCTCCAGAATGGTTTGGTCATTTTGTTGAAAGAAATTCACACGGCCCCGCTGATTAGTCACTGGGTTTGGTATCGGGTTGGTTCCAAGGATGAACCAACCGGAAAGACCGGCGTTTCACACTGGGTAGAGCACATGCAGTTTAAGGGAACGGCGCAATTCCCTGCCAGCATGTTGGACAAGGCGATTGCGCGCGAGGGTGGCACATGGAATGCGTTTACCTTCTTGGATTGGACGACTTACTATGAAACCTTGCCGGCTGACAAAATTGAATTGGCACTGCGCCTAGAAGCCGACCGCATGGTCAATAGTCGCTTTGACCCGTCGGAAGTAGAAGCCGAACGCACGGTGATACTGTCCGAACGGGAGGGCAACGAGAATGAACCCCTCTTTCGGTTAGGCGAGGCAATCCAAGCAGCGGCATTTCGTGTCCACCCCTACCACCACGAAGTGATTGGAGATGCAGCGGACCTGCGCAGTCTGACCCGCGATGACTTATATGCGCATTACAAAACGTTTTACATACCCAACAACGCTGTGTTAACAATGGCCGGTGATTTTGAGACCGAGGCCATGCTCAGACAAATTGAAGACCAGTTTGGTCCGCTCTCTTCAGCACCCTCGCCGCCGCGTTTGAATCGTCCAGAACCGGAGCCGCAGGGTGAAGTTCGTCTCACAGTAGAAGGCCCTGGCGAAACAACATACTTACAGGTGAGTTATCACGTTCCGGCCGCTTCGCACCCCGATTTTCATGCCTTGGCTGTTTTGGACAGTTTACTGGCTGGGCCCAGCAACTTAAACATGTTTGGTGGAGGCGGCATTTCGAACAAAACTTCACGACTATATCGCGCTTTGGTGGACACGGAACGTGCTGTCAGTGTACATGGCGGGTGGACGGCAACCGTTGACCCCTTTCTTTATACCTTTACCATTACCGCACATCCCAAATACCGCATCGAGAAAGCTCTGACCGCGCTCGATGCTGAACTTGCCCGCCTGCAAGATACCCCTCCTTCTGAGGAAGAAGTCATACGTGCTATTAAGCAGAGTCGGGCTATTTTTGCGTATGGCGCTGAAAATATTACCAATCAGGCTTTCTGGTTGGGATATGCCGAAATGTTTGCCGAGTATGGATGGTTTACATCGTATTTGGATAAACTGGCGCAAGTAACGCCGGCGGATGTGCAGCGGGTTGCACAAACGTGGTTTCGCTCGAACAGGCGAGTGGTTGGAACGTACATTCCTGTTGAAGAGGGAGGCGCATCGTGAAGCGCTGGTTTGCCAGAGCAGGCTCTCCTTTGTCCGGAAATACTCTTACCCTACCGGGTCCCGAGGACATTGCGCGATTTGTCTTGTCGAATGGAATCGTTTTGCTGGCGCGTTCCAATTTCAATACCCCTTCTGTGGTGGTGAGCGGCTATCTAAACGCGGGCAGTATTTTTGATAGCGATGAAAAGTTGGGCTTGTCCGATTTTGTCACCTCGGCGCTGATGCGCGGGACACAAAGCCGAACGTTTGAGCAAATTTATGATAGCCTGGAGTCGGTTGGCGCCAGCCTGGGTTTTTCGGCCGGGACGATTACGGTGGGGTTTATGGGGCGCTGTCTTGTAGAAGATTTGCCGCTTTTGTTGGAGATACTCTCCGATGTGTTGCGTCATCCCATTTTCCCCAAAAAGGAAGTGGAAAAGCTGCGCGCACAACTCCTGACTAGCCTGGCCATCCGTGCCCAAAGCACAGGCGACTTGGCTGCTCTGGCTTTTGATGAGATGGTGTACGCCGGCCATCCATATCGCCGCCCCGATGATGGTTACCCCGAGACGATACGCGCCATTGCGCATCGTGATATTGTCGAGTTTCATCGCAAACATTTTGGCCCAAGAGGGCTGGCCATGAGCCTGGTGGGGGGGATTGAAACCGAGGCCGCCGCGCGCTTGGTAGAACAATGGTTGGGAGATTGGCAAAATCCGCAGCAGCCAGACCTGCCCGTATTGCCCGAACTCCGCCCGCTGACGGGGGTGGAGCGGAAGCATGTTCCTTTACCTGGCAAGTCACAAACAGACATTGTCTTGGGCGCCGCGGGACCCAGCCGCACCTCCCCCGATTATTTGCCCGCTTCGCTGGGAAATTCCATCTTAGGTCAGTTTGGCATGATGGGCCGCATTGGTGATGTGGTTCGTGAGCAGGCCGGGTTGGCGTATTATGCTTACTCTAGCTTAAGTGCAGGCTATGGGCCGGGAACCTGGGAGGTGAGCGCAGGGGTCAATCCCGCGAATGTGGAAAAGACCATTGAGCTCATCTGCGCCGAGCTACGTCGCTTTGTGCAAGAGGGGGTTTCTCCCGAAGAACTAGCAGATAGCCAAGCCAATTTTGTGGGGCGCTTGCCGCTTTCTCTCGAATCAAACAGCGGGGTAGCCGGCGCTTTGCTCAATATCGAACGCTACAATCTGGGGCTGGATTATTACCGCCGCTACGAGTCGTTGGTGCGCGCCGTGACGCCCGAGCAGGTGACTGAAACCGCGCGTAAATATCTGCACCCTGACCGGTTGGCGATTGCGACTTGTGGAGGCTAAACAGTCTTAGGTGCGCCAAGTTTCTTCCAGTAAGCGCAGGGTGGTTGGCATGGCATCTGGTTCTGTGATGAACCACACGCCAATTCCATCTGGCTGCAACTCAACCGCAGCGCGGCGGCTGGCCAAATCGAGCCCGGCGCGACTAGCCAGATAGGCGACCGGTGCCTCGGGTGGCAATTTGACTATGTTGAGAATCACCCCTTTTCCCGCTTGGCGCATGACCCGGCCTACCGATTGCATGGTCAGAAGCGTGCCAATCGCATTGACCTCGAACACGCGGTGCAAGTCCCATTCATCGAGCTCGAGCAGCGCAGTCGCAGGCTGAACGTTGGCGCAATTAATGAGAGCGTCAATCCGCCCAAAATCGTCTAAGACCTGGTTGACCATGCTTTGAACAGCCACTTTTTTGGCCACGTCGTGCAGGTACACCTGCGCTTGCTGACCCGCAGCAGTGATTTGGCTGGCAACCATTTCTACATTTAGCGGCGAAATGTCGTTCAGGGCTAGAATGGCACCACGCTCGGCACAAGCCAGCGCCAAGGCGCGCCCGATTCCGCGACCGGCACCGGTAATCAAAATTACTTTTTCATCAAAGCGAGTCATTGCGTTTGCTCACAAAACGGAATGCCATCCGGCTTGCGGTTGGCGTTGAGTTCTATGCCAAAATAGGGTGAGGGGTCGTAGGTGTTTTCGATGTCCAACTCGTTCTTGAAGTGTCCGAACCCGTCATCTTTTACGACCGAAATGTGTAGGTGAACTCCTACCGGCGCCCCTGGCGTGCCAGAGTAGTTGCCTTGATACCCAAGCAAGGTGCCGGCTTCAATGTATTTTTCGCGCGTGCCGGGGGGAAAATCAGGCACAATGTAGGAATCACCATTGGGGCTAGCGAGATGCGTGTAATAGACCCAAATCTGTCGTCCCATTTGGAGCGGGTCGTTCGGAATGCGCACAATGAGTGAAGATTTCCAGTCGGCTTGACGGGTAAGATAGCCGGGGTAAACAGCATACACCGGAGTTACGCCGGGGGCTGTGCCAGCAAAGATATCAATGCCTGCGTGGCGGTGACCAGGGCGAAACGAGTCATCCCACAAGAAGCCAATCAACCCATCGGTTGGAAAGAGAAACGGGGCATTCTCGCAGCGCGTTCCGGCTCGCATGATTTGCCCGCTTTGCGCGCTTGGGTTGCGCAAAAAGGCACCAACCGTTAAGCCGCGTGTGCCGACCGTGCGAAATTCTCGGTAAACGTAAAAACCCAATCCAAACAGCAAGCCGCAGACCAAAAGTAAAAAAATGGTTTTTTGACTCGACATGTGGGGCATTATACCTGTCGGTGCGCCAGTTTTAACCAAATATCTGTGCACTTCTAACGAAATTTCGATTTTGCTCTACGATTCTTCCAACGAACGGGCGATACCATACAGGCAACTGAACGGTATGAAACAAATAAGGAGAAAAGCCATGTTCTACATTACAACTGCCCCCCGCCGATATGCCCGCCGTTGGGTCGCCCACTCAACAGAAACAGATGCTCCCCGCCCTCTGCCGGTTGACCTGCGCGAGCAGGAGCAGGCCTACTTGCTGACCGCTTATGTCCCCGGCCTTAAAGCCGAAGATGTAAACATCCAGATTCTTGAGGATACTGTCACAATCGCAGGCAAATATGGACAGCACGAAGGACAAGCTTTGCTGTGTGAACTGCCTGCCGGTTCGTTCCGCCGTGCTTTGCGCCTACCGACTGCGCTGGATGCTAGCCAAGCCGAAGCCCGTATTGAAAACGGCGTGTTGACCCTGCGCTTGCCCAAAGCCGAATCGGCGCGTCCGCGCGTCATCAAAGTCGCGGCAAAATAAGTTTTCTCTTTCTTCCTTTCTCCTGCCAGCAGTGACCCTGCTGGCTGTTTGTTTTCAAAAAGAATCAAGTAAAATACCTCCCATTCACATCAGTCGCAAAGAGAGTGCAGCCTGATGTTTGATGGATTTCTAGAGACTGGAGAATGCCCGTGCGCCGCTTTTTGGCTGTTTTGCTTGTGTTAACTTTGCTGGCGGCCTGTACACCGCCTGTGGAAACGCCGACTGCTCTACCGGCAGCCTCGCTGACGGTTGCCCCCTCGCCAACGGCCGGCCCTACCCCTACACCGGCTCCCCCGCTGGTTATTTTGGTTTTGCCGGCTGACCTGAACGAGGAAGAATCGCAAGCCTATCAATCCGCTGTCTATGACTTGGCCCAGTCGGCCGGTTTTCGTTTTCAGGTGCGCAACAAACTTGGCCTCGAAGACCTGGAGCCGGCCCTAAAACTGGTCATCGCTCTGCCACCCGATCCGGGCCTGGTCACGCTGGCTGCTGCTGCTCCGCAAGTTCAGTTTTTGGCGGTCAACATCCCTGGCATTCAACCGGGTGGTAACATGAGTGTGCTTGGCGGCGATTCTATCCGCCTAGACCAGGTCGCTTTTATGGCGGGCTATATTGGTGCGATGGTTACAGAAGATTTCTTTCAGGTTGGCGCCATGCTCAAAAAGGATTCACCCGAATCGCCTGTCATCCAAAAAGCGCTGACGACCGGACGTACCTATTATTGTGGGCGTTGCCTGCCGATTGGCTGGTATACCCAATACACTTACCCGGCCTTTGTCGAAGTCCCCGGCGATGCCAAACCCTCGGAATACAATGCCTATGCCGACTTTCTTCTTGTCCAAAAGAAGGTCGAAACACTCTTCATCCAGGCCGGGTTAGATACGCCCGAACTGCTTCAATACCTTTCGACAGTTGGCGTTCTAATGATTGGCACGCAATCACCCGCCAAAAAGGTTAGCGGTTGGGTGGTGACTCTTCAGCCAGATTATTCAGCAGCGCTCAAGACGGCTTTTCCAGAACTGGTTGCCGGCAATGGAGGGCGCGCTTTTTCTGCGCCACTCTCGTTTAGCGACATCAACCCTGAGTTGTTTAGCCCGGGTAAGCAGGCGGATGCGCGCCGTGTATTGGAAGATGTTTTGCGAGGCTATATTGATACGGGCGCTCAATAAACTCCTGTCGCCAGGCTTTACTCTGTTTGTGTTAACGAACGTCCCAAGGGTGAAACGACCTGCGGGACGTTTGCCTTAAACCCAATCAAAAGTCCGCGTAATTGCTTTTTTCCAGCCGGCGTAAAGCGTTTCACGTTGCTCAGCCTGCATCTGGGGAGTCCATTCCTTGTCCTTGCCCCAGTTGGCGCGCAATTCGTCCAAACTGTTCCAAAAACCCACCGCCAGCCCGGCAGCATAGGCTGCGCCGAGGGCGGTCGTTTCGGTCACTTTGGGACGAATGACCGGCACACCTAAAATATCGGCTTGGAATTGCATCAGGAGCTCGTTGAAAACCATGCCTCCATCTACTTTGAGAGCGGTTAGTTTGATTCCGGTGTCTTTTTCCATCGCCTCCAGCACTTCGCGGGTTTGGTAGGCGGTGGCCTCCAGCACGGCCCGTGCGATATGTCCGCGATTGACATAACGGGTCATTCCCACAATCACGCCCCGCGCATCGGAACGCCAGTACGGGGCAAATAATCCGCTAAAAGCCGGCACAAAGTAAATCCCACCGTTGTCTTCTACCGTTTGGGCAAGTGTCTCTACCTCGGACGCTCTTTCAATCAGCCCTAGGTTATCACGCAGCCATTGAACCAGTGCCCCTGCGATGGCGATGGAGCCTTCCAGCGCATACACCGCCTTTGAGTTGCCAATTTTATAGCCGAGCGTGGTCAGCAAACCGGTTTGAGAGGGAACGGGCGTCTCACCCGTGTTGAGGAGCATGAAGCAGCCTGTGCCATAGGTGTTCTTGGCTTCCCCAGGTGCATAGCAAGTTTGACCAAAGAGCGCGGCTTGTTGGTCTCCCAAATCGCCGGCGACCGGCACGCCGCCGAATGCCCCTTTAGTGCGCCCGTAAACTTCCGAGGAGGAAACAATGCGCGGCAGCAGCTTGCGCGGAATATCTAGCAGGTTTAAGATGTCGTTATCCCAATCCAGTGTCACCAAATTCATCAACAGCGTGCGGCTGGCATTGGTCACATCGGTCACATGTTCGCCGGTTAGATTCCAAATCAGCCAGGTATCCATGTTGCCGAACAAGAGTTCCCCTTTTTCGGCTCGTTCACGCGCACTCGGCACGGTATCGAGAATCCACTTAATTTTTGGTCCAGAAAAATAAGTGGCCAACGGTAAACCGGTCTTATCGCGCAAGCGGTCTTGCCCACCTGTTTGTGCCAGTTGGCGACAAATGGCATCGGTACGTGTGTCTTGCCAGACGATGGCGTTATAAATAGGCCGTCCGGTGCTTTTTTCCCAAAGAAGGGTGGTTTCACGTTGGTTGGTGATGCCGATGGCGGCCACATCACCGGCGGTCGCGTGCGCTTTTTGGAGTGCGTTGTGAATCACTTGTTGGGTTTGCTCCCAAATTTCCAACGCATCATGCTCCACCCAGCCGGGTTTTGGATACATTTGGCGATGTTCTTTTTGCTCCACCGCGGCAATCTTTCCCGCCTGGTCAACCAATATGCAGCGCGTGCTGGTTGTTCCCTGGTCAAGCGCAAGAATATATTTGGGCATAGACTCCTCCTGTCTGCATCTACAACGCGACAGCATTTGCTGGCAAAAGGCGAGAGAAAACTTCCTTCTGCCTTATTGTACGATACTTGCAGAAGGGTTCGCACCTTGCTCACCGTCCACTGGTATCAAGCCAACCCTCTTGGTTGGGTTATTGGCTTTTTCTTGACATTAACCCTTGCGTCAGTTAGAATAACTCCCGCCCATTGTGGGCCTGTAGCGCAGTTGGGAGCGCGCCTCAATCGCACTGAGGAGGTCAGGGGTTCGAATCCCCTCAGGTCCACCAACCTGAACCCCCGCCCCTGTGCGGGGGTTTTGATTCTGGCGCAATACATTGAACATTCAGCAAAAAACCGCTTTTCTGACGCCGGTGTTATATACTATAACTATCCCAAGCCTAGGAGCAAAATCATGTTGAACATTGAGCAGGTGGATTTGACGAACAAACAACAAATCCGACGCTTCATTCAGCTGCCGCATCGCCTTTACCAGAACTGCCCGCAATGGGTACCGCCGCTCAATGTGGATGCTTATACCCAGCTGAACCCCAAAAAGCACCCATTTTACGAGCATTCCGACGTGGAATTCTTTTTGGCCGTACGCGATGGGCGCGATGTCGGTCGCATTGCTGCCATTGAAAACCGGCCGTTCAACCGTTATCACGGGGTAAAAGAAGCCTGTTTTTATTTCTTTGATTGTGAAAACGACCCCGAAGCAGCCCAGGCCCTCTTTGAGCGAGTCTTTGATTGGGCGCGCAAACGCGGTTTGAATCGCATCATCGGACCCAAGGGCATGGGGCCTCTGGATGGCTATGGCTTACTCACCTTTGGCTTTGAACACCGCCAAACCATGAACATGCTCACCTACAACTACCCCTACTATGTAGATTTGGTTGAGCGCCTCGGTTTCGAAAAAGAAGTAGATTTTGTCTCCTGCTATGTGCCTGCCGACCAGTTCAAAATTCCAGAACGCGTAGAGCGTATCGCACTGCGTGTCATGGAGCGCAGTCATCTCAAAATCAAGCGGTTTGCCAGCAAACGAGAGTTGGTTTCGTGGGCTGACCGCATTGGCCAGGCGTATAACAAATCTTTTGTGCAAAACTGGGAATACTACCCCTTAACTGCGCGCGAAATCAAATTTGTAGTAGATAGCATTATCACCGTCGCTGACCATCGCTTGATTAAAATTATTACGCATGACGAGGAAGTTGTCGGCTTCTTGTTTGCGTTTCCAGATGTCTCGGCGGCCATGCAGCGTGCTAAAGGGCACCTCAACCCGCTTTCGTTGATGGACTTGCTGCTTACCATGCGCCGTACCGATTCCGTCTCGGTCAATGGCATTGGCATTTTGCCCGAATTTCAGGGGCATGGAGGCAACGCCTTGCTCTACTACGAAATGGGCAAAACCTTGCTGGAATTTGGTCAATTTACCCATGTCGAGATGACACAAGTGGCCGAAACCACGCGCCAAATGCGCGCCGACCTAAAGAACTTAAATGGCGTGGAATACAAAAATAACCGTGTCTATCACCGCGCTGTATGAACCTGCCTCATCCGTTGGCTTTTTTGCCCTTGTCTCTGCGCCGCCCCGTGTTTTGGTCTGCGCTTGTGCTGACCGCGCTTTGCTTTGCGCTCTTTGGCCTGGTGTTAGACCCACCGTTGCGCTCGCCCCTGTCCAGTGGCATCGTCTCGTTTGAGCTGGCACGCACACCCCAAGCCGCGCAAGCGATGCTCAATGCGTGGGACGCCCGCGCCCGTTTGTTTGTTGCTTTTAGCCTGGGTTTTGACTTTCTC
Source organism: Anaerolineae bacterium (assembly GCA_003130845.1). Classification (GTDB taxonomy): domain Bacteria; phylum Chloroflexota; class Anaerolineae; order Anaerolineales; family Villigracilaceae; genus UBA5195. The sequence goes on from QEXW01000115.1 coordinate 17,271, forward strand.
TTCATGCCGCTGTATGCGACCGCCTTGAGCGCCGCCCTGTTGCTGACGGCAGAGCGGCTCACGGGGTTGTCTGGCGGCATTGCCAATCTGCTGGGTTGGGGAGCCTACCTGGCTACGCTGTTTGATGCGCTTGAAAACATCGCCCTGTTCTCCATTCTCACCGGCACGCTTGGGAGTAACCCGGCCATTGCGTTTGGTTGTGCAACGATTAAATTCGGTTTGCTCCTGCTTGCATGCGGTTACGCCCTGTTTGCCCGCTTTTTCCTGCAAAATAGAACGGGAAACTGATAGTAAAATCAGGGGTATGCGTGCCAACATTACCCTGATTTTGCTTTTCCTACTCACAGCGTGCGCTACGCCGGCGCCTGCCGCTTCAACCGCTACGTTCACGCCCTCGCCTTTACCCTTTTTTACTGCTACCTTACCGCCCACCTTCACCCCTCGTCCTAGCCTGACCCCTGCGCCACCTACCCTAGCACCGACTTTTGCCCCCATTAATGGCACGACCAATGCCCAAGTCAATGTTCGCTCCGCCCCCTCTTCGATTGCAAATGCCCTTGGTTTGTTGCCTGTCGGAACGCGCGTCCAGGTGCTTGGGCGCGATTCGACCGACCAATGGTTGATGGTGATTTATCCACCCAATTCCTCTACCACGGGTTGGGTGGCCGCCAACTTTATCAAACTGGAAGAGCGCGAGATTGCCAGCCTACCTGTCATGCAGGCCGCTGTGCCAGATTCGCCTGCTACTGCCCCGCCTGATCCATCTCCCACGGCCAATCCTTACTTTGCCACCATCAAGACCACCATTAACGTCCGAACCGGACCGGCTTCCACCTTCCCATCGCTTGGATTGATTGAAGCCGGCAAAGTCGTCATCCTCAATGGGCGTAACCAAACCAACACTTGGTATCGTATCTATTATCCAGTCGGCAGTCAAGAAACGGGTTGGGTTGCTGCTGCGTATGTGGATGCTCCTAACCTGCAAGGTTTGCCCTATTATGACAATGAAGGCAATTTAGTTTATGCGCCGGACCAAGGAAACGCACCCGGACAACCCACCCTGACACCCACTACGTTTTCTCCCGCTGCCGGAGATGGCGATTCGGAACAGAACCCCGCCGTGCGCATGGAATTTTCGCCCGCCGGGGCCGAGTTATTCTCCTATTCGAGCGATTTATCCTCTCCGACCGGTGATGATACTGACTGGGTGGCTTTCGTCCCCTATGTTCCGACCTCCGAAGCCGGTTACGTGTACCTGCGCCTGGATTGCCAAGGCAACGGCGGAATCACCGCCACCGTGCGCAAAGAGGGTCGCCCGTTGCCCGATGCGCCACAACTGCTGTGCGGTCAATACCGCTTAGCGCTTAAAGTCTTGGGTGGACAGGAATATTTGCTCGTTCTGCGGGCCGATGGTTCTGGTGGTCCCCTGCGTTATGTCTCCTACACCCTGACGATTAGCCTAAAACCTTAAAACATGAAAAAACTTTTTCCTTCTTTCCTCTTGATGGTAGTTTTGGTAGGTTGCTCTGCACAGCCGATGACGCCGACCATCGACGTACCGGCCATTCAGACTGCGGTCATGCTCACCGCAATTGCGCAGGTGACCTTGCAAGCCGCTGCCTCAACCCCTACTTCGCCTGCCACTGAAACCGCTACCCCCGAGCCACCTACTCCAACTTTCACGCCCACTGTCCAGGTTACTTTACAGCCTGTGCCAGGGATTGCCAACGCTAACCTGAATGTACGCTCTTCCCCAGGGCGTGGCGGACAAAACCTGGGTGGCGTGTTCTTTAACCAGAAAATCAACGTTGTTGCGCGCAATCCTCAAGCCAATTGGTACTACATCCTTTGGCAAGATTCCCCTACCGGCTATGGCTGGATATTGGCCAGCGCCATTCAAGTCGAAGAAACCGACCTCTACCGCTTGCCGATTGCTTGGTATGATGCCGCCAACAATCTGATTTTGCGTCCACCTGTGCTTTGGGAAATTCCTGGCACGCCCTTGCCCATCCCGCCGGTTCCGGAAGGCGATAAAATCCGCCCGGCCACCGTCATTGCACCGGCCAATATTCGCGTTTGTCCCAGTGTGGGTTGTCTGGTGCTTGCTATTTTGCAACCTGGTCAGAAACTCAATCTGACCGGGCGCTACGGCGATAACGAATGGGCGCAGTTCGATTACCCCTCTGGACCTGACGGCAAAGCCTGGATTTCGCGCGCAGCCATTGAGCCTGGGCCAGATGGCTTCTCCGGGCTGCCGCGCTTCGATGCGCTCGGCCTGGAACTCACCCCCGAACCACCCACCTCCACGCCTGACCCTAACATTACACCCACCATCACCAATACTCCTAAGCCTACTCCTGCCGGGCCGCTGGCGCGCATGGAAGCCGATGCCATCATCTACAGTGAACCGAATTCGCTCTCGGCACAGGTCGGTTCGCTCAAAAAAGGGGATGAAATCTACATTACTGGCATCTCAATCATCGGTGAATGGTATCAAATTCAATATCCTGCCTTTACCGAAGGGCGTGCCTATATCATTCGCAAGAACGTCCGCGTTTTGGGTGATATGCGCCACCTGCCCTATTTTGACGAAAAAGGTAACCTGCTGCCTACACCCTAGAGAGGCAACTCTGAATGCTGAATTTCAAAACGTACGTGGTGCGCCTGGCTGTCTTTGTCCTTCTGCTCCTGTTTCTTGTTGTGGGAGCTGGCCTGGGGCGACTGGTTATTGCGGCGCGCCCCTGGACCTTGGAGCATTTGCGCCTGTTGGACGATGCTTTTGCCTCTCAGCCGGCGTGGGATATAACGGCTGTTTTTACGCGCCTGGCCGGCCCCCGCTGTGAAATTCGCCTCGATTTTCTCGACCTGCCTGACCCGCTCGAATACCAATTTACGCTCACCCTGGGCAACCGTGCTTTTATTTTTACTCACGAGGCCCCTGCTCCGCTAGGCACCCGTCTCTCCGCCAATTCGGTCACCGACGTAGTGATTCTTTCACTTTCGGATTGTCAGCCAGCGGCTGATACTCCCCTGCTTGTACAAACACCGGCCGAAACGCTTCAAACGACCTTTGGCGCCTCGCTCGCCATCGAACCACTGACTTTACAGTGGGTGTTTTACAACCCCTTTTGGCCTGCTGCTACGCCTATTCAGGCCTGGCGGCGTTGGGATGGCGCTCACACCGGCCCGCGCGGTGAACGTCATGGATTGCACGGCTTGTTAAGTGCTGCCGAAAAACACCGCATTCCTCTTACTTTGTATGACATCAACACCCCTCTTGTTCTTTCTGCCATACAGGCGGTGGGTGGCACGCCCCAACTTGACCGCATGCAAGCCAATGGGTTGTTGTTTCTGCCCGCAAGGCGCATTCCAGAGACCTCGGTTTGGTCATTGGACTTGAACCAAGATGGGCTTGTGCTAGAGGCACGTCAACGCTTGTTGAACGCCTTGTTGGCGCGCCTGCCTCTTGCGAATGCGTCTTCTCACCTGCTTCACCAGCCTATCCTCATCGGTGGTGATTTTCAACGCACCCCTTGGGGAACATACGAATATGCTGATTTTGCTTTCACGTGGCTTACTGCACGCCCTTACCTGAAAATAGAGAGCGCATCAGTTGAAACCAGGGCGACCTCGGCGCACACCAGTGCCCTCAGTCAGCCGCTCACCTTGCTGGAGGCCAGCCGAGAAATGCTCTCACGTGCCGAGCCTGCGTTGGCAAACAACTACACCTGGCTGTTGACTGTGCTTGCTCAGGCCTCGCAGTGGGCAGAGCATCCCATCCCGCACAGCGAATGCACCGACCTATGCATCTTGGCCTCGGATACCCTCTACGCTGTGTTTGACCCACAAGGTGGGCGTTTGGTGTTCCTTTTTGCCGGGCGTGAGCAAGTCATTGGCCCGACAGCGCAATTTTTCATCGGCTTAAGCGACCGCTCCCAGTGGGACCTTTCAAAAGGCCAAGCCGCTGACCCAGCACAAATTATGGGTGCTTTTTCAGACCCTGATGACGCCTTTCGGCCCTATCAGGCCGCCATAACAGAAAACACCCTGCGCTTCTTTTCAACCGATGGACGCGAAAAGACCTATCGTCTGACCGAAAATGGCCTGCAGGCTGCTTTCTCCCCCTCTCTTGAAAGTCAGATTCCACTTGCCTTGGCGCCGCAAACCCGTTTTCAACCCGCTTGGACCGAGAAATATCAGCTGCAACGCCAAGCCGATTCTGTCCGGTTGCAAATATTGGATGGCCCAGAAGTGACCATTAAGATAAATGGGGAAGTGCGCGCGGTGAATTCCTTTTTAGAAGCTCTTCCCTTTCTCACCTTACCAGAAAACCCGAATATCGAACTCTCGCCGGGGTTTTTCCTCCCTTTCCCGCTAACAGTGGTTGACTTTTCGGCTTCGCAACTCTCGATTCAAGTACACCCATGAAATTAATCGCGCTTCTGCTCGTTTGGCTGTTGCTCTTGCCCGTGCTTGCACTTTGGGCACCGCTGCCGATTCCGTCTTATCAAGATTTTTCGGTCCTGTATTTTTCGGACGCTGCGTTGCTCAATGCCATTCCACTCTACGATTATCCCACCCAACTCGACTGGGTCCGTGCGCAAACCCGTCCCGATTTTGAGTTTCACCCCTATCCGTACCCACCCTGGTACGCCTTGGTGACCCTGCCGGTGGCGTTTTTGCCAATTGAAGCAGCAGCGCGGCTGTGGTTTCTGCTCAACCTGACCATGATTGCGGTCTCAGTTTGGCTGTTGACACCGCACTGGAAGGTTTCCGCGCGTTGGTTTAGCATTCTCTTGGCCGCGCTGTTTATTCCAGCCTTTGGCTTGCTCGTTGTGGGGCAGTATTCTGCGCCGGTCTTGCTAGGAGCGGCTCTCTTTGTTTGGGCTGCACAGCGACAATCACCCTGGGGCTTGGCTATTTCACTGGTTCTGATGACCTTCAAGCCGCATATCGGGCTATTCTTGGTGTTGGCGGGTTTTGGTTGGCTGACCTTACAGCGCAAACATCCATTTGCGCGCCAGGCAATTGGCTTGACGGTTGCGCTGGGGCTGCTGCTCATTGCAATTGGCTTTCTGGCCGATACCCGTTGGCCGTTAACTTACCTGGCGTCCCTGTTACGTTATCGCGAAATTCCGGGGGTGCAGACCTGTGGGCTGTGTGCCAGTTTACCTATTGGTCTGATGCGCTTGTTGACCGGCCAAACGAACACCGCCCAGGCCGCTATCGTCAGCATCGTATTGGGCGCAGGATTGTTGGGTTTCGTCCTTTGGCAATTTGGCAGCAAGTTAACTGCTCCCCGGCTGCTGATGTGCCTGGCTATTCTGTTCACCTTGCTGGTTGATCCGTATCTGCTCAATTACGACTATATTCTCTTGCTCTTGCCGCTGATTATCCTGACTCAGCAAGTGCGCGCACCGTTTGCGCGTTTGGGGCTGCTCATAGCTTACCTGCTCCCTTGGCTGGCCCTGGCTTTTGGGCGGCAAGGAAACCCTGTGTTGGCGCTTTCAGCGTTGTTGGTGCTTGTTTTACTCTGGCACAGCGAGCACGCCAAAAGCAAATCCCAAGAGGGCGTTTGAGCAGAGCGACATCCAAATTTGCGCTCAAACGAACGGCCTATTGAAATCGGACCTGGATAAAGTTAGACTGGAGATAGAATTCACCGCCCAATAGGAGTGCGGATGGCCAATCTTAACCAGGCTGTGCAACTGATTCGGCAAGGGCATAAAGACGAGGCGCGTCGTCTGCTAGAACCCATTCTCAAAACCAACCCGCATGATATACAAGCTTGGTTTTGGCTGACGGAAACTTGCACCTCGCAAGAACAACGTCTCAAAGTTCTGGAAATTTGTCTGAAGATTAACCCTGGTCATCCGCAAGTGCTGCGTGTGGTGCAAGCTCTGCGCTCCGGCTCGGTTTCTGGCCAAGTTGCTGCGTCCTCCACAGAAGATATTCCCGAATGGGCCAAACGCTCTTCTGCCTCATCCTCGTCAGTCTCTACTTTACCTGCGGAGCCGCCTTTTTCCGTGTCGGCTGAGAGCGCTGCTGCGGCAGGGGCACCTATCTCAGCCGAGGAAAAATCATCCACACCGGTCTCTGGTTGGGATGTGCAGGAGCAGCCCACAGAGTTGGTCTCTGTGGCAGCGGAGACAAACTATCAAAAACAAGAGGGGGCATTAAAACCAGCCTTCGACTGGGAAGCGCTAGAAGCGCAATATCCGCCTCCGGTGGCGGTTGCCCCACACTCAGCCCCCTTACAGCAGTCTGAAGAGCAAACACGTTCAGCAGGACTTCCGTTTTATCGTGTATGGTGGCGGGCGCTCAGCACACAAACGGTGCAGGGGTATGCCGAGATTTTTGATGACCCGGAAGCCGGTGCGGGGCGGGCTTTGGAGTGGATAATCTACACCGGCTTGGTTTCAGGTTTATCTACGCCCTTATGGCTGATGCTCAACCCAGACCTGCAGGATTTGTTAACCAGCCAGGCATTGCCGAGTCTGCTCAGCCGCATGAATGAGACGGCTCTACTGGTTTTACTGGGGCTGGTTATGGCCGTCTTGATGCCGCTTTTGAGTGCAATCAGCCTGTTTTTGGGCGCCGGGATATACCATATCTTGGCTGTGTTCTTTGGGGGCAATGGTACGTTTGGCCGCACAATCTATGCGCAGGCCGCGTATTGGGCGCCGCTTTCGCTTATCAGCACATTGCTCGGTCTGATACCTACGCTTGGTTCGTGTTTGACCGTGCCGATTGGGCTTTATGCGATTGTACTGAACCTGCGCGCTCTTATGGCAGCCCATCACTTGTCCTTTGTGCGCGCTTTGGGGGTGCTTTTGCTGCCAGGCTTGCTGGTCTTTATCTCGAGCTGTTTGCTGGTTTTTCTGGTCTTACCGCGTTTTCTTTAGCACGGTCGGTTACCCTGGGGTATAGCCTGTTGCCATTAAAAAGAGGCAGATGCCAGGGTGAGGGGGGCACCCTGACATCTGCCTGTTTGTATAGTACATCTTTTGGGAAGATTTTACAAGACCCTACCGCATTTTTTAAGGTGATGCCCCGGGCGAGAATCGAACTCACATCAGAGCCTTAGGAGTGCCCTGTTCTGTCCATTGAACTACCGGGGCGGCGCAGGGCGATTATACATCAAAATGTAGTCGGCCTCTGTGCCTGACATGCCTGGAAAATTGTTTCATGGACATTGAATAATCCCTTGCGCCCATAGGCAGCCTCCGCACACTGGGGCGATGGTGTTGCCCAGGCAATCTTCCTCGTTCGTCTCGATTAAGTCGCAGCCGCCACAAAAAGTGCAAGGGGCAAAGGCAAAGTTATGTAACCGTTCGCGGTAGGCGACATAGGCCGGGTCTAACCATAGTTCCAGCAGGCTGCGCTCATGAACACTTCCGATGATGTGCTTCTTGACGAAGCGCCGTCTGCCGTGCAAGTAGGTGTAGTGGGTGTGCATCAAAGGCCAGCACGGGCTAACTTCGCCCGTCCAGGCAATAGACATGGTGCCGCTTTCGACGAAGTTGCACGTATCGTTAGCGCCGCCCCAGTTGTTTCCGGCATAACTGACATTGCAGCCGCTGTTGAAGGCGGCCATGAGCGCCTCGCGGGTGGTTGCATCGAAATCCATTTTAGGCAGGCTAATGCGCGGTAGGTGCGGTGCTTGCATATAAGCGATGTTATTGGTCACGCGGTAATACAGTGCTTCGTTTTGCATCTCTTCTGTGGCTGGTTGAAGATTGCTGATGGAGAAATGCTGGGCGCGCAGTGAACGCCCAATTTTGATCACCTGTGGCAAGTCGGCGATGTTGCGCTTCATGGCAACGAAAGCGATGCCGATTTCTGGTTTGGGGTAATGCCCAGCCGGGCGCATGCGAATGAGCCGGCGCAGGTTGGCTAGAATCGCCGGTAGTTCGGCCCCCAGCCGCACATCAGCGTATGTTTCTGGCGAGGCGCCATCCAAAGAAACCCACAAAATGTCTAGGCCGCTTTCCACCAATTTGCGGGAAATTTTCTCCGTTAACGTTGTGCCGTTGGTGATGAGTTCAACTTTGACGCCCAACTGCTTCACCCGTGCTACCCACTCCACCGTTTTGGGGTGGAACAGCGGTTCGCCAATTCCACCAAAGTAAACAGCGGGAAGAGGGTCGAGTTGCTGCAAGCTTTGAAAAATGCGTTCGAAGGTTTCGTCGCTCATCCGCCCTAGGGGTTGCTCCCAGGCATTGCGAAAGCAGGTGATGCAATCCAGGTTGCACGAGACGGTCGGTTCGATGTAAATTTTGGTAAGTTGAGTCACGGGGCGGTGCAGGCGCACAAAGTTATCCCCCTCGTCCATGCGTATCTTCGCCCCAGGCTTCAATCCGTAACGTTCGGCGAGTTCTGGCGGAACAATTAGTCGGCCTTGCGCATCAACTTCGGCCCAGGCGGTAGTTTGCTTTCCAGGAATCATTGCTTGCTCCTTACCACATTAACCCAGCACATGCGGAGAATTAATACCCATCTTACCCAAATTGAGTAGACCGAAAAGTAACAAAAGTTACATCCAGTCTAGTGAAATGTAACCAGAGCAAATCATCTGATAAAAAAACATCCTCGAGGGTCATCTCCCGAGGATGTGGCGTGCATCAGGTAGGCTGAGCGTAGGTTTTACTTTGGTTTATTGCGCTTTGCCTTGATTGGCGACTGCCGCTGCGGCTTTGGCTACAGCCTCGGCATCACCCAGGTAATAGCTTTTGACCGGCTTTAGGTCAGCATCGAGTTCATAGACGAGCGGAATGCCGGTGGGGATGTTGAGTTCGGTGATTTCGGCATCGGAAATGTTATCGAGGTACTTGACCATGGCGCGCAGCGAGTTGCCGTGCGCGGCAATTAGCACCCGCTTGCCTGAGAGAATGGTGGGAGCAATATCGCTGTGCCAGTAGGGCAAAACGCGCTCCAGCGTAATCTTGAGCGATTCGGTGGCGGGGAGCTGTTCCGGCTTGAGCCCGGCATAACGGCGGTCAAAGCGTGGATGTCGTTCATCGTCCCAGTCCAGCGCGGGCGGGGGAACATCGTAACTGCGCCGCCAGATTTTGACCTGCTCTTCGCCAAATTTGGCGGCCATTTCGGCTTTGTTCAGCCCTTGCAAGGCGCCATAGTGGCGTTCGTTGAGTTGCCAGGCGCGGATGACCGGAATCCACTCTAAGCTCATTTCTTCTTGAATGAGATTGAGCGTTTTGATGGCGCGCTTCAGTACCGAGGTGTAGGCGATGTCAAATTCATAGCCGCCTTCTTTGAGTAATTTGCCGGCGCTGCGGGCTTCTGCCATGCCCTGCTCGGTTAAATCCACATCCGTCCAGCCGGTGAAGCGATTTTCCAGATTCCAAACGCTTTGCCCGTGACGCACAAGTACCAGTTTGTATTTCGTTTCAGACATATTCAAGTTCTCCTTATAACAAAAAATCACGAAGGAACTTCGGTTTTGACGCTTGTGTTTCTAGCGGCGCTCTTTGCTTGAACGCCTTTCACTCCCTTGGTCGCGGGTAATTGTACCCGATAGGCAAGAAAAACCGCCAGAGCGAGTCTGGCGGTAAAATCACAAAAGCGAAAGGGTTAGCGGATTGCCATTTCGGTGTCGGGGTCGAAGATGTGGAAGTTGTCCATGTTAAAGGCGATTTGGACATCTTCGCCCACTTTGAAGTGGGTGCGCGGGTCTACGCGGGCGACGAAGTTATTGGGGCCACTTACCAGGTACAAGAAGATTTCGTTGCCCATCAATTCGATTACATCCACTTTGCAGCCAAATGTTTCGGCATGGATGTTGGGTGGCAGGAATTGTGGGTTGTGAATATCTTCGGGGCGAATGCCGAAGACCACTTTCTTGCCGTCCAAATCTTGGTAGGGTTTGGCGCGGTGTTCGGGGATGGGCAAAGCAAACTCGCCGGTATCTACATAGAGGCGGCCACCCTCGCGCTTGATTTTGGCCGGGAAGAAGTTCATCGCCGGCGAACCGATGAAGCCGGCAACGAACATGTTGGCCGGGCGGTCATACAGCGTTTGGGGTGTATCGAGCTGCTGGAGTTTGCCCTTGTTGATGACCGCGATGCGCGTCGCCATGGTCATCGCTTCCACTTGGTCGTGCGTAACGTAGATGAAGGTGGTCTGGAGGCGTTGATGAAGTTTGCTAATGTTGGCGCGGGTTTCCACGCGCAGTTTGGCATCCAAGTTGGAGAGCGGTTCATCGAAGAGGAACACCTTCGGATGACGAACAATGGCGCGTCCAACGGCAACACGCTGCCGCTGACCACCGGACAGTTGGCGTGGCTTGCGGTCGAGCAATTCATTGATGCCCAAGATTTCGGCTGCTTCGTACACACGCTTTTTGATTTCCTCTTTCGGCGTGCCGCGCAGCTTAAGGCTAAACGCCATGTTATCGAACACCGAAAGGTGCGGATACAAAGCATAGGATTGGAAGACCATTGCAATATCGCGGTCTTTGGGCGCAACATCGTTTACGACACGGTCACCAATTAAAATCCGCCCGCGCGTAATTTCTTCCAAACCAGCGAGCAAGCGCAGGGCGGTTGTCTTGCCACAGCCAGAAGGACCTACGAACACCAGGAATTCTTTGTCCTGGATGTCTAAGTTCAGGTCGTTGACAGCCAAAACGTTCCCGAACTCTTTGGTTACATGGTCGTACGTTACACTTGCCATTTTAGCCTCCATTTCTTGAAAGTATCGTGACCTTATTATACGCGATTTTTTGTTTCATGAAACATGATGAATGTCATGTAACAAAATGTAACAAAAAATGTAACAAATCAAACCCGGCTTTCGCCAATCGTTTTGCTTTTGCTCGTTTCGTTGTAGAATCGCACCATGAGCCATGAAGAAGTCACCCCGGTCCGCCAGCAATATCTAGATACCAAACGCCAGTACCAGGATTGTATTCTGCTTTTTCGTTTGGGCGATTTTTACGAAACCTTTGATGAAGATGCCGAAATTGTGGCGCGTGAACTGGACATTGTCCTGACTTCGCGCCCGGTGGGAAAAGGCATCCGTGCGCCCTTGGCCGGTATCCCCTACCATGCGCTGGATAACTATCTGCTTAAATTGGTGCAAAAAGGGTATCGGGTTGCGATTGCCGAACAAATGGGTGACCAACCGGTGAAGGGGATTTTCCCGCGTAAGGTGGTGCGTGTTGTCACTCCCGGCACGCTCATCGAGCCGAATTTGTTGCCGGGCGATGCCAATAACTACTTAGCGGCAGTTGTGGTGGATGCGGGCACATCCGAAACGGGAACGAGCTCGCGGGCTGCCATCGCTTATGCCGATATAACGACCGGTGAGTTTGCCGTTACCGAATTAGAGTACCTGGATGGCGCTCCTCTGCGGGCTGAATTGACCCGTTTACGCCCGGCGGAAATTCTTTATCCGGATACGTGGGTTGCTCCTTTCCTGCCGGGAGAGGAACGCACCACGCCTCTGCCAGCGTGGCGCTTTGAACCAGGGCGCTGCACCGAAATTTTGTTGCGACATTTCGGCGCTGCCACGCTGGAGGGCTTTGGCTTAAAAAATGCCCCACTGTCCATTCGTGCTTGTGGTGTCATTCTCGACTATCTCAAAGACACCGAACCTGGCTCTTTGGCCTTGCTCAATAGTCTGCGGGTATATAGCTTGCACGAATTTATGACGTTGGATGCGGCTACGCGCCGGAACTTAGAACTGACCGAAACCTTGCGCGGTGAAAGCAAAGGTTCGTTGCTGAGTGTGTTGGATTGCACCATGACCCCGATGGGAAAGCGTATGCTGCGACAGTGGGTCAGCCAACCCCTTTTAGAGCCGGCCAAGATTGAAATACGGCTTGATAGGGTGGAATTTTTCTTTGCGAACGGTATGCTGCGCGCTGAACTACGCGCTGCGCTCAAACCCCTGGCCGACCTAGAGCGCCTGACCAACCGGATTGTCAGCGGACATGCGCAGCCGCGCGACTTAGCCGCTTTGCGCGAAACATTGCGCCGCATTCCGGGCATCCTGGCCATTTTGCCGACCAACGCCCCTCCTTTGCAGGCCATGTTAAGTCGTCTTTCTCCCTGCGCCGAAGCATTGAGCCTGCTTGAAGCCGCCCTGGCCGATGAGCCGCCAGCTACCACCCAGAACATTGGCATCATTCGTCCCGGTTATTCTTCCGAATTGGATGGCATTATCCAGGCTTCGGCCCATGCGCGCGAATGGATAAACAACCTAGAAGCCCTCGAGCGGGAACGCACCGGCATTAAGACCCTCAAAGTGGGCTATAACAAAGTCTTTGGGTATTACATCGAAATCTCTGCCGGGCAAGCAGCCAATGCACCGGCGCACTATATTCGCAAGCAAACGCTCGTCAATGCTGAGCGGTTTATCACGCCGGAGATGAAAGAATACGAAACGCTCGTTTTGAATGCGGAAGAGCGGATTCGTGAACTGGAATTGCGCTTGTTCAAAGAAATCTGCGCTGCTTTGGCGGCGCAAGCCACCCTTTTGCTCGATACCGCGCGCACCTTAGCCGAACTAGATTGTTTGGCTGCCCTGGCCGAAACCGCTGCGCGCAACGACTATACGCGCCCGCGCATCAGCCGCGATTCGGTCTTGGAGATTCGCGAGGGACGGCATCCGGTGGTTGAAACAAGCCTAAAGGGCGAGCGCTACGTCCCGAATGACGTCGTGTTTGAGCCGGGAGAAATTGTGCGTATCATCACCGGCCCCAACATGAGCGGCAAAAGCACCTTCTTGCGGCAAGCGGCCATCATTACGCTCATGGCGCAAATGGGTAGTTTTGTGCCGGCCACCTCTGCCACCATTGGGCTGGTGGACCGCATCTTCACCCGCATCGGCGCGCAGGACGAGATTCACGCCGGGCAATCTACCTTCATGGTGGAGATGATTGAGACGGCCAACATCCTGCATCACGCCACTCCGCGCTCGCTGCTGATTCTGGATGAAATCGGGCGCGGCACCAGCACGTACGATGGGGTTTCGATTGCCTGGGCTGTGGTGGAATACATTCACAATCATCCACACTTGCGCGCCAAGACGCTCTTTGCTACCCATTATCATGAACTGACTCAATTGGCCGATTTGCTGCCCGGCGTGCGCAATTACAACGTCGCGGTCACAGAATCTGAGGGGAAGGTGGTTTTCTTGCACAAAATTATTCCCGGCGGGGCTGACCGCAGTTATGGTATTCATGTGGCCCAACTGGCCGGGCTGCCGCGCCCGGTCATTCAGCGTGCCAGCGAGATTATGGCCGAACTGGAGAAGACTTCAGGACGGGCGGTCAAAATCAACCCCCTCGCCGCTCAACAAATCGCGCTGTTCCCTGAAACCAACCCCCTGCTGGAAGAGTTGCAAAAGATTGACATCAACAACCTATCGCCGATTGAGGCGCTTAACAAGCTCTTTGAGTGGCAAAAGAACTATGGGCGGCGTTGAATTTGCCCGTGCTTTGGCTTATTTGCCCCACCTCAAACTTGCCCAAAGGCGAGAGGGTGTGCAAATCACCCCGAGTGAATGGCGTTGGAGCGTTTTGTTTGCGCTGCTCGTTTCGATTTTAATCAGCGCTCCTTATTTGGTTGCCATTGGCAGTCAGACCGAAGCCTGGCGGTTTGGTGGGGTCTTGGTGGGGGCCGAGGACCTGAATTCTTACTTTGCCAAGATGAATCAAGGCGCACATGGCGCTTGGTTGTTTACTTCGCCCTATACCGCCCAAGCACAATCAGGCATCCCTCTGTATTTGTTTTACCTGCTGCTTGGTAAATTAAGCGGCCCCGATTTTGCCAACCGGGTGCTGACTTTTCACTTGGCGCGTGTGGTCTGTGGCATTGCCTTTCTCTTGCTGGCCTATCGTTTTATGGCGGAATTTCTTTCGGACTCTACCAGCCGCAAGTTGGCTTTGTTTTTGGTGACCTTTGGCGGGGGGTTAGGCTGGCTGGTTGTGTTCTTTCCGACGGCGCGCGGCAGTGCAAGTTTTGAGAGCAGTCTGCCGTTAGAATTTTTCTCTCCCGAAGCGTTTTCCCTCCTCATGTTGTTCAGCTTGCCACATTTGCTCCTGGCGCGTAGTTTGTTGATATGTTCGTTGCTGGCCTATCTCAAGCAGCGCCCTGTTTGGGCTGGGTTAGTGCTTGGCGTTGGCGTCTTTATCCAACCGGCGATTGCGCCGATTGTGTGGGGGGTGCTGGGGATGGCAACCTTGCTAGAGATGATTCAAACCCGGCCAACCACGTTGAGACAAGTTTGGGCAGCTATCCGTTCGCTGTTGGTGGTTGGGGTGATTTCACTGCCGCCGTTTCTCTACTTTTTTTGGCTGATTGCCGTTCAGAAGCAACATTCCCAATATCTGCCCACTCCGCCGGTTTGGCAATATGCACTGGCGTTTGGTCTCTACGCTCCTTTTGCATTGCGTGGTTGGAAAAGCCTTTGGCATACCCGCCCCGAGCTGGCACGCTGGCTGAGCGCCTGGGTGCTTCTGCTGCCCATTTTGTTTATGTTGCCGCTTGGGGTCAATCGCCGCTTGGTGGAAGGCTTTTACTTGCCACTGGTGGCAGTGACGGTGCTTGGGTTCAACGTTCAACCTGGTTTATGGCTTCGGCGCTTAAGACTGTTTATCATTGCGCTGTTGGTGCTTTCGAGTTCCTTGTTTATGATGGGCGCTTTTCGTTCTGCTGCTTTGCCGGCGGAACCGGCTTTCTTACCGCAAGATAAATTGAGCGCATTTGCCTGGTTGAACTCCAATGCCCCGCCCGGCGCCGTTGTTTTTAGCTCCTTTGCAACCGGCAATCAGATTCCGGCCTATACCCACCTACTTGCCTACGCAGGCCATGCGATTGAAACGCCGAATAGTGCTGAGAAACACGCAGTAATTCTTGCATTCTTTAACTCACAGACCCATTTGACAGAGCGGCTTGCACTGCTGACTCAGAACAACATCCGCTTTCTCTTCTATGGTCCAGAGGAACAGCAATTGGGCCAATTTAATCCCTCCACGTGGCCTGCGCTTAAGGAGCGGTTTCGGCAAGGTGCTTACTCAATCTACGAGGTAGACCCGGGTGATTAACACAATTCTGCCTGCCTCTCGCTTTCGAACCGCTGCCTGGCTGACTGTGATTGTTGTGTTGGGGCTAGGCGTGCGGCTTTCTGGTCCGTTTTCCGCTTCCTTTCCGCTGAACGATGGCGGTTTGTTCTATCAGATGGTGCTAGACGTGCAAAATAACCGCTATCAATTGCCGGAATTTACTTCGTACAACGGTGGAGCCATTCCGTTTGCTTACCCGCCGCTGGCCTTTTATGGGTATGGCATTCTGCAACAATTGAGTGGGATTTCCCTGCTCGATTTGATGCGGCTGCTTCCAGCCGTTATGAGCGGCTTGAGTGTTTTGGCTTTTTATATGCTGGCGCGTGCACTGGCACCCGATGAACCGCAGGCTCTTTGGGCAACCCTGACCTTTGCGCTCTTGCCACGCACTTTTGATTGGCTGATTATGGGTGGTGGGCTGACGCGCGCCCCTGGCTTGTTGTTTGCGTTGCTTGCTTTGTGGCAGGCTTGGCGGCTGATGCAAGCACCAACCCTGAAAACATGTTTGTGGTTGGCGCTGTTTGTGGGCCTTACTGCGCTCACACATCCTGAAGGACTGGCACAGATTGCCCTGACAGGCGTTTTCTTTTACATTTGGAAGAATCGCACCCTCGGCGGCGCGCTCTACGGCTTGGCAGCTGCTTTGGGTGGAATGCTGCTCTCGGCCCCTTGGTGGCTGGTGGTTGTTTCGCGCCATGGCCTGGCTCCCTTTGGGGCTGCACTTGCTGCCGCCCGCGCCGATAGCCTGCCCTTTCTCTTACGGCCGTTCGGGTTGCTTAAGTTCGACTTTACCGATGAGCGTATCTTGCCTGTGTTTGCCATTCTGGGGCTGATTGGCTTGTTGCGTTTGCTGGCACAGCGCAAATCTGCCTTGGTGCTATGGTTCTTCATCCTTTACCTGCTCGAGCCGCGCAGTGGAACGCTTTACATGATGATACCGCTCGCCCTGTCGGTTGCGGTGGCCTTACACGAGGTGTTGCGGCCTGCATTTGCCCACTCTCGCTTGGTTTGGATAGTTCTATCCGGGCTGGTCGTTCTGTATGGCGCCTTCAATTCTTTAGAAATTGCTGCCCATGTTGCCGGTAATCTTACCTTGCGGCCTGCTGACCTGGAAACGTTTGCTTGGATACGAACGCATACCCCTGTAACCGGTCGTTTTGTTTTGCTTACCAATGGGCATCCGTTGAACGATGCGGTGTCGGAATGGTTTCCTGCTCTTACTGGCCGGCAAAGCCTGTTTACGGTCTTTGGCGCGGAGTGGCAAAATGACGGGCGTTTTGCCGACCGCTTAAATCAATATCGTGCCGTTCAGCGTTGCCACACCCAAGGAGCGACCTGTTTAGAACAGGAACTATCTGCGATAGAGTTTACTCATCTCTATATCAAGACCCCCTCCGTGTTGGCCGAGCAGCTGATTCGTTCGCCACACTATCGCCTGCTCTATCAAACCGAGCAAGTTCTCTTGCTTGAACGTCTTCCGTAGTCGGCTGAATCTCTTTCAAATTTTCAACGATAGGGAAATTATGAATGTAGAGCCTGTGCAACAACCTGAACTTTCGATTGTTTTGCCCTGTCTGAACGAAGAAAAAACCCTGGGTACTTGCATTCGCAAAGCACAAGCCTTTTTGCAACGCAGCGGGGTGCAGGGCGAAGTGATTGTTGCCGATAACGGCAGCACGGACCGCTCGGTAGAGATTGCAGAATCGCTCGGTGCGCGTGTGACACACATTTCAGAAAAAGGCTATGGCAGTGCCTTGCGAGGCGGGTTCGCGGCCGCGCGTGGCAAATACATCCTGATGGCCGATTCGGACGACAGTTACGACTTGGAAAACTTATCCCCCTTCCTAGAAAAACTGCGCGAGGGTTATGACCTGGTGATGGGCAATCGCTTCAAAGGCGGTATTCGGCCCGGCGCCATGCCCTGGCATCACCGCTACATCGGCAATCCGGTCCTATCGTTTATCGGCAAACTCTTCTTTCGCACGCCGGCCAATGATTTTCACTGTGGCATTCGCGCATTTACAAAAGAGGCGGTTCAGCGCATGAACTTACAAACGACCGGTATGGAACTGGCGAGCGAAATTGTGATTAAAGCCTCGATTTTGGGCATGAAAGTTTGCGAAGTGCCAACCACGCTCTCGCCAGATGGGCGCGGTCGCCCCCCGCATTTGCGCAGCTTTCGCGATGGATGGCGGCATTTGCGCTTTCTCTTGCTGTATAGCCCGGCTTGGTTGTTCCTGTATCCAGGCTTGTTTCTGTTGACCATGGGTGGATTACTCTCACTGTTGTTGTTCTTCGGCCCAGTGAATATTGGATTTCGATACATTGATTTTCATACCTTCATTGCCGCCGGTTCACTCTCCTATTTGGGGCTTAATATGGTCTCGTTTGCAGTTATCACCCGTGTTTATGCCTACTACAACGGACTGTTGCCTGCTCCGCCGCGCTTGTTTGTCCTGTTTCGATACCTGAATCTGGAAACTGGCTTGCTAGCGGGGGCTGTGCTTGTACTTAGCGGGTTGATTTTGCTCTTGCGCGCCATCTTGCTCTCCGATAATTTTGCCCAAATCGGCTTCGATACCAGTGTACGGCTGGTTTTCGGCGGCGCGCTGGCGCTGGTCAGCGGTGCGCAGGTCATTTTTACTAGCTTTGTTTTGAGTATGGTGGGGATGAAAATCAAGTGAACATCTTAATGACTAGTCACTATACTCTGCCTCATCGTGGCGGAATTGAAACAATTGTTGAAAAACTTTCTATGGCACTGGTCCAGCAGGGACACCAAGTGCGTGTTGTTTCCAGCAAAATTGAGGGGCAAAGTGTTTTCAATCTTCCCCAGCGGGGCATAATTGGTATTCCTGCTTTCGACCCCTTCATGCGTTATGGCGTGCATTATCCTATTTTCGCCCCCTCTCTATTACCAGTGCTGTATCAGCAAGTACGATGGGCTACCCTTGTGCATGTACAGGGTATGCTGTATCTCAATTCGTTGCTAGGGCTGTTGTTGGCACGTTTATTGCGCCGTCCTGCTGTTCTCACTGAGCACGCTGGCTATGTTCCTTATAGCCATCCCTTGCTCAATTTGATCCAAACGTTGGCTGTTCACACTGTAGGACGCTTGGCGATAGCATTCAGCAACGCGATAATTGTGCCAGATACAATTGTGCAAGAAATTTTAGAAAAACAATTCAGTGTGCCATCTTCTAAAATTGTGCGCATTCCATTGGGGGTAGATACTGATTTGTTTCACCCAATTTCAGAATCGGAAAAGCAATCTTTGCGCATTCGCCTAGGTTGGGATGAACGCCCTAAAGTGTTGTTTGTAGGCAATTACGTTGCGCGCAAACGCATCCCCCTTTTACTTGAATCTATTTCTCCGCGTTTTGATGTTGTTTTGTGCGGTGAAGGATATACTAGCATTAGACTACCTTCACAGGTGTTGCTTTACCCTCCGCTCGGACACGAACATCTCGTCCAACTTTATCAAGCAGCTGACCTTTTTGTCATCCCATCCAAAGTAGAGACCTTTGCGATTGTTGCTTACGAAGCAATGGCTTGTGGTTTACCGGTTATCCTAACCGAAGATTTGAGTCACCTTAGTCTGCGCGAATCGGGGCAAGTGCAGTTTGTGCCTGCTACTGCTGCCGATTTGCAGCACACTATTCATTATCTGCTTGATTCCCCCGAAGAAAGCCGTCAGATTGGACAGCAATCAGCGCAATGGGTACAAGCACACTTTAGCTGGAATGTCTCAATTGCTCGACACCTTGAAATTTATCAAGCGCTCACTTCTTCATACTCATGAAACTGCGCGCCTCTTTGTTATTAGGCATTTTACCTTCTTTCTCTTCAATCTGGCCATGTTTTTGATGTCAACCAAGGGACGTATTTGCAACCTTGTTTATTTCCCATTATGATTCCCTGGTAGTAAGCCTCGTTCCAAATCGTTTATAAGTCAACATTTCTTACCGGGTCTAGGTTTGCTCGTTTGTGGATGAGAGGGTTTTCTAGACCGGTTGGTTTGTTACAAACGGCTCTTTTCGTTGGATAGCTCTGTCTGTTCTTTTAGTTTTTCTGGTCACAGCCGGTTTTCTTCCATTTCACTTAGGGTATGAATCTGACACATACTTTTGCTCATGCACTTATGATGGCAAGTACTGCGCAGCTAATCTTAAGGGTCAGTTTCTTTTATCTGAGCATTCTCTTCACCGCAGTTACGCAACTTTTCAGCGACCAGATTCGGCGCGCTTGCGGCCTATCTTGTGACGAAAAAACATTGCTTTTCGTGGGTCGTTTTACCCATAAAAAAGGACTACAAAAACTTGAATCCCTGGCACGGCAACACCCCACCTGGACATGGCTATGTATAGGAGATGGAGAGATTCGTCCAGAAGATTGGCGTCTACCGAATGTTCGCGTGTTGCCTTCTCTGCCACAAGCCGAATTACGTCAATATTACATTGCAGCAGATATATTCGTCTTACCTTCGGTGGGAGAAGGGTTTCCCCTGGCGGCCCAAGAAGCGCTCTCGTGTGGACTGCCTGTGGCGCTAGACCGCTCCACCGCCCGCGCTTTTGCCGATGCACCGATTGTTCAGTTCGATGCGGAAAACGTTGAGAATATTTCGACAAAGCTCGAGGACGTATTAAGCGATTCGGCGCAGATTCAATCGCTGCGGGCGCAAAGTGTCGAATATGCCAAGCGCTGGAACTGGGACGAAACTGCCCTTCGTTATGAAACAATTTTTTTCGGAGATTCTGACCAATTTCAAGCCAGCTTAACCTAAAATTCATCTCTGGCACTGTATTCATCTCTCCTACATGGAAACGAATGAAAAAACTTTCTTTCCTCACCCTAGGCTTGCTCATGACCTGGTTTTTTGTCAGCCTGTCTCTTTTCATGCTGGTCAATCGCGCCACGTATCTGCAGGTCTTTATTTTTCCAGAGATGCTTCCTTGGGAACAAGACTCGTTTCGTGTTTGGAATGGCTGGACATTTACGATAGATATTCTGTGCGCTCTGGGGGGAGTGGGGATATTTTCTCTGGCTATGCTGGCAACTGGGCTGATTTTCTTGCGCCGGGAGCAAGTATCTCCGGTGCAATTTTTAACCGCCTTTATCTTGGGCGAGGTGGTACTTTCCGTAGTTTTACTCAGCGTGTTAAGCCTGACCGGTTTATCGCCGCGCTTGACCGGCTGGCTGCTCAGCCTGTTTGCCCTGCCAGGCACGTTTTGGTTGGCGCGCACTGCAAGAGAGAGATTGCTTGATCTACCGTTCAAACGGTTTGCTCTGGATTGGCATCCCCTGCAATGGGTTTTGCTCTTGGTTTACCTGGCTGCGCTGGGGCTTACCTCCACCCGGCTGGGATACGATGCCGCTGCCTATTACTTTGCACAAGCCCGGCTGATGGCGGTCACCGGACAGGCCGTCTTCACGTATTCGGGCGATGCTTTTGTGGTCAGTTCGTTCCATCCGGGGATTCTCTTTACCGCCGTCATCCAGATGTTCGGCGACCAGGCCGCGCGGATGCTCTCTTGGGTGAACGGCGGGGTGATTGTGCTGACCGGGTGGGAAATCGGCAAGGCGGCGGGGCTTTCGGCGCGGGCGCGCTGGTTCTTCCTGACCCTGATTCTCACCTCCACCGCCTTCGTGGATTTGCTCGGCGATGGCAAGGTGGAACTCATCAGCACGGCCCCGCTGGTCGTGGCGTTGTGGTGGATGATGGACAGCCTGCAAAACTCGGCGTGCGGGCGATTCCTGCTCATCGGCGCGCTGCTCGGGTTCAGCATCATTGCCCGCCCGTACAACCTCTTCCTGGTGCCGGTGTTCACCGTCTGGTTCTATCTCCTGCAGGTCTGGCCGGTGCTACGGCGCGAGGGCCTGGCGGCTGCGCTGCGCTTTGCCCGCCCGGTCTTGTGGATGTTTCCGACGCTGCTCCTGATGGGCATCTTTCACCTGTGGCAGAACGACCGGTGGCTGGGTTCGCCGCTGGGGCCGCTCACCTACGCCCGCGAGCTGGATAGCAGCGACTGGCAATGGCAGTTCGACCCCGCGCTGCTCACCCTCTTGCGGCTGCTCTATCCACTGGCTTTGACCTTCCTGAACACCCCGCAAAGCCTCGGCAACATCTCGCCGCTGTTCGCTGGCTTCCTGCCGTTCCTGCTGCTGCCGGAAGTCCGCGCCCGGTTGAGATTCTCCGCACCATTCCGCTCCCTGCTCTTCCCGGCCCTGCTGACGCTGCTGCTCTGGATTAGCCTGTTCTTCACGGTGGTCGAAATCCGCTACGTCTTCTTCCTGTGGGTGCTGCTCTTCCTGTTCGGCGCGCAGGTCATCGAAGCAGTGTTCGAGGCCCTCCCAAACGGCTATCAAAGGCTGCTGAGCGCTGCGCTGACCGTGCTGCTGGCGTTCGTTTTCGTCCGCACAGTGGTCATCGCACTGGCAACCTATTCCCCGGTTGGCTCCAGCGGGCAGGCGCATTGTGACGACGTTCCGCTTTGCACCTTCCTCCAGCCGCTCAACGAGAGCGCGCCTCCAGGCGCGCGCGTCTTCGTGCTGCACGCTTACCGTTATTACCTGCGCCCCGATTTGTTTGCCTGCTCATCACTCTCGGACGAAACAGAACAACTCTCCCATCTATCGGGTTCAGGCAAGGCATTCTGGACGGAACTCTATCGGCTCGGTTTCGAGTATGTGACCTACGAAAAACATTACGCCCTGTTGCGCGCACGCTTCGGGGCGCTCCCTGCTTTGACGGAAGCCCCCGATTGGATGACGGTCGAAGAGCTGATTTCACGCGGCCAATTGGTGATATATAGGCTGCATGTACGCCAGCCGCCCTTTGCGCCGCTCAAAACCTGCCTCCCCACCAGTGATGGCGGCTGGCAGGTGCGCGAAAAATAGCCTTCCCGTTCAGGGCGAATCGGGCTGGGGGATGGGTTGGGGCGCGCCGGCTCGCCGCGCAAGCACAAACAACCCCAACGCACTGATTAACCCAATCGTCATGCCGCCCAGCCAGATGGCGCGCGGGCCGAAGTTATCGTTGAGCAAGCCGCCCAGCACCGGGCCAACTCCTTGCCCAAAGGCCCAGGTTAGCCCGAAGATGCTCATGTAGCGTCCGCGCATATCGGCGGGAGCCAAATTTGCAGTGTGTGTGCTGGCGGTTGGCACAATGACCAATTCTCCTAGCGTCATCACCACCATCGCAAGCCAAAAGCCCCAAAAGCCGCTGCTCAAGGCCACCAGGCCGTTGGCCAGCGCGTAGAGGAACATCCCCAGCGAAATCATCGCCAGGGGTGGATGGCGGCGTGTGAAGTGGGTGACAAACGCCTGTAAGAAGACCACCATCAGCGCGTTGGTGGTTGGGATGGGGCCATACACGTTTTCGGTGATGCCAAACTGGTCATAAGCATATTTAGGCATAATAATCCACATCAGCGTTGCCGTCACCCAGCCGAACATCACCAGGCTAATGAAAGGCATGAAGCGCCGGTCGGTCAACACCGGCAGGTAGGCGTAGCGCAATCTATAGCCCAATACCTCTTCCCCACGTTTCCAATCCCGCGCCAGCGTTTCGCGCGCGAAGAAGGTCAGCAGCAAACCATAGAACGTCATGCCGGTTGCGGCAGCGTAGAACGCCAGCGTGTACGATTGCGCCGCCAGCATCCCGCCCAGGATGGGGCCAACCGCAATGCCCGCGTTGTTAATCATTCGAATCAGTGAGTAGGCTTCGGCGCGCTCTTCGGGCGGAATCAGGTCGGCCAACATGGCATCGGCGCCTACGCGGTAGAGCGGGTTGGCAAAACCGCGCAACGCCATCAGCACGGCAAAAGCGGCATACGTTTCGGCCCAGGCCAGCGCCACGAACAGCCCGGCTTCGGTGAACAAACTGACCAGCATCACGCCCTTGCGTCCCAGCCGGTCGGCCAGGAAGCCGGCCAAGAACGAGGATGCCACGCTGCTACCGGCGTTGATGGTCATCAACACGGCCACCTGCGCCAGCGGCAGCCCTAGGCGGTTGCTCAAGTAAATCATCAGAAACGGCCAAATCATGCTCGCGCCGCTGGCGCTGAGGAGTAATCCCCAAAACATGAACCAGTACTGGCGGGGATAGGAAGGAAAATGATTAGATAATTGTCGAAGCATAGCTATATTCTATCAGCATTTGCCTTGACAAATTGCCTTGGCGGCATATAATCACGCCCAATAGCATAAAAACTGTGAAGAGGACGAGTACGCGCTGCACGCCGGTTCAGAGAGCAGGCACACGGTGAAAGCCCTGCCCGAAACGACAGCGTGGAATGGACCTCGGAGTTGCAGGGTGAAACCGCCAGCGCTTGGTAAACAAAAAAGGAAGTAGCCCGTGCCGGGAGGCTCCCGTTACAGAGTCAGGGTATAACTCGCCTGCGAGCGTACCCGCAACGAGTGAGGCTGGCTTTTCCCCCGCAACACAGCGGGGGTTTTGGTTAAGTCAGTCTAATTCGGGTGGCACCACGGACTTCGCGTTCGTCCCGTTTTGGGATGAACGCGTTTTTTTATAAAAAGCAGGAGCGTAGACCTGCTATTGGTAAGTAAAGGAGGAAGATATGAATCCCAAATCTCCATCCAGTTTTGAGATGGAACGCACCGGTGATATGCCTGCTCAGGAGCAGGCAACGTTCACGGGAGAGACGCTGGTTGTCGTTGCGACAGAACAGGTATATGCCCAACGCCTGTCCGAAACAATTTTTGAACATGGTGTTCCTACTCCCGTGTTCGTTCCTTAACGAGGCATCGTCGTCTGATTTTGCCTAGCCCGGCGCTTAATCTGCCAGGGCGCATGTTAATTTGCGCCATATCCAATTTTGAGAGGAGAAATGACCATGCTTGAACAAACCCGTTTTCTGCTTTCACAAGCCGACCTGCCCAAGTTTTGGTACAACATCAATGCCGATAACCCCGTGCCGCCGGCCCCGGTTTTGCACCCCGCCACCCTTGAACCGGTCACGCCCGATTTTCTCTCGGTGTTGTTTCCGATGGATTTGATTTTGCAAGAAATTAGCACAGAGCGCTATATTGAAATTCCTGAAGAAGTGCGTGAAATTTACAAACTCTGGCGGCCCACCCCACTGGTGCGCGCTGCGCGACTGGAAAAAGCACTTGGCACGCCTGCCCATATCTACTTCAAATACGAAGGCTCCTCGCCGGTAGGCAGCCACAAGCCGAATACCGCCGTTGCTCAGGCGTTTTATAACAAAATTAGCGGCACGCACGCCATGACGACAGAAACTGGCGCTGGGCAGTGGGGTACTTCCCTGGCGATGGCCTGTAATTACTTCGGGTTAGACCTAGAAGTCTACATGGTCAAAGTATCGTACAACCAGAAACCCTATCGCCGCATCTTCATGGAAACTTTCGGTGCCAAAGTCTATGCCAGCCCCACGCCACATACCAATTACGGGCGCGCCTTGCTGGAACAAGACCCTGAAAACTCTGGCTCGCTCGGCATTGCCATTTCTGAAGCCGTCGAAGCGGCAGCCACCTCTGGCGGCAAGAAGAAATACGGGCTTGGCTCGGTGCTGAATCATGTCCTGTTACACCAGACCGTCATCGGCGAAGAAGCCCTGAAGCAGATGGAGATGGCCGGGGAATACCCGGATGTGGTCATCGGCTGCGTGGGCGGCGGCTCGAACTTTGCCGGTATCGCCTTCCCCTTCCTGCGTGAGAATCTCAAAAATGGACAGCGCACCCGCTTGTTGGCCGTTGAACCCACAGCAACCCCCTCGCTGACAAAGGGAGTTTATACCTTTGATTATGGCGA
The DNA here is from genome assembly GCA_003130845.1 of Anaerolineae bacterium. GTDB lineage: Bacteria > Chloroflexota > Anaerolineae > Anaerolineales > Villigracilaceae > UBA5195. The sequence continues at coordinate 42,152 of QEXW01000115.1, forward strand.
TACAGCCCAAATGGCGCCGATTGTCAAAATGCATACTTTAGGCCATACCTTTATGCCGCCTGGCATTCATGCTGGCGGTTTGCGCTATCATGGCATGGCTCCCACCCTGTCTGCCTTATATGATGCTGGTTTGGTTGAGGCGGTCGCAGTGAAACAGCGTGCCACCTTTGAGGCTGCGGTACAGTTCACGCGCGCCGAGGGGATTATTCCCGCGCCGGAAAGCGCCCATGCTGTCCGCGCTGCGATTGACGAAGCCCTGGATGCCAAAGCCAAGGGCGAAAAACGTATTATCTTGTTCAACTTATCGGGTCATGGGCATTTTGACATGGTGGCGTACGAAAAGTACCTGCACAACGGGCTGGAAGACTATGAATATCCTGCCGAGGCTGTGCAGCAAGCCATGCAACACCTCCCAAAGGTTTCATTGCCAGCCTAAGGCCAGCCAATTTTTACATATTTGCGTGAGACGGGTCAGCCCGCCTCGCGCTTTTTAATCCTGTTCTCATGCGTGGCTGGACAAAACCGGTTGGGCATGGGAAAATTTCACCTACTTTGTCTTATCGAAAGGAAAGCAACATGAGCAAGCGTCAAGAGTTGCGCGAGCGGCGCGCACGCCAGAAAAAAACACAGCGCATCTTAGTAATTGTGGGTGGCCTGCTAGTGGTTGTGGCTGTGGCCCTGTTTTTCATCCTGTCTGCGAACCAGTCGGTAGGTGAAATCGCTAAACCTGAACCGATCGACCGCCCGAATGTCAATTTCAACGCGATGGGTGACCCGAATGCGCCCGTCAAGGTGGTAGTATATTCCAATTTCTTATGTGGTCATTGCGCCGATTTTGCCTTTGGGAGCGAAAAGAGACTCATTCAAGAATACATTGCCACCGGCAAACTTTATTTGGAATATCGCAGCATTGGTGGCGGTGATAGCCTGGCCGGGCGCACCGCAGAAGCGGCTTATTGCGCCGGTGACCAGGGCAAATTTTGGGAAATGCACGATTATCTGTTTGCCAATCTCAAGTATGCTAACTTCTCTGATGCGCGCATTTTTGCGTTTGCCAACCAAATTGGATTGAACGCAACGCAATTTAAGGATTGCTACAACAACCGCAAACACGCCGCAACCGTGCAGCAGGATGCTATCCAGGCCACGCAGGATGGCGTGCAGGCGACCCCCACTTTTGTTTTTAGCAATGGAGAAGTTATCACCGGTAACATGCCCTACACCGAATTCCAGACCAAAATTGAAGCTGCTTTGGCTGCGGGGCAGTAAAATAACGGCTCTTTTTTGATTGCCAGCCCCAAAATAGACAGCGACCGCTCAAGGACGGTCGCTGTGTTTTTGCAAAAATCTTGTTTTGTCTTACAGCCCGGCTGCTTGGCGTAATGCTTCGGCACGGCTGGTTTCTTCCCAGGGGAAGAGCACATCATCGCGGCCAAAATGCCCATAGGCCGCCGTCTTGCGATATATAGGGCGGCGCAAGTTTAAGTCGCGAATAATGGCACCAGGGCGCAGGTCAAAGTGTTCCAAAACCAGTTGGCTAATTTTTTCATCGCTAATTTTGCCTGTGCCAAAGGTTTCCACATTGACGGAGAGGGGGTGTGCGACGCCAATCGCGTATGCAACTTGGATTTCGCAGCGGTCGGCCAAACCGGCGGCCACCACGTTTTTGGCTGCCCAGCGTGCGGCATACGCGGCAGAGCGGTCCACCTTTGTGGGGTCTTTGCCCGAGAAAGCGCCGCCGCCGTGCCGCCCCATCCCGCCGTAAGTATCCACGATGATTTTGCGACCGGTTAGACCGGCATCGCCCATCGGACCGCCAATCACAAAGCGCCCGGTGGGGTTGACGTAAATTTTGAGATTGCTATCTACCATCTCGGCGGGTAACACGGGCGTGATAACATGCTCAATGACCGCGCGGCGAATTTCTTCCTGAGAAATTTCCGGCGCGTGTTGGGTGGAAATCAGCACCGTATCAATCCGTTTGGGCTTGCCGTAAGCGTATTCCACTGTCACCTGGCTCTTGCCATCTGGGCGTAACCAATCGAGTGTGCCGTCTTTGCGCACTTCGCTCAACCGACGGCTCAGTTTGTGCGCCAGATAAATCGGCATGGGCATCAGGGTGGGTGTTTCATTGCAGGCAAAGCCAAACATCATGCCTTGGTCACCGGCTCCTACCAATTCAATATCTTTGTCTTTCATTTCGCCGGTTTTTTCTTCCAGGGCATGGTCCACACCCATCGCAATATCGGGGCTTTGGCTGGCGATGGCCGAAAGCACACCGCAAGTGTTCCCATCAAAACCTTTTTTGGCGCGGTCATAGCCGATTTCAATGATGACTTTGCGCACCAATTCATCGAAGTTGACAAAGGCGTGCGTGGTAATTTCGCCCAATAGCATCACATAGCCGGTTTTGGTCGCTGTTTCGCAAGCCACGCGTGAATACGGGTCCTGCTCCAAGCACGCATCCAAGACGGCATCTGAAATTTGGTCACACATTTTGTCGGGATGACCCTCGGTCACCGATTCGGAGGTGAACAACAGCTTGGGCGAAGTCATGAAAGTACTGGTCATTGAATTTTGTCTCCTTTAGAAAATGAAATTGCCCCTCATGCAGACTGAAAGGGCAATTTGCAAGAAGCGCGGCTGCCCTCTCATCTTCCAGAACATCCGTCTGTCGGAATTGGCACCGTTTTCGGCTAAGCCGACCGGTTGTCGAGGCTTCACAGGGCCGTTCCCTCCGCCTCTCTGGATAAGAGTTGCCGTTTTGGGGCTGTTGAATTGTAGTGCGATAATACCACACCCGAAAACGCGCGTCAACTTTACAAATTTGAGGGCAGCAACTCCTGGTCTGAAAATTGTGTGCTCACTGCGCAAAGCGAGACAAATTGCACAACAAAATCTGCCATGAGACGAGCCAGGCAAGGCCGGCTTGTCCTTGTCGGGTTCGACGACGGTGCCTTGATTTTGGCAAACGCAGAGAAATTTCTCTTGACGGTTGGGCTGGCTTATAGTAAACTAGCGTGCCTGTGAAAAGCGACGCGGGGTAGAGCAGTGGCAGCTCGTCGGGCTCATAACCCGGAGGTCGCAGGTTCGAGTCCTGCCCCCGCAACTAAAAATCACAGCCGAAAAGGCTGTGATTTTTGCTTGTTCAGGCTGTTTCTGCCACTTGCGGCAGGGGGAGTGCCTCGATGAGTTCGCGTACACGGAATTTCTCGATGTATTCGCGCGTTTCCCAATAATCCAAATCCAACTCATGGGCAATCTCGAAGACAGATTGCTTGCCCTCGAACCGCATCATCATCTTTTCGATGGCGCGGTTTAATTTCCAGTTGACTTGCCAATCAACAAACAAGCCGTGTCCGGAAAGGAATACAGGGCCGCGAAATTTGCGTTTGGGTAGATAGTCGGTGGCGTACACGCGAATGATTTCTTCGATGACCTCGGCGGCCTCTTGGAGTTTGTCCTCGTGCATAATCTCGAGATTGTCATCGGTGGTGTGATATTCCGGATACGGATAGCGGCTGATGGAAAGACACGGCACGTTCACCCCAGGGCCATTCAGCACGCGCTCATCATTGGCGATGATGTCGGCAAATGTGCCTTCGCGGAATTCTTTGCCGCGTTTTTTTAGAACGTATTGACCCACTTTATCTAACCGTGAATCATGTTGGCGGGTGTGTTGTAGCGCCAGCGTGTTGTCATTGCCGGTCATTTCGATGAAGATGCCACCCCGAAACCCAGGGATTAAGTCTTCGTGATGGGCTAAGTAGGCAATCGTACCAATTGTCTCTGGCCCAAACCAGAAGCGGATGCTCATGGAACCCGGGGGGAGCGGATTGGCCGCCAACCGTCGTGCTACTTCAATGGCTGTGACGACGCCTGCTGCGTCATCGTTGGCTTGGTTGGGGTGGCAGACATGTGCCATGATGAACATCTCGCCAGCCGCCGGATTTTTGCCACCGCGTGGATGAATGACGGCTTCGGCTACCTTAAACCCACCCTGGCTAGGGTCGGTCTGGAAGTCGGAGCGAATCACAACACGATAGTTTGCATCACGTGGCAGGGCATCAAATTGATGTTTGCTCAGGCAAAAGCCCCATGAGCGGTCGTAATATTTGAATTTCCACGGAATGGCGTGCGGACGCTGTTCGTTGTAGTAAAGGTGCGCTTCTAGGTCTTTGAAGGGCATCACTGCTTCAATGGGCAATGAATACGAGACCAAATGCAGGGGGTTGTCTTTGAAGTCTACAATGCGTTGACCATCTTCTGTTTCCAAGTACGCTTCGTGGACGACATATCGCTCTGGCACGTACCAGGTCCAGACGGGCGTAAGAGGGGGATAGGTTTCAATTTTGTAGTTGGCCGTTTCGGGCAAATAGGAGCCAATGATTTCCAGCGCGGCATCGGTGCCTTCTGAGGCGAGCGTGCGGTGCAGCGGCACCAATTCTGCTAGGACCTGCTTGAGGGAAGCGATTGGTTTCATCGGGGGAATCCAGTCTTTGGCGCGGTCGGGTGTTTCCAGGCGATAGGTGAGCCCTGGCCCTGGGTGGTCTTTCATCGCCTGTACGGCTACCCGGAAAACATCGTTGCATTTCATCAGGCGACACTCCCCTAGTCCAATGGTGCGCTTGGTTACCACCTGACTATCGAGCAAGGCACCGATTGGCTCAAAATCTAACACCACCCCCCGCTCGACATCGCGCACGAACATGGTGATGGCGACTTCGTGTGGTTTCCCTTGCATATCAATGGCTGTGCCTTTGAACTCTTTTAGAAAGCGGTAGTCTACACCGGCCATTTGCTCGCAGTGGTGCAAAAAGGTAATGGATTTGCTGTAGGGCAAGCCTAGGATGAGGATTTTTGCATCCCACTCGCGGAATTTGCTAAAGATGGTCGTTTCACCAAAGCAGTCGTTCGAACGATGTGCGGCCACTTCGTCAGCGCGTTTGCCAATGGCCGCCATGGAGTAGATGGGATGGAACATGCGTTTGGCGCGTGGGTCGGTGCGAACGAGCTCTGTTAATATGCCCATTTGTGAGGGCGTGGTGCGCATGTCCCAGGGGACTCCGCGCAGGAAATCATAGTTAAAGGTGGGCATAATTAGGGTGCCATTGGGGCCCAGGACTTCAAGTAAGGCTTCAATCACTGTTTGCGGGCCGCCTTCTACACCGCCTGGTGCACGCGACAGGGTGGAGTAGGCACTATGCACAAAGAGTGTATCTCCTTCGGTCAGCCCCAATGCGCGAAATTCATGGGTGAGGACAGGTTTGGTTAACAAAGCGAACTCCTGAGATGTTGAATGTGGGTCAGAAGCGAGCTCAATCAGGGTGGTGGAACTTAAGCGCAACCAGGCACGCGAAACTTGCTCATGCGCTTTCCGCCCAGCCTATCAGGCGTTTTACTTCTGCCAATGCTTGTTCGGCAGTGCGGAAATGCACCCCATACATGCCGAGTTGACGGCAGGCTTCGATATTTTCGCTGAAGTCGTCTACAAAGATGGCTTGTTCGGGGCGAACGCCAAGCGCGCTCAACGCATGTTGATAGATGCCTGGCTTGGGTTTGGGAATTCCCACCTCCGCAGAAATGGTGAGGTGGTCGAAGGCATCTATGAAATTTTGTTGTCGAATCCAGGTGCGTAACCCGCCCCAGGCGTTGGAAATCAGCCCGGTTTTGTATCTTTTACGTGCTTGGCGCAAGAAGGCGACGAGGTTCCAGTCAATCGTATCGCCGGCAAAAAACTGTTCCTGAATGCGTGGGCGTTCGGAGAGTGGTAACCCCAGCCGACGGGTGACGCTCACCCAGTGTGCCTCTTCTGTTAGTTTGCCCGCTGTGGCGCGGGCGGCTGTGCTATACAGACCGTTGCCAAAGACAATTCGCTCAAGCTCCTCATACGTCAGGCCGAATTCGGCAGCCAGTTGAGCGCGCGGTTTTTTTTCTTCGGTGCGCACAATCACTCCACCGAGGTCGAAATAGATGGCTGTAATGGTCATTCTTCTCCCCTTAGGGTGAACATTTTTTTGGTGAGTGGGTTTAACTCGAAGGTACGCTTTGCCAGCTTGGTCACGCGGCGACATTTGGGACAACGCGCATCATAATGGGCATGGGCATTTTTTTGAAGCATTTGAATGGCTTCGGTAATCTGTTCATTTGACAGGGCAAACGGCAGGGAGCAAAATTGACATTTGATTTGCATACCATTTCCTCTTTGCTGGATTTATTTAGCACTGTGTTTTTTGGACGCGGATTCACACGGAAAACGCGGAATGTTTCTGGGCTTTCTTTGCCAAGCAATCTTTTTGTCCGCGTTCCTTTGCGTTTGTCTGCGGCTGATTACTGTACGGTGGCTAGCGTTGTTCTAATTGTAGCATTACCTACCGATGAATCAGGGTAGGCGGTTGGTGTAGTTTGTGGCGCAGGGATGGATGAAAGACCTGCTCGATGCACAAATCCTTGATAGCAGACCGGGGTAATGATATAATCCGCCCGCTAAAGACGTGGCGGCTGTAGCTCAATGGCAGAGCACTTGACTGTGGATCAAGGTGTTGTGGGTTCGAGCCCCATCAGCCGCCCCTTGGGCTTCTCCTTGAGGGAAGCCCATTTTTTTTAGGGTGTTGCCCGTACAGTATCTTCAGGTTGTCCCTCTTTTTTGCATCGTCTAGGGTGCAAATTTTTGCAGTAAGGTGCACTTTTGTGCTAAACTCGTCACAATTCTTACGCAGAAGGAGGTTGATATGTTCTTTTTTGACGGTTTCAACGCTCGTTTTATGCTATTCCAAGCGCTTAACTGTCTGGTTTTATTGGTTTGGTTGGGGCTGAGTATGGCCGCTTTGGTGGGGTTGCGCAAGAAGAAGATAGGTGAGACGGCCCGTGTGTTGTGGGCATTGGTGATTTTGGTCGTGCCAATTATGGGGGCGGTCTCATTTTGGATTGTCAACCCAGCCGATGAGAACGTAGCGGATACCAGCGTCGGCTAAAGCCCTTGGTCAGGACTAGCGATGCGCGGCGAGCCAGGCTTCCACATCTTGAAAAACCTGCTCACGCTCTGGTTCGTTGAAGACTTCGTGAAACAAGCCTTCGTAAATTTTTAGGGTTTTGTCGGTAGATTTGGCTTTTTCGTAGAGCATTTGTGCGCCTTGAGGATTTACCAGGCGGTCTTGGCTGCCTTGTAAAAGCAGCATGGGTAAGTGCAGGGTCTCGGCTTGGGCAGTGATACGTTGCATCGCGGCAAGCATTTCTGCGCCTAGCCGCGCTGTAACTTTGCCGGTGTAAACCAGCGGGTCATTTAGATACGTGTTGACGATATTCGGGTCTTTGGAAATGGTGGTGGCATCGAGCGCCATGAGACCTGCTTGGGGCAGCAGGGTAGAGAGCAGTTTGCCAAGGGTGATGATGGCCGGTGAGATGGTTTCAGGCAATTTTACGGCTGGAGCAGAGAGCACCGCACCTCGCAGTTCGTCTTGATGCTCTAGGAGGTATATGGATGCAATCAATCCGCCCATGCTATGGCCGACTAAAAATACCGGCTTGCCCGGATGCCAGCCTCGAATCATGTCGAAGTATGTCTTAAGCGGCTGGGTGAAGTCGCTAAATCTCTCCACATAGACGCGTGTCCCCTCGGATTTGCCATGCCCAATGTGGTCTAGCCCGTATACGGCGTAGCCACGCGGGACAAGGTGGTTGACGAGGTTCATGTATCGTCCGCTGTGTTCGGCAATGCCATGCACCAGCAGTAGAACCGCTTTCGGCGTGCTTTCGGGTTGCCAGTGCTGGTAATAGATTTTGATGCCTTTGGGGGTTTGGAAACGGCCTTCTGCATGAATCATGGATGCGCCTCCTATGGATGTGATTATAGCATTGTGTTTGCTTAAAATCACATGCCCGCAAACGATGCGGGCATGCAGCAGCGGTTCTCAGGCAGTGTTCTTTAGGTGTATAGACCCCAATCCAGTGCCGAGGGGTCTTCCATCATGGAAAAATCCCAGACCTCCATGCCCATCTCAACGGTGACGGGCATTTTAAGTGCATCTTGGGCTTTTTGGCGGGTCATGTCTACCATGGCCGGCCCGTAAGGGCAAAATGGTGTGGTGAGAATCATTTTTAGCCGGGCCGTGTTCTCTTCAACAGTAATATCGCGCACCAGCCCTAATTGGATGATGTTCATTCCGATTTCAGGGTCTACGACTTCCGAGAGTTTCTCGCGCGCTGGCTGAACCAACTCCGGATGGGTGTCATGGATGGTCCACTTAATAATGTTCAAAGTTTCTTCGCTCATCGGGCGTTCTCCAAGGCAGAAGTTCGGACGACATAGGTGCAGTGCGATGCACCACTCAAAACGCATTGCACTTTGTTGGCCGGGACGGCCAGCATTTTGGAAATGAGAGTTTGGTCAACGGTGCATACTTCGGGGTGCGCCTGGCCAACTTGTAGATAGGGGCAAGTGATTTCGTGGATGTGGTACTCGTCGCCCTTTTTCTCCCATTCGACGACGAAACCTTCTGCGGCTAGCAGGTCTTTCACTGTCTCCAGGCGTTCTTCTACGCTTAGACCTTCTAATTGCTCTTTATGTTCTTCTGCCAGGCCGGTAGCCACTTCCTTGAACAGTTCCCCAACGATGGGGCTGGGGAGTTTTTCTTTCATTTGAGAAAGCAGGCGAGTGGTTAAGCGCAGATAGCGGGTTGGAAAGCGTTCTAGTCCGTCTTCTGTTAAGAAGTAGACTAGCCTTGGCCGCCCAACGCCATGTCGTTCTTCTTCTGCATCTACCAGCCCTTCTACCTGTAAATTGGTAAGATGGTGGCGCACCGAAATCGGGTTAATGCCCACTGCTTCGGCCAATTCATTAATTGTTGTGCGCGGTCGGCGCAGAAGGGTTTGTAAAATCCGGTCACGGGTGCTTTTCATAACGCTCACTTGTGTCGCTTAGGTCGTTTCTTAATGTGGAGTATATCAGTCTTGTTTTTGTTTGTCAATAAAATAGATAAATATCATAAATATTTAGAGGGGAAGGTGCCAGCATCTTAGGATGTCTCGGGTTTTTGTAAATTCAAAAGGTTTACCAAGACATGGAGGTTTCGTATCCCCATTGAATCAGCAAGTCCCCTGCTACTTCCTTGAAGATTTGCCGGTCACGCGCGGTGAATAGATTGCGCCAGTTGCCGGCCTTTCCTTTGGGAAGAAAACCGGCAATATCGCCGGCGCGGCGAGCCTGCCATTCTTCATCGAGGTTTTGCCCCATTTCTTTTTGAACCTCCGCTTCGAGCGCCGCGGGGGTTTCGACGCCCAGAAAGGCCCATAGCCTGGTCATTTCGGCAAAGGGTGTGGCCAGCAAATCTTCGTAGCGCAGGGAGTGATAGGCCTGCGGGTATAAGCGCCGGGCTTCGCTGTCTATTTCGCGCAGGTCATCTGCCCAACGTTGTCCAATCTCACGCAGAAAGGTTTCGGTGAAGATGGAACGACGGCCATCGGTGAAGGGGGTTGGGTCGCGCTTCAGGTCTGCGATGATGCGGCGGTCTTCTGGGGTCAGAAAGCGAGAGTCTTCGACGAAATTGCGAAAGCGTTCGCTAATCAACACATCGCGCCCATCGCGAACAATGTAGATTAGGCGGGCATCGGGATACAGGCTGTGCATATCGCGCACAACCTGACCGTGAATGGTGGAAGAGGGGCTTTTATCGCCAACAATCTGTTTGCCCTCGCGGATGGCATCTCGTTCCATAATGAAATCGGCGGCAGCGCGCAGGATGAGCGGTGAAAGGTCGCGACCTTGGTTCCAGCGGTTGGATTTGCGCGTGAGCCACTCTTCGATTTCAACCGAATTGACCAGAGATTTGAGCAGAGGGGCGCGGGTGAAAAAGTGTGCTTGGTAGTTGCAATGCACGGCGGGGTGCAGGCGCGTCAGGCGCATCAAAATTGTGGTACCAGAACGAGCATGCCCTAGAATAAAGAATTTTTCGCGTGGGAAGAACTGCCGAATTTCCGCCACTTCTTCCGGCGTAATGCTTGGAATTTCAGCGCGTTTTTTGCTTGTGTTTTCGCCCTGCAACAGAACCCGGGCAGCGGATTTCAAACGATGGAGAACGTTCAAAACAATCCCTCGATAGTCAAAATGTCCTTTGATTATAACGTCCAATTCAAATTGAAGTTCAGTTTGTTTTAAGACTATCGAATTCCCCAAACACGAATGGTTCTATCACGTGAGCCGGTGAACATCAATTTGCCGTCAGGTGAAAAAACAATCGCATAAATCAAATCCTGGTGATAATTTGTCAACAAGCGTAACTCAGATGCATTTGCTGTTCGCCATATTTTTAAGTTGAATTTATTGTCACTTGTAACAAATAGCGCCAATGCCACGTTTGAGCTTTTTTGTTTTGGTATCCCAAACCTGCAGACAGCGTTCTACATCGCGCGTACCGCTAACCAGCAAGGTACTATCAGGAGAGAAAGCCAGCGAAGTGATCGAGTTGCGAGGGCCATCGTTGTCAACATGCGCATACTGGAACTCGCCATTTCTGTTCCATATCCTAGGAAATATGTCATTTGCAGCGACTGCGATGAATTGGCTATCAGGTGAGAATACAACCGCATTGACCTTTTCAGGGATAGCAATTACCTTACTCAATGTCCAGGAATTCATGTGCCATAGATTAACTGCTTTGTCCTCATAACCACTTGAAGCCAACAAGGTACCATCGGGAGCAAAAGAAAGGCTAGTTACTTTGCCGTTATGGCGGCCAATTTCAACAGGTCTATTCCAGGTTTGGGTATTCCAGACTAAGATGTTTCTGCCGCTCCCTGCTGCCGCCAGCCATTGTCCATTGGGGAAAAAGCAACGGCTAATACAGCACTCCCATACTCAAGCGTGTAAAAAGGGGTACCCGTTACCAAGTCGTAAACAACGACTTTCCCATTTTGGCTTCCAGAGGCAATCCATTTTCCATCGGGTGAAACGAAGAGGGAGTAAATCGGGCTATCGGTTCGCCAAACCGTCAGGAGCGAAAGATTATTTTTCGTGCCTGGACCGATAATCCCAGCAGATTTTGGATATGGTGTAAAAGAAAAGGCACTTCCAGAAGGTGTTGCTGTTGGATATGCAGGCGTATTGCTTGGAGAAATGGTGGGAGTGGAAGTGACGGTAGAAGTAAGCGAAGGTGTAAATGTAAAAGTAACAGTTGAAGACGGGGTTTGAGCGATGGTGTTGGTGAGCAGAGTGGCTGAAGGTGTGTTTACTTTGGTCGGCGTGGAAAATGAACAGGCACTAGATTTGACCTGTATCGTTTGAGGACGCTCGTCTAACGATACGGTTTGCTTGTATGGCTGCGGATTGCCTGAGCAGAAAACTTTGAGAGTCGCATCTTTGTTTAAGTACTGTTTGTCAATATCAAAAGAGCAAAATCCTGAATTATCCGTGACAGCCCTTTGAGGTTTGCATAAGTGATAGGAGTTTTGTTATCGAAGGCAGCCGCCATTCTTTGCGTGCATTTCGTAATCACGTATTCAAGCGATTTATTCTAATAACGCCTCTCCTTTGGTTTGCCCACACCATTCTTATTCAGTCAACATCTGGCGATATAGAGTAGAATCAAAGCCGGAGGACGAGTGATGATGAATATTGAACCTGCTAAAATCGCCCTACCCCGTTCAATTCAAGAAGCAACAGAAAACTATCGCGCGAAACTCGCTATTGGGACAGAACGTACATGCGCCTGCCCCCCCAATCATTTAAATTGCTTATCCGCAAAAGAGTGGTTAAAGAGCCAAATTGGGGTTTGGCAATTTTTCTATGAAGGCAGAGATATTCGCGACAAAAATCTGCATCCTGCAACTTTTCCTATTTCTTTGGCAAAAAAAGTAATAAGCCTTTTTACTCACGAAGGCGAACTCGTTTTAGACCCATTTGTAGGAAGTGGTACTACTCTCGTAGCCGCTCAAGATTTGAATCGAAATGCAGTTGGTTTTGATTTGCAAGAGAAATATATTCAACTGTGCGTTAGGAGATTGGCGAGCAACAACTTGTTTAATCAAGCGCAACAAGTAGCCATTCAAGATGATGCTTTGCATATTCCCAATTATTTGGAACCAAATTCAGTGAGTTTGATTTGGACTTCTCCCCCCTATGCAAATTTGCTGAATAGGAAGCGGAAAAATAAATCACGTCGAGAGAGAAATAACGAGCAACTACACAAAATAGAACAATATTCTCAAGACCCCCGCGATTTGGGAACGATGCCTTTGGAAGACTACACAAACGCAATTGGAGATATTTTTGAAAAATTGCTGCCGTTGCTTCGCCCCAAAGGTCATTGCGTAATCAACGTTCCTGATATGTGGTGGGAAAACGAACGAATAACCATTCATGTAGCGTTGGTTAACGAATTGCGACAGCGCGGCTACGAACTTCGAAATACGATTATTTGGGATAGAACAAATATCGTAAATAAAGTTGGGATTTTTGGTTACCCCAGCAATTATATAACGATGGGTACCACCTTTGAATATTTACTTGACTTTTGGAGACCTCCCGAGTCATGAAAACATACACTAAAGAATCGCTGATTAGTGCCTTGAAGGATATTAGGGCGCGGGGCTGGATACCTAATGCTCGCCCGGGGAATGCTGGCGGTGTTGGAAACACACTTGAAGATTTGCTTGGGCTTCAAGAAAACAATTTGCCTATTCCAAACGCTTCTGAATGGGAACTAAAGTGTCAGAGGGTAGAAACATCTGCCTTAACAACACTTTTTCATATGGAGCCTTCTCCAAGGGCGTTAAAATTTGTACCAAATATTCTTCTTCCTAGGTATGGCTGGAAACATGAACTTGCAGGTACAAAATACCCACCTGATGAAATGAGTTTTCGCCAAACCATTCATGGATTGGAAAGAAGTGACAGGGGATTTATGGTGCAAATTGACAAAGCCAATCGCAAAGTCTTGATTTCCTTTGACGCTCGCGCGGTTGATCCACGTCATTCAGATTGGTTGGATTCGGTCAAAAAACGTGTCGGATTAGGTGAATTGGACCCTCAACCATACTGGGGTTTTGACGACCTTGAACACAAAGCAGGTACAAAACTCCTGAATGCTTTTTATGTTCAAGCAGAAGCAAAAAAAGAAGGGGACAAGGAATTTTTCTATTACAACCACATATTGATTCTGCGCGGTTTCAGTATTGATAAATTCATACAGGCTATCGTTGATGGAGACGTGCTTGTAGATTTTGACGCACGCGCAGGTCACAATCATGGCACGAAATTCAGGTTGCGTCAAAATGCACGTCCAAAGTTATATTCAGATATTCAGGAAATTATGTAACGAAGATAGTTTCTAGTTTCAGAATTTCTGCTTGTCTTTCCATTTGTTTTTCATATAAAATCATAGCATGCGCTTTGATGTCTTTACCCTGTTGCCAGAAGTGTTCCCCCCCTATTTGCAGGTCAGCATATTACAAAAAGCCGCAGCCCGAGGTTTGGTCTCTTTTCACGTTCATAATATTCGCGATTACACTCATGATAAACATCATACCACCGATGATGCGCCTTATGGAGGGGGCGGCGGGATGGTGATGAAGCCGGAGCCGGTTTTTGAGGCGGTCGAAAGTGTGCTTGGGGCGCCGCCTGTCTGCCCGGTTATCCTGCTCACGCCCCAGGGGCGGCTCTTCAACCAGAAAGTAGCACAAGAACTCGTCCTTTATGAACGCATCGCCCTGATTTGCGGACGGTATGAGGGGTTTGATGAGCGCATTCGAGAACATTTGGCGACGGATGAGATTTCAATTGGCGATTATGTGCTCACCGGCGGCGAACTGCCGGCTTTGATTTTGATAGATGCAATTAGTCGGCTGATACCGGGTGTGCTAGGTGACCCAACGGGGGCGGAAGACGACTCCCACGCTTCGGGCTTGCTCGAATACCCCCATTACACCCGTCCGCCTGACTTTCGCGGCTGGAAGGTTCCTGAGGTGCTGCTGAGTGGTGACCACGCCAAAATTGTCCGCTGGCGGCGTGAACAGTCCTTACGTCGCACCTTGGCTCGACGCCCCGAAATGCTCCATGCCGCCGAACTCACCGAAGAAGACCAAAAATTGCTGGCTGTTCTGCGCAAGAAAGAAGCAGAGTAAACGATTGTTCCGGTTTCTCAAAAGGAGTGCTCATGAAATTTAACTATGGCAAAATTTTTCTGCTCGGCTTTGGCTTCTTTGGGGTGAGCGTGATTTGGAGCGTGTATAACGCCTTTGTGCCGCTTTTCCTGGCCAACAAGTTCGGGTTAGCCCCAGCAGTGGTTGGCTTTTTTATGACACTGGATAATATTGCTGCGCTGTTCATTCAGCCGCCGGTGGGTGCCTGGTCTGACCGGTTGCGCACTCCGCTTGGGCGTCGTATGCCGTTTATCCTAATCGGTGCTCCGCTGGGCGCGCTGGTGTTTGGCCTGATTCCGCTGGCAGCCATTTTGCCGCTGTTTGTGGCCTGCACCGTGACGCTCTTGCTGAGCATGGCCTTGTGGCGCACGCCGGTGGTGGCGCTTATGCCCGATATTACCCCTTCGCAATATCGTTCACAAGCCAATGGCATCATCAACTTTATGGGTGGGGTGGGCGCAATTATTGCCTTTCTGGTTGGCGGCACACTCTATAAGTCCAACCCGGCCTTTCCGTTTTGGATGGGGTCGGCCTTGGTCTTGGTGGCTGTTTTGTTGTTGTTCATCTTCATCAAAGAACCGCAGGAATATGAAGTCACAGAACACCGCCCAGCGTTGCTTGAGAGTTTGCGTGAAGTGCTGATGGATAAAGATAAGAGTGCTTTGCGTTTGTTCTTGGCAATTTTCTTCTGGTTTGTTGGATATAACGCCATCGAGGCCTTCTTTACCCTGTATGCTGTCAATCACTTGGGGTTAAGTGAGGGAGATGGCGCCGGGTTGTTGGGCCATCTCTCGTTGTTTTTCGTTTTGTTTGCGTTGGTTTCTGGGTTTATTGGAGCCCGGCTTGGTCGGCGGTTGACGATTTCCCTGGGTGTTACCTTGTTAGGCGCGCTGATTCTGACCATTTTTCTGCTGCCGGCCAGCACCTTGGCTGCACCGCTGGCCAAATTGCCCGTGCTTGGCACGGTGCGCGTCATCAGCTTGTTCTTGATGGGGGCAGGGATTGCTTGGGCGCTGATTAATATTAACTCCTTGCCAATGGTGGTGGACATGGTTGAAAACGCCCGCATTGGTACCTATACAGGCTTGTATTATCTTTTTTCTACGTTGGCGGCGATTGCCGGCCCCAATATCAACGGCTGGGTGATTCAACTCAACAACGAAAACTATAACACAGTGATGATGGTTGCTCCGTTGTTTATGGCACTCGCGTTGTTGATGATGCTGGGTGTGCAGCGAGGCGAAGCCAAAGCCGCTCAGGCATCCTAAATCTTTCACCTTGCCGAAAGGTTCGAGAGGCTGTATACTTTTACCAGCGCTCGTGATGTTTATCACGGCAGACATTCTATTCTTTCAAGAGGAGAAGAATATGAAGAAATTCTATGCAGTACTGGTAGCCTTGCTGATTGCGGCAATGCTGCTCCCGGCCTGTGGCCCGACGGGACCGGAGTGCGCCAAGCCCGATGTGTTCTGCGTGGGTGTTGTGACGGATGTCGGCAAAATTGACGACAAGTCCTTCAACCAATCCGCATGGGAAGGCGTGAAATTGGCCGAAAAAGAGCTGGGCGCCAAAGTGCAATATATCGAAACTACCGATGCCAAGGACTATGACAAAAACATCGCTACCTTTGCAGATGAAGGTTACGATGTGATTGTGACCGTTGGCTTTGCGTTGGGTGAAGCGACTGTGGCGGCTGCCAAGAAGTATCCCAACACCAAGTTCATCGGTGTGGACCAGTTCCAAGCGGAAGTGACGCCGGGCGTGGCTGGTCTCATCTTCCCTGAAGACCAGGCTGGCTTTTTGGTAGGTGCCTTGGCTGCCCAAATGACCAAGACCGGCAAAATCGGTGGTGTATTCGGCACCGATGTCGTTCCGCCCGTCTGGCGCTTTGGTGAAGGCTATTGCGCGGGCGCCAAGTACATCAAGCCCGACATTGAGCTCTTCATCGTCTATCACAGCGATGTTGGCTTTGACAAAACCTTCACCGATCCGGAATGGGGTTCGGCTACGGCTAAATCCATGATTGAAAAAGGCGCTGACATCATCTTCGGCGGTGGCGGCAAGACCGGTAACGGTGCGGTCATCGGCGCGGTGGAAGCCGGCGCTTTGGCCATCGGCGTGGATACTGACCAGTATTACACCCTGCCCGAAGCCCAAAAAGGCCTGCTCTCCAGCGCCATGAAGCTGATTACTCCAGGCGTGTTTGAGCTGATTAAGCTGGCCAAAGAAGGCAAATTCCCCGATGGCAACTATGTTGGTGATGCAGCCTTTGCGCCGTACCACGACCTGGATAGCCAAGTTCCTGCCGAAGTCAAGGCCAAGATGGAAGAAATCAACAAGGCCTTGCTCGATGGCACCCTGCAGACCAACGTCACCCCGGCCAAAACCGAAGACGGCAAAGGCTTCTGCACTCCCTAATTCTGCTCAAAGGAAACCCCAAAAGGGGAAAGAGGTAAATCCTCTTTCCCCTTTGTTGTTATAATCGGGTCAAACTCTTTTTTCCATGGAGAACGCGATGCAGACGGTGGATGATAGGAAATCTCAATCTGGCTGGCAGCAGGTGCTTCGCTCTGCATTCAATGCCATGTTGGTACCATTTTTGGCAATTTTCACTGCTGTTGTGGTAGGCGGGGTGATTATTGCGCTGGCGGGCGGCAATCCTTGGGCGGCGTATCTTGGTTTGGCACAAGGCGCATTTGGCTCGGCCCGTGCCTGGAGCGAAACCTTCGTATGGGCGACACCCTACATTTTTGCTGGGTTGGCGGTGGCACTGGCGTTTAAGGGTGGCCTGTTCAACATCGGCGCAGAGGGGCAACTGGCCTTTGGGGCGGTGGCTACAGCCTGGGTGGGCTATGCCTTGCCAGAAATCTTAGGGATTGAAATTCCTGGTATCTTGCACTTGCCTTTGGCGATTGGTGCGGGCATTCTGGCTGGGGCAATCTGGGCCGCCATTCCGGGCGCGCTGAAAGCCTATGCGGGTGGGCACGAAGTGATTAATACCATCATGATGAACTACATCGCCCTCAACATCACAAGTTACCTGCTCAATGGCCCGATGAAGGACAAAAACCCGCTTAACGTGATTGCGCGCACTCCTGAAATTGCGGAAGGCGCGCGCTTGCCGGTTATCTTTGAGGGCCTGCGCGTGCATTGGGGCTTTCCCTTGGCCTTATTGGTGGCACTAGGCGTTTGGTATCTCTTGTGGAAAACGACCCTCGGCTTTGAAATTCGCACCGTTGGCGCCAACCCCGATGCAGCGAAATATGCTGGCATCAACTTTCGGCGGGTGATTATTGTGACTATGGCGCTCTCTGGTTTGTTGGCAGGGATGGCCGGCGCAGTGGAGGTGACCGGTCTAAACTATCGGCATGAATTGGGCTTTTCGATTGGTTACGGCTTTGATGCGATTGCCATTGCCTTGCTCGGTAAGACGCATCCGTTGGGGGTGGTGCTGGCTTCTATTCTGTTCGCCGGCATGCGCAATGGTGCAACCCGCATGCAGTTTCTGACGCAAATTCCGGTAGATATTATCTCGGTGATTCAATCGCTCATTCTGCTCTTTGTGGCGGCAGATGCCATCATTCGCTATCTCTATCGCATCAAAGCCAAAGAAGACCGCCTGGTTTTGACGCGTGGTTGGCGGGGTTAGGAGGCACTCATGGATTGGCGTCGTTTCAGTTTCATTGGCTTCATTATTGTTTTCTTGTTTACCGTTGTCGTGCTGATTGGTGGCAGCCGAGTTTCTCCTACCATTATCATTTCCAGTATGTTGACCACCACCATCGCTGTTGCCACTCCGCTCACCCTGGGCGCGCTGTCTGGCGTGTTTTGTGAACGCGCAGGTGTGGTAAACATCGGTATTGAAGGGATGATGCTGGCGGCGGCCTTTTTTGGCTGGCTGGCGGCAATTTACATGAACACCATCTTCAAATTTGACCCCAGCATTAGTCTGTGGACAGGGGTATTGGTGGCAATTCTCACCGGCGGCTTGTTTGCCTTGTTGCATGCTTGGCTTTCGATTACGTTCAAAGTGGACCAAATTATTGGCGGCACCGTTATCAATATTCTCGCGGTGGGCATTACCGGTTTTCTCAATCGGCAAATGTTCTTTGGCGAGGGCAGCATTTTTGGCGGCAATGTGCCACACGCCCCCGGTCTTTTGCCCTCGCTTTCTAAATGGCTGACGCCTTTGTGTGGTGGCCCACAAGGCTGTTTAGGGTTACCCACCCTTATTCAGGGAACCTTCTTAGACCAAAAACCAGTAGCGATTGCCGCGATTGTTTTGGTCTTCGTTGCGCACTATGTGCTATTCAACACCCGTTGGGGATTGCGTACGCGTGCGGTGGGTGAGCACCCCAAGGCTGCCGATACGGTCGGCATCAACGTGTACCGCACGCGCTATATCAACGTAGTGCTGGGAGGGATGCTGGCTGGCTTGGCAGGTGCCTATTTCACCATCGAATCCGTGCCTTCTTTTGAGCCGTTGATGACCAATGGACGCGGTTTCATCTCTTTGGCGGCTATGATTTTTGGCAACTGGACACCCTTTGGGGCTTGGGCTGCTGCGCTGGTCTTCGGCGCTTCGCAAGCCTTGCAAATTAATCTCCAATTCTTCCGCGATGCCATTCCACCCAACTGGGCCTTCCTACAACATGCATATATCGTGGGGCTGGCTCCGTATGTTCTGACCATGCTCATTCTGACCGGTATCATCGGCAAAACCACACCGCCTGCCGCTGATGGTCAGCCATACGAAAAATAAGGAGGCCTGCCATGTCTCAAGCACCCATTGTTCTCGAAGCGCGCGGTATTACCAAGCAGTTTCCCGGCGTTTTAGCCAACGACCATGTGGATTTCGACTTGCGGCAAGGTGAAGTTCATGCTCTGTTAGGAGAAAATGGCGCAGGCAAATCCACGCTGATGAACATTTTGTATGGCCTGTATCAGGCCGATGCAGGCGAAATTCGTGTGAATGGCAATGTACTGACGCTCAACTCGCCGCGTGATGCCATTGAACATGGAATTGGCATGGTACATCAACACTTCATGCTGATTCCGGTCTTCACCGTCACCGAAAACATCATGCTTGGCGCAGAGACTGACCATCGCTCCCTCAAGAGCCAGTCTCCACTTGTCAAACTCGACCGCAAACAAGTCTCGCAAATTGTGCGCGATTTTTCGCATCAATACGGGTTGGATGTAGACCCTGACGCTATCGTGGGTGACCTGCCGGTTGGTGTGCAGCAACGGGTAGAAATCGTCAAGGCGCTCTATCGCAAAGCCAATATTCTGATTTTGGATGAACCAACCGCTGTGCTGACACCACAAGAAGCCGAGGAACTGTTTCGTATCATCCGAGAATTGACGGCGCGCGGCGTTTCCGTCATCTTCATCAGCCACAAGCTTAAAGAAGTCCTGGCGATTGCCGACCGCATTACGGTGATGCGCGCCGGCCGGGTGGTGGGCGCTACCACACCTGCCCAAACCAACGAACATCAACTGGCTGCAATGATGGTTGGACGTGAAGTGATTCTCTCGGTGCAAAAAGAGCCTGCTCAACCCAAAGAAGATGTTTTGGTGGTAGAAAACCTGCGCGTGCGCGACGTGCGCGATTTGGAAGCCGTGCGGGGCGTCTCTTTCACAGTGCGCGCTGGAGAAATTTTAGGGATTGCCGGGGTGCAGGGCAATGGCCAGACTGAACTGGCGGAAGCCTTGACCGGTTTGCGGCACATCGAGAGTGGCACGGTAAAACTGGTCGGACGCGACCTAACCAATGCCTCCCCACGCGCCTTCACCCAAACCGGCTTGGCACACATCCCAGAAGACCGGCAACGGCATGGCTTGGTGCTAGGGTACACCATCGCCGATAACATGGTCTTGTGTGATTATTACCGTCCTCCCTTTAGCCAGCGTGGCGTGCTTCAGCACCAGGTGCTTGATGACAACGCCCGGAAGTTAATTCGCGACTTTGATGTGCGTACTCCCTCCCCTTACGTAGCAGCCGGCAAACTTTCTGGTGGCAACCAGCAAAAAGTGATTGTGGCGCGCGAGCTCAGCCGTCCTGTCAGATTGGTGATTGCCAATCAGCCTACGCGTGGCTTGGATGTCGGCTCGATTGAGTACATTCACAAAGAAATCGTCCTCATGCGCGATCAAGGGGTAGCCGTCTTGCTGATTTCGGCTGAATTGGATGAAATCATGTCACTGTCTGACCGAATCGCGGTCATGTATCACGGACAAATTGTGACCACGGTAGATGCCAAAGCCGTCACACGCGAACAATTGGGTCTATGGATGGCTGGCGCCCAGCCGGAAACAGCGTAATGCCCTGCTTTAGGCACCATTTGCGGAGATTGCCTGCTCTTTTCGAACTTGAAACGTCCCGAAGGCTTGTTCCAACACCTTCGGGACGCTTGCATAGACTCTGAACCAACGGGGGATAGAAAACCCCGTTTTGTGAAAGTTAAAATTCTTAAGAAGCGAACCGTCAAAGTGCTTTACAACAAGGAATTGGGGAAATGTGTTCAAGTCAAGCAATCGGTCAACCCGTATTTTTACAGGAAAAGCAAACACTTTGACCGGGAGTTTTCAAACATACCAAAGAGGAGAGAGATTGTATGTGGAGAAAAGTTTCCTTAATTTTTATTTTGGCGGTCGGGTTGCTTGTTCTGTCCGCCTGTAACTTACCCAGAGCACAAAGCCCAACGCCCAATCCCAACGCCTTCTTGACCGTCGCTGCGCAAACGGTGGAGGCTCAACTGACTGCGAATGCTTTACTCACTCCGCAGGTCATTGTCAGCCCAATACCGAGTCAAACGCCCGCTCCGCCGGCTCTTCCTACGTTAACGAATACTCCGCCTAGCACAGCCAGTCCTACCCCCATCTGCGATTTAGCCCAGTTTGTGACCGATGTCACCGTGCCGGATGGTACCTCCTTCCAACCCGGTGAGACGTTTACCAAAACCTGGCGGCTCAAGAACATCGGCGTTTGTACCTGGACGAGCGGCTACCAGCTGATTTTTGATGGCGGTGATGCGATGAATGGCCCGGCTGCTCAGGCGTTGGCTGGCTCGGTTGCCCCAGGGCAAACGGTGGATGTTTCGGTAACGCTCAAAGCGCCTTCTGCGCCGGGAACCTATCGTGGTTATTGGCGGTTGCGCAATGCGGCCGGCGTGTTGATACCGGTCTCAAATGGCTATCGAGGCGCGTCGTTTTTTGTTGAAATCAAAGTCAACCCTCCAACCCCAACCGCCTCGGTTACGCCTTCTCCCACCTTGCCTTCGGCGCCGGCCATTACGCAAATTATTCTGACGCCCATCGCAGCGGAAAGCGGTCAAGTGCGGTCGAATGGAACCGTGCTTGCTCCGCCCAATACGGGTGACTTGGATACGAATGAAACTGCGCAAGCTTTTCTGAGCTTCAATATGACGGGCATCCCGGTTGGCGCGACTATCACGAATGTCAAAGTGGATTTCAGTGATTATGATACGCTTGGCAATCCCTGGAGTTTAGGGGATGGTTGCCTGCGTGCTTACATTCAGAACTACGGCACGCCCGATGCCGGTGATTTCTTCCCCGGCGACCCCACCGGTGCTTTGATTCGGTGGTGTGGTGCGGCGCAATTAAGTTCTGTCTTTGATGACAATGAAGTCAAGGGTGCGTTACAAGCCGCCATTGGCGCAGCACGCTTCCAAATCCGTGTCCAGTTCCGCCTCCCCACCACCAATTCAAATGGCATTGCGGATATGGTACGGCTAAGCAAGGTGAAGTTCATCGTCACCTATCAGTACTAATCCCTCAAGCGCGAGACCCTGTCCCCTGCTTTTGGATTGACGTAGAGCGAGAGTATCTCTCGCTCTACGCTTTCATTGGGCGTCAATCTTAAACTGACCGGAAGGCGTTGACAGGCAATCCAGAAAGGTGGGTATAATCTTTTTCAACTACGAAAGGATACCTTGCTATGAAACCAATGACACACCGTGTTTTTTCTCTGCTTGTGATGGGAGCGCTTTTTATTGGTGCTTGCAGCACACCGACACCAGTCGAACCCACTCCTGATGCAGCCGCGATTGCGACGGCTGCTGTTCAGACGGCCGAAGCACGTTTTACCCAGCAGGCTCTGGTTGAATTAGCAACCCGCATCGCTGCTTTGCCCACCAGCACCGTCACTCCCCAGCCCCAGGACCTCTTGCCCACCCCCACCTCTAGCGTTGGCGCCAATCCATCCTATGACTATACCCCCGGTTGTGTTTACGCAACCTATGTGGCCGATGTCACCATTCCTGATGGAATGCTCATCTTGCCTGGGGCCGTCTTTACCAAAACCTGGCGCATCAAAAACAGCGGCAGTTGTAAATGGGATGCGAATTTTGGCATGGTCCAAGTTGGCGGCGATAAAATGAGCGAACAAATCTGGTTTCCTCTTACGCGGGTGGTGTACCCGGGGCAGGAAGTGGATGTTTCGGTCACGCTCACCGCGCCTACCGCCAACGGAAAATATACCAGCCAGTGGCGGCTGGCTCTGCCGGGGGGCGGCAGTGCAGGGGTTGGTCAAAACGATGTCAACCTGACCGTTTCTATCGAAGTTTCAAACAAACCCAAAGATGCGTTTGCCGTCACAAATGTCGTCTATGGACCGATTGTCCGCGACCCCCAAAAAGGTTGCGATGCGCGGGGAGCGCGGTATACCTTTTCTGCTACCATCAGCGTCAACGGCCCGGGCGAGCTGATATATCAATGGGACCGCGAGCCTTTTGATGGCGTGTTTGAAGGCGGCAAACTCAAGTTCAATGGCGCCGAATCGAAGCAAGTTTTCTTCACATGGACGATGACTCGCGACCATCCCCAAAATTGGGAACGCTGGGTGGCTCTGCGCGTTACCTATGAGGGCGCAGATATTCAATACGACCGCATCCGGTTTGTTTACACGTGTGACTAATTTCTGTGTTTTTGGAGGCGCAACATGAAACCCCTGGCTGCTGGCGGAGCCTTGCTGGTGCTTCTCTTGCTGTGTAGTGCGTGTAATTTGTCGGCCAATACGACCCCCACGCCTAGCAACTTGAATGTCGTCTTTACCGCAGCTGCGCAAACCGTGGAAGCCAAGCTCACCCAAAGTGCTTTGCTGGTGACCTTGACGCCACTATCGGCTACTGCTCTCCCCACAGCGACAATCTCTGCCCCGATAGCGACCTTCAGCACATCCACTCCATCTGCTAGCCCTGCCACCGCAGTGCCCCTCGACACCGCGCTGGCGCCCTGTGATGCCGCGCGCTTTGTGGCTGATGTCACTGTGCCGGATGGAACGCCCTACGCCCCCGGCACTGCTTTCGTCAAAACCTGGCGGCTGAAGAATATCGGCACTTGCACCTGGAA
This sequence comes from Anaerolineae bacterium, assembly GCA_003130845.1. Classification (GTDB taxonomy): domain Bacteria; phylum Chloroflexota; class Anaerolineae; order Anaerolineales; family Villigracilaceae; genus UBA5195. Next base: position 65,657 of record QEXW01000115.1, read on the forward strand.
TTCATCGTACTCGCTCGTATTTGATGCGGGCGACGTGATGGGCGGCCCCAGCAGCTTGCCTTTGCCCGGCACAGTCGCCCCAGGGGAAGAGATAGATATATCCATCTCGCTGATTGCACCCGTTAAGGCGGGGAAATATCGTGGCTATTGGCGCTTGCAAAACCCGACCGGACAAACTTTATCTATTGAGAAGGGCTACAATGGCCGCTCTTTCTTTGTAGAAATTCAAGTCAAGCCAACCGGTGCCGCAGATGCTTCCGTCAAGTTTGCCGTCACCAGCGTTGCATTTAGCGTTCAGCATACGGGGACGTGTTCCACAGGAAAGTACACTGTCACAGCAACCATCACGGTCAATAAACCGGGAACGGTCACGTACTCATGGATTCGCAGTGATGGTGCGACCGGCCCGGCCCACAACGGTTCGTTAGAATTTACCCAGGCAGGCAGTCAGGCCATCACGTTTGAATGGGCCACTGGTGCCAGCGGTCTATGGGTGGATTTGTATATTGACGAGCCGAATCACCAGCAATTTGGCAGAGCGTTGCTGAACTGCCCATAAGATAATTCCTCTATGCCATCTATTTGATTGAACCGCTAAGGCTATTCACAGAATGGCATGCCTATCGCCTTGCTGCTGATTGGGAACTTCTCCCGCCTGATAGGCGTCTAAAACAATGACTGGGTTGCCATTCGTGAGGTGTCTATGCGTTTAATCAAGTTGTGCTCCTTGTTTCTGCCGGTGATGTTGGTGGCTGCGGCTTGCACCATGCCTTCCGGCACGCCCAATGCCGCCGCAACGTTACAGGCGATTTATACGGCACAGGCAGCAACGGTATCGGTCATTCAAACCCAAAGCGCACCCACGGCGACGTTTACGCCACAAGGGTTGCCAACGTTTCAATTTCCAACCATTCCGGCACAAACTTCCTTTCCTACCATCACATCTATCCCGCTCAACACATTCACGCCTGTCCCGACGCTGACACGTTGTGACCAAGTGGCCTTTGTCAAGGATGTGACTGTGCCGGATGGGACGGTCTTTGCTCCTGATGCGCAGTTCGTCAAAACTTGGCGGTTACAGAACGTTGGTTCATGCACTTGGACAACCGCTTATGCGCTGGTTTTTTCCAGCGGTGAGCGCATGAACGGCGCGGCAGCAGTCAACCTGCCTGGCGCAGTTGCACCTGGTCAGTTTGTAGATGTCTCTGTAACTTTGAAAGCACCCCCTGCCGATGGGCGCTATACCGGTTACTGGATGCTGCGCAATGCTGCCGGTGTGATGTTCGGCCTCGGAGAGAATGCCCAAAAACCGTTTTTCGTCTCTATCAGAGTTATGGGCGATATGACCACCGTATTTGACTTTGTCGCTGAATATTGCCATGCCGATTGGCGTTCTGGTGCAGGCGATTTGGGGTGTCCGGGCAACGTGGGCGGCAAAAACGGCTATGCCATTGATGTAGACAAGCCACAAATGGAAAATGGTCAAAAATACAATGGCAAAGGCTTGCTCACCGTGCCACAGCGCGTGAACAATGGCTATCTCTCCGGCTATTATCAACCCTTCAAGGTACAAAAAGGTGACCGTTTTCGCGCCATTGTGAATTGTGAATACCTGGCCCAGGGTTGTAACACCATTTTCCGCCTGGATTATCGCATAGGGGATGGCAATATCAAGACGTTTTGGAGTTTCAACGAAGCCTATGACGGTCTCTACTACACTGTAGACTTAGATTTAAGCCCGCTGGCGGGCAAAGAGGTGATTTTCATCCTGACCGCGTTGGCCAACGGCAAAGCCGAACCGGATAAACCGCTCTGGGTTGCCCCACGCATTGAGCGCCCTTCGAACCTGGTCACGCCCTCCGCAACCCCCACACGCACACCGACGGTTACGCTTACGGGTACGGTGACCACCACCGGCACAGTAACACCCACCCGTACCCCAACTGCCACGAGCACAATCACCCCTACTGCAACGGTTTTACCGCCTACTTTCACACCTACCGCGAC
>QEXW01000116.1 GCA_003130845.1 Anaerolineae bacterium
AAAAAATCAGCATACTCCAATTCAGAATACTGCCAACCTTTGCCAGCGGGAGTAATAATATTGCTAACGAACAACATGCCTCGTGAGTGCGATTTTCCCACCTCATCTTGGTAGGTATCTACAGACAAATTTTCCTTAAGAAGCCGAACTTCCTTTTCGCTCGGCCAAATAACGGCCACGTTCCCAATAACTGAGAATAAATCGGAAGAAACAGAGTTAAGAGGGCAATGCAACCAGATACTTAAGTGATTAAGAGGAGCCTCGCGAAGCAAAATCAGCAGCTCCTTTTCAAGAGTGGCAGGAATTTTTTGCAAGGTATCAATCACAAAAATTATTGGAAATGTTTCGTCCGGTTTTCGGGGCAAAATTGCACGCCGTAGTTTTGTCAAGTTTTTAATGCTTTGAACTTCAGATTGCAAGTGCAAACGAAAAACGTTTCCAGGTCTTAGGCAATCTTTCCAAGAATCCAGGCCAAAATTCAGAACGCCAGGCTGTGGCTCAAAAGGAAGCAAAAAAGGCTGCGGGAGTGGAAAAATAACAACGGAGCGAGATAAGCTAAATTCCCTCGCAAGCATCTTACGATAGACCAATTCATCGCTGATACCTGGCCGATGAGCAATGATTACACTTGAACCAATAAAACCATCGCTTTGAATACTAATATCAAGAAGCCGAAAAGATAATTCGCCGTGATCGCCAGTAATTCGAATAGAGGTATCAGCATCGGCCATAATCTACCCCATTCTAGTCATCGTGGAGGACTTTGAAGTATGACGCTGATGACTTTGGACGAACTATAACTCTAGCCCCTTCCACAACAAATTTTCCAAAGATTGGGCGATTATCAGGCAAATCAATAAAAATTTCTAAATCATCGCTTTGGATGATGTCGCCAAAATGAGACTTTATACCCGCAGCAAGCTGAGCCTTTGTAATACTATCAGGAACTGCTATCGTAACACGCTTCAGAATCGCTCCTGCCGAATCCTGAATTTCCAGTTTGATTTGCACTTCTGGCATACAAGTACCTCCCTAAACAAAGATTTTAAGTCATTATACAATGTCGCATAGTAAATTCAATCCCCTACTTTCCTGACCGCATCCACCAGTGCAGGCAAAATCTCCCCCGATTTTCCCTGAAAGAAAAAATCGACCGTCGCCGTTAGCGGTGTCGGTTCGGCGTTGATTTCGACCAGCAGTGCGCCCTTTTCCCGCGCCACATACGCCAGCGAAGCGGCCGGCTGCACCAGCCCCGATGTGCCAATCGAAAAGAAAACATCGCACATCCGCGCCGCCTGGATAGCCGCCTCCAACTCTTTTCGGGGCAAAGATTCGCCGAACCAGACCACATCTGGCCTGAGCAGGCCAGCGCAGCGGGAACATTGCGGCACATCCGGGCCAGAATCATCCCAGACGGTAGCCTGTTCGCCGCAGACCGAACATTTCACCCGCTGAAGATTGCCATGCAATTCAAGCACGTTCACGCTTCCCGCGCGACGGTGCAGACCATCCACGTTTTGGGTAATCAGCGTAAATTCAGGGATTCTCTTCTCCATCTCCGCCAGCGCAAAATGACCCGGGTTGGGTTCAGCCAAGCGCGCCTTCTCGCGCCGCATCGCATACCAATCCCACACCAATTTCGGGTCGCGGGCAAAGGCTTCGGGCGTTGCCAGGTCTTCGGGGCGATACTGCGCCCAAAGACCAGTTTGGGCATCTCGAAAGGTACGCAAACCCGATTCCTGCGAAACCCCCGCGCCGGTCAATGCGGCGATACGCCGCGCCTTGCGTAAAAAAGATAAAAGGTCAAGAGGAAAATTCATTCGTGGGCTTAATTGTCCGTAATCCGCAATCGGTTGCGCCTCATCACCAATCACCACTCACCCGCTCCGAAACGCCTCGCCAACAATCTCCTGCGCTTCAGCGATGATTCGCTCCAGGTGGGCTTCATCCACAAAACTTTCAGCGTAAATCTTGTAGATTTCCTCCGTGCCAGAGGGCCGCGCTGCGAACCAGCCATTGGCGGTGGTCACTTTCAGGCCGCCAATCGGCGCCCCGTTGCCGGGCGCGCGCGTCAGCCGGGCAGTGATGGGGTCGCCCGCCAGCGTTTCGGCCTTCAGCGATTCGGGGGAGAGATTCTTCAGGATGGCTTTTTGCGCAGAATTGGCCTTTGCGTCAATCCGCTTGTAAACCGGCGCGCCAAAGCGTTCGGTCAGTTCGCGGTAATGCTGGGCCGGGTCGCGCCCGGTCAGGGCGGTGATTTCCGCCGCCAGCAGGTTCAAGATGATTCCGTCCTTATCGGTCGTCCAGACCGTGCCGTCTTTGCGCAGGAACGAAGCCCCAGCGCTCTCCTCGCCGCCGAAGCCAAAGGAACCATCCACCAGGCCGTCCACAAACCATTTGAAACCGACCGGCACTTCGGCCAGTTCCCGGCCCAGCGCCGCCGCCACCCGGTCAATCATCGAGCTGGAGACAAGCGTTTTGCCCACTTTGGCATCCTTGCGCCAGTTGGGACGGTTCTGGAAAAGATACCAAATCGCCACCGACAGGTAATGGTTCGGGTTCATCAGCCCAGCAGAGGGCGTCACAATCCCGTGCCGGTCCACATCCGGGTCATTGCCAAAGGCGATGTCAAAGTCATCCTTCAGCCGAATCAGCCCGGCCATCGCGTAGGGCGAGGAGCAGTCCATGCGGATTTTGCCATCGTGGTCGAGGGGCATAAACGAAAACGCCGGGTCAATGGCGCGGTTGACAACGGTGATGTTCAACTTGTGCAGGTCGGCAATCACATCCCAATACGCTACCGCCGCCCCGCCCATCGGATCCACCCCAATGCGGATGCCCGCCTGCGACACTTTCGCCAATTCGACCACATGTTCCAAATCCCGCACGTAAGGCGTGACAAAATCGTATTCCTGCGTGGTTTCGGCCTTCAGCGCCTTGCGTAGCGAAATACGTTTGACTGCCTTCAATCCCTCGCGCATGATTTCATTGGCGCGCGCCTGAATCAGGTTGGTGATTTCCGGCCCGGCCGGGCCACCGTTAGGGGGGTTGTATTTGAAACCGCCATCTTCGGGCGGGTTGTGCGAGGGCGTGATGACCACGCCATCCGCCCAGCCAGAGGTCCGGCCCCGGTTATAGGTCAAAATCACGTGCGAAATGACCGGAGTCGGCGTATAGCCCGGTGTAATCCGAATCTCCACCCCGTTCGCGGCAAACACTTCGATGGCTGTCGCCTCCGCCGGTTCGGAGAGCGCGTGCGTATCCTTGCCGATGAACAGCGGACCGCTTATCCCCTGCGCCTGGCGATATTCCACCAGCGCCTGGCAGACGGCCAGGATATGCGTTTCGGTAAAAGCAGATTCGGTCGAAGTGCCGCGATGACCGGAGGTGCCAAAGACAATTTGCTGGGCCGGGTTGGCTGGGTCGGGCTGTTCGGTGTAATAGGCCGAAACCAGTTTGGGAATGTTGCACAACATCTCGCGCGGGGCGGATTGACCAGCCAGCGAATGGGGCATAGAAACCTCCAAAACAAGTACAATTGGACGAGAAACCCTCTGAACTGATTATAATACAAGGGCTGATAGACGTTCTCTTATGGAGGCCGCATGATTAGTGCATATCATCGTCCACAAACACTGGAAGAAGCCTTACGCCTGCTCGCCATCCCGAACACTCTGCCGCTCGGCGGTGGGACAAAACTCAACAGTCCAGCCTTCAAAGAACGTGATTTTGCCGTTGTAGATTTACAAAACCTGGGCTTGCACCAAATAACCATGAGCGGCTCCATACTCAACATTGGAGCAACCGCCCGCTTACAAGCACTGCAAGAGAGCGACGCTATCCCCCCAGCATTAAAACAGGCCATTCAACAAGAAGCCCCCCTCAACCTGCGCAACGCCGCCACTGTCGCCGGAACACTGGTCACCGCTGATGGGCGTTCATCCTTCGGAACGGCCATGTTAGCCTTAGATGCCAAACTCACCCTCCTACGCGACCAACCAGCCATCATCAGCCTATCGGAATACTGGGCTTTGCGGCCAACCGGTCTCATCACCCAAATAAGCATTCCTCTCAATGTCAAATTCGCTTACGAACAAGTCGCCCGCACCCCAGCAGATGTACCAATTGTCTGCACCGCTCTGGCGCAATGGAAAAGTGGGCGCACGCGCCTGGCGCTTGGCGGCTATGGAGCAACCCCACTCCTAGCACTGGATGGCACCGAAGCCGAAGGATTAGAAGTAGCTGCACAAAATGCTTTCTACGAAGCCGGTGATGCTTGGGCTTCTGCAGAATATCGTCGTGAAGTGGCCGCTACACTCGCCCAACGTTGCTTGCAAAGATTAAATTCCATGCAACACTAGGAGAAGGAAGACAAACTCCCCTTGCACACTCTCCGTACCTGGTTCAAACCAGCACTGGCTGGCACACTTTTTTGCTTTAGTCTGGCGCATCACCTGCTTAACCTTTGGGAATGGCCCGGTATATGGATACTCACCGGGCTTGCCGTTTTATACCCACTGTGCGTTGGTGCAGCGGTATTTATTTTTGGCTTGCACGCCAGAGTCCTAGCCACCTTGCCCCGCCGTGTCCTGGCACTCTATGTGCTTACTGCGCTCTTGGCGGGTCTCTTTATCACCTGGCGCACCGATCGCATACCACAATCCTATCAGAGTCTAACCATCACCCCACAGGTTGGCCAAATTGCACTGGTCGAAATTAAAAACAACGGCATCCCACTCCCGATAGAAAACACCACGCTAGCAACAGGCTGGCAACAGCAAGATTCATTTTTTTTGGCCAGTGCCGAAGCCACGCCCTTGCAGTTCACCTTCCAAAGCCCGGCGGGGCAACCTATTTCGCTGCTTTTTGTCACATCCCCTCAGGGCGGCACCGCCCAAGTGACACTCAACCAACGCAATCTGCAAGTTAATCTATTCAGCGAGCAACATGGGCAAACCACCCTAAGATTAACAGCCGACTATCGCGGCTTGCCAGGGCAAGCGTTTCGCCTATTCTTGCTTGCCGCCAATCTCTTTACGTTTACTGCCATCGGCTTTCTGCTACTCATTCTTCAACAGATTGGACAAAAAACCATATCGCCAGCTCCGCTACCTGCGACTGTCCACCGTAGAAATTTGCTCTTGCTTTCTGTAACCGGCTTGTGCGTTTACGCTTTTAATGCCCTAACCGTTCCGCTCATCATCAATCCCGATAGTCATAGCCTGCTACAAGGCAGTTTCCATTTCATCCAGCACGGCAATTTAGATGGGGTTTCGATGTATCGCGGTCCGGGCACAACCTTCTTGTTTGCACCGCTCTTGATGCTATTTGGAAACAATGCTTGGGCCATCAAAAATTTCCTGCATTTTTTGGCGTTTGCCTGCCTGTTTCCGGCATATCGCTTAGGCTGGCAACTCAGCGGTTCAGCGAACATAGCCCTGCTGGCAGGGTGTTTGGCCGTTTTTTCTCCCGACTTAATGTCTTATGCCAGCGTGGTCATGTCTGACGTTCCGAATGTTTTCTTCGTGTTGACCTTTCTCACCCTGCTCATTTCCGCCCTGCAAGAAATCAAAGCCAAATGGGTGTTCTCTGCTCTGTTAACAGGTGCATTTGCCGTCCTGCTTCGTTCCGAAAATATCAGCATGTTGGCGATAGGCATCGTATGGCTGGTAGCTTCTACGGGATATGCTTGGAAACAAGAAGGTCAGCCCAATCACCGTCGCTTGCTCACGCTAGGCCTGGCAATTTTGACGGCAACACTGCCCATCTTATGGTGGTCAGCCCATAACCAACGCGTACACGGCTTTTTTGGAATGAGCAATTACCAGGGCGAAGTACTTTACGATGGGTGGGTTTACTACGGCGATGCACTGGGAACCCCATTCTCTAACACGAACTCTCCTGCCATACAAACATTGCAACAAGCCATTGCAGCACACCCGATTGAAATCACAGACGCCAAAGGCATTCCCACCGGCTGGGAAATCTATCCGGCCATGCTGGCTGCCGGCTACACACCAACCGAGACGTTTGAGCTGATGGCCGCCGCCGCACGCGATTCGATTCTCGCCCAACCCGAACGAGCTATCGAAATCCTGTTCCACAAATACCAGCGAGGCCTCACCCCAGGGCTGCAACCGCTGCCCACCTACCCTTTACCTGGGGAGGATGGTTTTGGGCAAATCTGGTATGACGAATACTTCTACCAGGCCACTCCCAACCTGCCAGCCTGGATTGCACTGCGGCGCCAAATAGACGCAGTGCTACGCGTCCACTACCCTCGTCTTTATCCGGGATGGGTGCTATTTACCCTACTCACCCTTTTCTTAAGTTTCTTTCGCACGCCCTGGAAAATTTGGAGTGCCTACACCCTCATCACGGCTTCGCGCATTTTGCTGCCACTGACCATCAGCGTGGCGTTTTGGCGATACACCCTGGCCGGCTGGTTGCCAGCCCAAATTACTGCCTTGACCTGTTTGTGGGTGATGTACTACGGATGGCGCCAATTCATTTCCAGAAACGACCCAACAATACAACCCTAAAAACAAAACATTCTGCAGATGTGTAAATGCTATAATGATTTAGAGAATACGCCTCTTTCCAACGAAAGAAAAGAGTTATGACAACTGCTCCCCGCACCCCTGTCTGGACTTCGACTACAAAACTGGTGGTAGGCCTGACTCTGGTGGCTATCCTGGCCGGAATGCTGATTAAGTTCCAGAGCATCCTGCCCCCCTTGTTGATGGCCTTCATCTTGGTCTATTTACTCTACCCCATTGCCAGTTTCCTAACGCGCAAACTGCACTTTCAATGGAGCCTTTCAGTCAACCTAATCTACCTGGTTCTAGTCATCCTCATCTTGGGTTTATTAACCATTGCCGGCTTCGAAATCTTCACCCAAATCCAAAGCCTGATTGGGCTGGTCACACGCAGTTTGGATGACATTCCCCTGCTGGTAGACAACTTGACGCGCACGCTGCAAGAGTACATCGGCCCCTTCGTGCCAGAAGTGGAAACTCTCAACCTGGAACAGTTAGGAACCCAGCTGATTGATAACATTCAAGCTGGGCTAGGACGCATCGGTGAATTGCTTGGCCGCTTAGCAAGTGGGGCCGTTAACACACTGGTTTGGACGCTTTTTGTACTGATTGTCTCGTACTTCATCCTCATCGAAAGCGGCGGGTTGCGCGAGCGCATCATCCAAGTCAATTTACCCGGCTATAGCGAAGATTACGCCCGCATGAGCAAAGAAGTAGCGCGCATTTGGAACGCCTTCCTGCGCGGGCAAATCATCTTAATCACCATCTCCACCATTACCTACACCATTGTGCTAGGCAGCATGGGAATTAGCTACGCAGTTGGGATTGCGCTGCTGGCCGGATTAGCGCGCTTTCTCCCCTACGTCGGCCCTTTCATCACCTGGACAGTATTGGCCTTAGTCGCCTTTTTCCAAGCGTTCAAACCTTTTGGAGTCAGTGCGCTGGTCTATACGTTGATTGTTTTAGCCGTCGGTTGGCTAATTGACGCCCTGCTCGATAACATCATCTCGCCGCGCATCATGGCCGAAACGCTCAAAGTACACCCCGCAGCCGTGTTGGTCGCAGCAATTATTGCCCTCGACCTGCTGGGAGTGCTGGGTGTCGTCATCGCTGCCCCCATCCTAGCAACATTGCAACTCATCTTACGCTATGTCATCCGTAAACTCTTTGACCTAGACCCCTGGGAGGGATTGGCAGAACATCCCACCCCACCGCCGCTGCGCGTACAATTTCGTGAATGGCTGGCTAATCTACGCGCCAAATTGCGCTTGAACCAACAAAAAAAGTTATAATGGAATTATCTTTGAAAGGAGCACACTCTATGCCCAAGAACCCTGAACCCACAACCGAAACCCTAGCCGAGACCGAGAATTATCTCGTCTGGAAAGCCGAAGAACCCGATGGCGAAACCACCTATCATGTCGAACTCGGCAATCTGACGGTGCATTTCTTCCATGAAGAGTGGGAAGAGTTCCTAGAACTCGTTCGCTCGCTGGAATAAAACAGGCGACCAAAGGGGCAGGCTTAAACCTGCCCCTTCGTATTTGCCCATGAAAAACACCCTGACCGATGTCCCCGGCCTAGAAGTCGGACACGCCCACGACCTCGAGGCACTAACCGGCGTGACAGTTATCTTATGCCGCCAAGGCGCAATCGGCGGTGTAGATGTGCGCGGCAGCGCCCCTGGCACGCGCGAAACGGACCTCTTACATCCACTCAATCTGGTACAAAAAGTTCATGCCATCGTACTAGCGGGTGGCTCTGCCTTCGGCCTAGATGCCGCAAGCGGGGTAATGAAATACCTAGAGGAACACAACATTGGCTTTGAGACGGGTGCCGGGGTTGTCCCAATTGTCCCGGCGGCTATCCTGTTCGACCTAAACCTGGGTCGGGGTGATGTGCGCCCAGATGCTAGCATGGGTTACCGTGCAACCAGCGCAGCACAAGCCGGCCTGGTTGAGGAGGGAAACGTCGGCGCCGGCGCAGGCGCCAGCGTCGGCAAAATTTTTGGCAACCGCAGCGCGATGAAATCCGGGTTAGGTACAGCCAGCCTAGAAATTGGCGCAGGCGTGGTCGTTGGTGCCCTGGCAGCGGTCAACGCCTTTGGCGATGTTATTGACCCTGAAAGCGGAAACATCATCGCCGGCGCACGCTCACTCGAGCTAGGACCATTCAAAATTGGCGAACAAGGTTACTTCGCCAATACGCTACACGTCATGCAAACCTTGGCCGGACGCACCGCGCTACAATTTGCCACGCGGAGCAACACAGTGATCGGCGTGGTGGCAACCAACGCTCGTCTAAGCAAAACCGAAGCCAACAAAATGGCACAAATGGCACACGATGGCCTAGCACGGGTAATTCGCCCGGCACATACCATGCTCGATGGAGATACCATCTTCGCACTCTCTACCGGCACCAAACGAGCCGACATCAGCACGGTTGGTGCATTTGCGGCTGAAGTCTTTGGTCAGGCTTGCTTGCGAGCAGTGCAGACTGCCAAAAGTGCCGGTGGTCTGCCAGGATTGGGCGACCTGTAAACCAAACGAAAATCGCGGCGCCTGCCGCGATTTCTGACAAAAAGAAGTGAGTGATGAAATAAGGCTGCCCGTTGACACAGGCATATGGCTTACGCCGTTTTCACCATCGTGCGAATGCACTTGGTGCAAAGCGTCAGTTGGGACTTGCGCCCCTTTTCGATGACGGTCACTTTTTGCAAATTCGGCTTGAACTTGCGGTTGGTGGCCCGCATAGAGAAGGAGCGGTTGTGACCGAAGGTTGTGGTTTTGCCACAATGAGCGCACTTTGCCATCTTTGAATTCATCCTTTCTTGCTATAATTCCTGCTATACCACAGGTTCTCACCTGCGCAACCGCCTGATGTTTACTTGCTGCAGGTCGAAATTCGCTCGACCATCTCTGACAGGCGCGGTATTTTATCACAAACCGCATCCTTTCACAAGGAAAGTGTTAAACATTTCGCAAAGGACACACGCTATGGGACAAGAAAAAACCACTCTGGGAAGCATTCACATCTCACCGAATGCCATCGCCACCATCGCCTATCATGCCACCCTACAATCCTACGGCGTGGTGGGGCTAGCACCGAAAAACCTAGCGGAAGGGATTGCCAACACCATCACCCGCGAACCAACCCGCGGGGTGAACGTCCATTTCGATGGCGACAAACTTGACATTGACATCTATATCATCGTAGAATTTGGCACACGCATTGCCTCGGTTGCCACCAGTGTTGCCAACACGGTGCGCTACCATGTGGAAAAAACCGTCGGACTGAAAGTTCACGAGGTCAACGTCCACGTCCAGGGCTTGCGGATTAGCAACCCCGATTAGCATGGGAAAGCGGAACACGCATCACAACAAAGCGTGTTCCGTTTTCGTGCAATCTACCCACCGTCAGGGAGGCCGCGCAACCCTGTCCGGAATACCATGAGATTTTGTGGGAAGCCCCCGCAACCCAGCGCGGCGCACTTCCCTGTCACAGGAGATGTTTTCGAGCATGACTAGAAAGACATTCGATGGATTAGCACTCAAAGAACTGGTCGAAGCCGGCCTAACCTGGTTGCGCACCAACCAACAAACCGTTAACGCCCTGAATGTGTTTCCCGTTCCAGATGGCGACACCGGCACCAACATGCTACTGACCATGACAGCCGCCTACAACGAAATCAGCAATTTAGGGCATCAAAGCGCTGGACAAATGGCCGCCGCCGTTGCACAAGGCGCGCTTATGGGCGCACGCGGCAACTCTGGCGTGATTCTCTCTCAGCTATGGCGTGGTTTTGCACGCGCATTGCACGGCAAAGACCTGATTGACGCCCCCGCCCTCGCCGCCGCCTTTGCCGAAGCCCGTGATACCGCTTACAAGGGTGTGGTACGCCCGGTAGAAGGCACAATCCTGACTGTCGCCAAAGATATTGCTGCCGAAGCCGCAAAAGCCGCCCAAGAAACCGACGACCCGGTCGAAATGTTGCGACGCTGCGTGCAAGCGGCGGACGAATCGGTTCAACGCACCCCCGAATTTCTACCGGTCCTCAAACAAGCCGGCGTCGTAGATTCCGGCGGCAAAGGCTTGTTCTTCATCTTAGAAGGAATGATGCGCTACTTGGATGGCCAATCGCTCGAAGCACCGCTCGTATCCGTTCAACCGCTTTCGGCCATGATGCTAGAAAATGCTATGGAAGAAGTGGAAGAAGGCCAAGATTGGGAAGTCGTAGTAGATTTTCGCCCCGGCAACGGATTCGATTTACAATCTTTCTACAGTCGCCTCGAGCAAATTGGCACCTCTATCCAAGTCGGTGAAGGTGAAGGCATGTACCGCATGCACATCCACACACCGCTCGAAAAGCGCTACGAGCCGATTGATTACATCATGGGCATTGGCACCATTACCAAGGTTGCCATGGAAAACCTGCTCGCACAGATGGAAGACATCGAAGGCCGTACAGAGACCTCGATAGAACTTGCCAATGTGGAACCAGGGCAAATTGCAGTGGTTGCCGTTTCACCGGGCATTGGTATCTCGCGCATCTTCGCCAGTTTAGGGGTCGCGGCCATCGTCTCCGGCGGGCAAACCATGAACCCCTCCACCAAAGACATCCTAGAGGCCTTTGAGAACCTGCCAACCGACAAAATCATTATCCTCCCCAATAACAAGAACATCGTGCTAGCTGCTAACCAAGCCAAAGAAGTCACCGTTAAACAAGTGTATGTCATCCCCAGCCGTAACGTGCCTCAAGGACTCTCGGCCATGCTGCACCTCGAGCCAGATGGTGACATAGAAAAAGTGGCCGAAAAAATGACCAAGGCCATTGAACATGTCACCTGCGGCGAAATTACAGTTGCCACGCGCTCTGTAGAAATTGACGGCGTCACCGTGCGCGAAGGACAAGTGATTGGCCTGCTGAACGGCAAGCTCGCCGTCTCTTCCGACACGCTCGAACACGCCTGCCTCGAACTGCTGGAAAAAGCCAACGCCACCGATTACGAACTCATCACACTCTTCTACGGTGCCGACCTAAAGAACCTGGAAGCCAACCGTATAGCCGACCTGATTCGCGAGAAATATCCCAATCAGGAAATCGAACTCCAGGAAGGCGGACAGCCACACTATCAATTCATTCTATCCATTGAGTAGGCTCCTAACGCTGTGGCGAGATTTGCGCCACGTTGCTTCGCCGTATGAAAATCGGTCTTGTCACAGATTCTCCCGCCGACCTGCCACCGGACTTGGCAGAACACTACAACATCGAAGTGATTCCGGCCATTCTGATTATCGAAGGGCGGGAATATGTAGACGGCGTAGACATTACCCGTGAGCAGTTTTATGCCCGCCTGCCCGCCATGCGCCAACACCCAAGCACGGCGGCGCCTTCACCGCTGGATTTCGCCGCTCGCTACCAAAAACTACTCTCCAACGGTTACGACCACATCATTTCCATCCACACTGCCGAAAAACTAACCAGCTTGCCAAACTTTGCGCGTAACGCAGCCCGCGAGTTTGCAGGGCGTGTGACGGTACTAGAATCTGGCTCGCTCACGCTCGGGACAGGATTTCAGGTGCTGGCCGCTGCCGAAGCCATTCAGCAAGGGTTAGAACTTGATGACATCTTAAGAGAAATTCATTCCACCCGACAAAGGGTGCGCGTGGCCGCTGCTCTCGACACCATGGACTATCTGCGCCGTTCAGGGCGTGTACCAGCAGCCATCACCGCGATTGGTGGGTTATTAAGCATCAAGCCAGTCGTCGAGCTGCGCGAGGGAACCGTAAAACCTATCAGCGCCGCTCGCACGACCCGACAAGCCGCACAAAGCCTGCTCGATTTTTTAGTGAAATTAGGCCCCCTGGAACGCCTCGCCATTCTACACACCAACGCCGAAGAACGCGCGCGTGAATTTCTCACCTTGGTCATAAAGAGCGGTTATCACCGCAACCTGCCACCCGAAATCCGCCTGGTTAACGTCACCAGCCTGATTGGCGCGCATGTTGGCCCGAACGGCTTGGGATTTGCTGCAGTACAACAGGAAACAACATGAGTGATTCGATGATAATCGTCACCACCCTGCAAGAACTCTGGCAGGCATTGCGCCTGCTCGACCGCCCACTCGGATTGGTACCAACGATGGGCTATTTACACGAAGGTCATCTTTCGTTAGTGCAGCGTGCCCGCCAAGAATGCGCGAGTGTTGCTGTCAGTATTTTCGTCAACCCGACACAATTTGGCCCTAACGAAGATTTATCCCGTTATCCGCGCAACATCGAACGCGACTTGAAACTGCTCGAAACCGCCTGTGCTGACCTGGTTTGGCTTCCCACCAACGAAGTAATGTACCCAACAGGGTTTCAAACCTGGGTCACTGTAGAGACGCTGACTGCTCCACTGGAAGGCGCAATGCGACCAGGTCACTTTCGTGGCGTAACAACGGTTGTCTCCAAGCTCTTCAATGCAGTACGTCCTGACAAGGCTTATTTCGGTCAGAAAGATGCCCAACAAGCTGCCGTCATCCGCCAGATGACAAATGACTTGAGTTACCCAATAGAAGTTATCGTCTGCCCAACGGTACGCGAACCCGATGGGTTAGCTATGTCCAGCCGCAACAGTTACCTGAACGCAGAAGAACGGCGCGCCGCAACGGTGCTATTCCGCGCCCTAAGCGCTGCACAACAGGCGTACCAAAACGGCGAACGAAATGCAGAAACATTGCGCCGCATCATGCGCGAAACCGTGCAGACCGAACCCTTGGCACGCCTGCAATACGTCTCTTGCGCCGATTATGACACCCTGCAAGAACTGGAAACCGTGAGTGGCAAAACCCTGCTTTCCATGGCTGTATTCATCGGAAATACGCGGTTGATAGATAATTTTGTGCTTGGTTGAAAAATACTCAGGTAAGCCCACAGCGACAATTCCACCTTGGGCAGTGCTGCCGAAACAACCACCCCACAGAAATAAAACCCGTTTCCGCTTGTTGTTGCTAGCAGAAAACGAAACACCTCTGCGTGGTCTCTTCCACGCGTTTTCGGTTTTCTGGTGTCTCATCTGCCCCAGGCCGCTTTAGACCACCTATTTGACGGACACTCCTAACCTATCGTGTACCTTTGGTTCCTAAATCGCTTGCGGGGGGCTTTGTTAATCCAACGGCGATAAGACGCCAAGATGCTCGTGCTTTTTCTTTGCATCTCTGCGACTTTGCGTTAAAACCCGTGCAAATTTTGCAAGGTGGCAACTTGAGTTACTTAACTTTTGATTGCCGGCCACGAGATTTGCAGCAAATCTTGCAATGTGTGCTACATGCTTTTAGCAATCTTTTCAACCGCCGCAACCGCTTCTGTTAAACTCACCCCTTTGTCCCGGTGATAATACTGAACAGCCTCACTTTTTTTGCCTTGCCGAAGCAGTTCCTGCACCTTGGCCAACGATTCATCGGGGACTTCAATCTTAAGCTGTTGAAGCACCAAGTCTAACTTGCGCTCCAACTGTCTAACTTTCTCTTCCAAGTGTTCTAAACGTCCGCGAGCGAATTCATCCATGGTTGCCTCCTCTCAGGGGATGATGTGGTGCTGTGGCCTAGTCACTAACACCTAAAAAATATGGAGTTTCCCGATATGATTTATATTATACACTGATTAGAGATTTTGAGCGCAAAGCGAAGTGAAGAGAGGGCATGAGCACAATCCCTCCCTGGCAGATGGCTACCCCTGCGGGTTGTCCAGCTTCGCCTTCATCGTATCCATCAGATTACGCGCTCAAAACACCGGTTTCGCCACTGTGGTATCGCGCATCAAACACCAACCGGTCAAGAGGCTTATCCACAAACTTACAAGCAAACGCGCTCCTTCAATCAGTCCCTTTGTGTTTGCAATTTGAAGATAGGGTTTGCTTATCTTGCTACTCGGACTGAAGAATATATCGAAGCAAATCGCAGGTTTTTATAACGCTTTGTGGAGGAGAATAAGGATTTACAGGTTGGGAAAAAGATACTACAAGGAAATACTCATCTGCTAGCCAAGATACCAGTAGGTGTAAGTTGTCATCAGGCAGCGAGAGCAACTGAGATTCGTTAGGATTGCCCAATTTTTCGGCTATTCGCCGTGTGGCTGGAAGTACGCTGGGGGCTATTTGCCGTAGCACACTTTCCTCAACTTCGTTATCTAAACCGCTTTTCACCAAGATATTACCGCTAATTTGACAAACAAACACTGCGCGAACATTTGACACTTTCGCCAAATCACTTATAGATTGTCGAATTCGATCGAAGGGGATTTCTCTCATGTTTAAGCCTTTTCAATAAGCACCCAACCGGTTAGTTTTAGCAGCAGCGGCGGGACGGACAAGACGCGCCTTCGTTTACAACCTACTCGAACGGCTCTCGACGCACTCCTTCGGCAGTATAGCCACTGCCGCCTGCAGCCCATATCGAGCAGTAGTCAGATTATGGCACAGGGAGAGGAATGGCAATATTCCATTCTCCAGGCTCGGACAATAGAAAGAACAGCAATGCCGATTGTTGATTTACGTTGTAGAGCATCTCGGCTCGCGTGTTATAGGAAGCATAAGGGGGCGTTTCATCTGGATTGGGAAAAATGGTTGCCCATAGGTTTTGGGGGAACAGCTCACGAACATCGTTTGCATACGCTTCCCCCTCTCCAGGACGTTGGCTTTCAACAATCTGATATCCCGTGTCGGTTTTGAGCAAATATACGACAACAGGTAAATTTATCCCCGATCCTGCTCTCAATACACGCTCTTGGTCAATATAAAATTCTTGACACTCGACCCACAGGTATAGCTTTGCCCGGTCTTCCTTTTCCTTTCCATATCCCATTAATTGATAGGAACAGAATACCTTCCCTTCATAGGCGCTTATCCCAAACGTCGTTGCCAAATACTTGCTTATTGCTTCTTGTGAAGTTGTATCTATTTCAAAGGATGGCTGCATCATCCATTTTGAGTGGTAACAAACTCGAGGGTCGGTATTCAAGTCCATCTGGCCATCCCCATTGCCCGGGTCCATCTCCCCAAACAGTAATAACATATGCTTTGCAGCCCAAGTTAACCGTCCTAGAGGGTGATAGGGTATTTTTGTTCTCTGTGGGAGAAGGGATGATTGGTGCAATAGCAACTGGTAAATCTCTTTTTTCTGTGTTACATGATACGAAGAAAAACAGAAATACTGAGATATAGAGCAAATAGAATTTCATCCTCATGCTTGCCTCATGGTAGAGCGGGATGCCCATAGACAAAGTACAGGTACTGTTTGTAAGAAGAAATTCCTGCCATCAACTCTTGAAGTGTACGCTGAACAATTGTTCCACCAGCAGGATTGCCTTCAATAATGTAAATTTTGTCAAGGGTGTAACCGTGAATCTCTGATGTCAAAACAACATGTTCAGCCCCCGAGTCATATCCCCAATCAGGACCTTTTTGTAAGACGATAACATCCCCCAATTCAATACTTGGCAGTTGTGTATCAATTCCTACCCGAAAAATATGGGGCACACCTCCTGGAAAGGGCAGGTGGAGGTAGCCATATGCTGAACGCGTCCAACGAAACTGTCGAAAAACCCTTTTTACCGGGGGTGGAGCGGCTTTTGGCCGCCCGCGGAGCCCCGTTTTAGGGCGGAAACAGGGTCCTACTAGAAATATTCTACCCCTTTTGGGCTACTTCAGCCCACCAAAAACGCAGATTTTGCCGATATTGTGTACCACTGCGAACAATCGCTCCTGCACATCCACCTTCGCTTTCGAGCGCAGGGTGAAGCG
>QEXW01000117.1 GCA_003130845.1 Anaerolineae bacterium
CCACCCAAAATGCGGCTCTGCCAGACGTAATCACCGCCAGAACGAGGCATGACGGCAATCAACCCGGCATAGACCACAACTTCAAAGAGGATGAAAAAGGCGCTCAGGAGGAGCGAATTAATCAAACCGCCCTCAAAGTAATACATCTGGCTAAAAATGTATAACCCTAACGTCACCAAGTTGACGGAGAAGAAGGCGTAGATGAACGCATCGAACACAGACCAGGAGCGCACCAAGCCGGTGGCTTTACGGATGAAAAGGTCAGACATGAGTATCTCTCCTAATTCGGTAATAGCGTCATTTCGTAATTTTGCGATGGAAGGCGTGCGTGAACAAAAAGGGAAGATGACCCAATCGCAAAATCACAAACCGATTAGCCTTGCGTCAACACATAACTTTCAACTTTGTCCTTGCCCAGTTTGACCAACGCACCTTGTAAGACACCCTGCTCGTAGAGCGAGCCAGGATTGATGCACAGCGTCCTACCAATGCGGCTATGGCCTCGGCCTTCGTGGATATGGCCGTGCAGTCCCAGTAACGGTTGATATTTTTCGATGGCAGCCCGCAGCGCGGTTGACCCAACCGGCTTGAGCGCGTTGCCAGCATATTTGGGGCGCAATTCTTGGTCGAGCTCCGGGGCTTCGTCCAAGTTTGATTTGTAGGGCGGAACGTGAATATTAAAAACGGCCAAGCGGGGATTTTTCAATCCGGCAATCATTGCTTCGTAGCGGCGCGCCAGGTTCGGTTCATCGTCTTCACGGTAGGTGTTCCAAGGGGTGCGATTGCTCCAGCCAGAAGAAATCATCTCAATTTGTCCATTGAGCGGAATGACTTTTCCCTCGGCCAACGTGATAACGGACGATTGGCGAATCATCTCATCAATTTCAAATTGGTCATCATTGCCCGGAGAAACAAAGACGCGTATGCCTGTTCCGCTCAACTTGCGAGCGGCGATGTCCAT
This sequence comes from Anaerolineae bacterium, assembly GCA_003130845.1. GTDB lineage: Bacteria > Chloroflexota > Anaerolineae > Anaerolineales > Villigracilaceae > UBA5195. The sequence continues at coordinate 962 of QEXW01000117.1, forward strand.
CCATTGCTCAAACACGCGCAAGACTTCTTGCAGGAAAATTTGCTGAACACGTTCGGGAGAGTGAGAGAGGTCAGCCAATTCATCCGGCGTAGTTTGATAAGGATAATAACCACGGCTGCGCACTCGTTTGACCATCTCTTGGTATTCTGCTTCCCCTTCGATTTCGAACTCTTGCTGCAAGAGTGTGACTTTATACTTTCCACCCCCTAAATCGAGAAACGGCACAACGGCCTTGCCGGTCATGTCGCCGCCCAGGATGAGCACCTCTGCCCCATAGAATTTCCCTGCATTCAAAAACTTGTTCCAACAAATATCCGAGCCATGAATATCGGTTGCAAAGAAGAGTGTGGTCACCCTGGAGAATTCCTTTCCGGCTTACAAGATAAGAACAAAACGCTCTGCCATGTAAATTCGACAGACCCGCACACAACATGGAATATTCGCCGCCATTTGATGGGGTAAAGATAGAGAACCGCCCGGTGTAGGCAGTTGCATATCGGTTGGGTACAGATAGCGACGTTGAATAACCCGCTCGCTCGGCCAAAAGGCCCAAGCGAGCAGAATCAAAGAAACAGCCAATACGGCCAAAGCAAGGGTATAACGCAAAGATTTAAGCACGCGCCTCAATTATATCGTGTGTTAAACCCAACAAATCTGTTTTAATAGTCAATTGCGCTCAAATTCTTTAGTTTATGCCAACGATGGTGCGCGGTAATTTCACGAATTGTGCCTGTCAATCCGCGCACCACCAAAGAATCGGTCAGTGCGCCATCAGCCAGATACTTAACTCCCTTGAGCAATTCGCCATTGGTGATGCCGGTCGCGGCAAAAAAGACATCATCTGAGGAGACGAGGTCATCCATCGTCAGGACTTTGTTGAAGTCATAGCCCTGTTCGAGACCACGCCGCTTTTCGTCTTCGTTGCGGGCATAGAGTTTGCCCTGAATTTCACCTTCCATGGCGCGCAACGCGCAGGCCGCAATCACTCCTTCGGGTGTGCCACCAATGCCAAAGAGAGCATCAATTCCCGAATCGCCCCAACTGGTCATCAACGCGCCTGCCACATCGCCATCGGGAATCAGGCGAATGCGCACACCAGCGCGGCGCATTTCAGCCACCATCTGTTCATGACGGGGTCGGTCGAGAATAACGCAGGTCAGGTCTTCTAAGCGTTTGCCTTTGGCTTTGGCAATCGCTTTCAGGTTATCAGTAATCGGGCGTTCGATGTCAATAACGCCTTTGGCTTCTGGTCCAACCGCGATTTTGTTCATGTAGAGAAACGGCCCTGGGTTAAACATGGTGCCGCGCGGAGCAATGGCAACAATAGAAATGGAATTTAAGTTGCCGTTGGCCAATGGTCGCGTGCCGTCAATCGGGTCAACCGCAATGTCCACTTCAGGGCCATAGTCGCCTGTGCCGACCTGCTCACCGTTATACAACATCGGCGCTTCGTCTTTTTCCCCTTCGCCAATCACAATCACACCTTTCATGACAATGGAGTTTAACACTAAGCGCATAGCGTCTACAGCAGCCTTATCGGCAGCATTTTTATCGCCACGTCCCATCAGACGCCCAGCGGCCAACGCGGCGGCCTCGGTCACCCGCACCAATTCTAAGGCCAGGTTACGGGTTGGTACGCGAGAAGTCATTGTCTTTTCCATACCTTACCTTTCTCCATGTTTCAGAAGTTGGCAGTTCGATGTATGTGCGCGTTGTGCGACCGTACAACGCAATCTACGCAGAGAAAAAATTACGGTGACGCGCTCTGCGTCACCGCACAAACAATTTGACAAAGTAATAGCCCAAAACCGCGCCCCACAACCAGGAATCAATCCGGTCGAGGGCACCACCATGCCCTGGGATGAGATTGCCAGAATCTTTCAAGCCAGCCTGACGCTTGAGCATGCTCACGCCCAAATCGCCGAAAGGGGTAAGCAGCCCGGCAAACAAACCAAAGGTGGCGCCCTGTTGCAGTGAAATTGAGAGCGGCCCCCAGGTAGAAAACGCATACGCCAGAAAACCACCCATCAGGACACTCGTGAAGATGCCGGCGGCAAAGCCTTCCCATGATTTTTTTGGGCTTAGGCGAGGCGTCATGCGATGTTTGCCATAGGCTGCGCCAAGCAAAAAAGCACCCGTATCTACAGCCCAAATGGTAGGGAGAATGAACAATACCCACCAGGCGCCGTTCTCAAGAGCACGAAGGTCGAGCAAATAACTGCCCACCCAACCAATATAAACGATGCCACCGGCGCCAATCGCAAAATCCGTACCGGCTTGATCGCGGCCTCGTTCATACTCTAACAAGTGAAAAATCATCAAGACCAGGATGGAAAGCGCCAGGGCAGGTGTAGCATACGGTGGGAAAAAGTATCGCGTGGCAGTAATGGCAACCACCCCCAGCAGCACCGACCAACGTGAAGGCTGTGCGCCGCAGGCAATAGCAATGTTGACATATTCCCATGCTGCCGCAACCAGAAAAAAACCAAACATCAGATAGTACGGCAGGCCTCCTACAACCAAGGCAGGAAACCCAATGGCGAGAAGAATCAAAGCAGAAATGACGCGATTACGCACGGCTCTCCTCATATTCCGCAGAAGTCACTTTGCCAAAGCGGCGGTCGCGCCGGCTAAATTCCTCGAGCGCTTTGCGGAATTCTTCTTTGTCAAAATCGGGCCAGTATGTGGGGGTAACGTACCATTCGGAATAGGCTGCCTGCCAAATGAGAAAATTGCTAATGCGCAGCTCGCCCGAAGTGCGGATGATTAAGTCCGGGTCGGGTGTGCCGGCGGTGTACAGGTAGCGGCTAACCAGCTCGGGGGTGACTTCTTCAGGAGCCACGCCGTCGCGAATGATTTGCTGAATGGCATGAACAATTTCGTCTCGTCCGCCATAGTTAAAGGCGATATTGATGATTAACCGGTCATTGGTCCGGGTAAGCTCAATGGCATGTAGAACTTTTTCTTGCAAGAACGCCGGCAGGCGCTCCAACCGTCCAATATGCCGCAATTGTACGCCTTGCTCGTTCAGCTCGCCCAATTCGCGGTCAATTACGTCTTCGAGAATGCGCATCAGGCCGGTTACTTCTTCCTGTGGACGCCCCCAATTTTCGGTGGAGAAGGCGTAAATCGTAAGATACTTAACGCCAAATTCTACACATGCCTTAATAATGCGCCGCAGGTTTTCGGTGCCGGCCTTGTGGCCCGCCAGACGAGGCAAGCCGCGCTTGAGCGCCCAGCGCCCGTTGCCATCCATAATGATAGCAACATGCCTGGGAATTTTCCCGGAAATGGGTGATTGGCTGGTGTTCATGAGGGGATGGAAGTTAGACTTCCATAATCTCCTTTTCTTTGTGCTGACCGATTCTGTCAATTTCGCCCATCAGGCGGTCTACCAGTTTTTGGAGTTCTTCCTCGCCGCGTTTGCGGTCATCTTCGGAAATCAGTTTTTCGTTCTCAAAATCTTTCAGATCTTTGATGGCGTCTCGACGAATGTTGCGCAAAGCCACACGCGCCTCTTCTAAACGGTGATGTACGTGTTTCACCAAATCCCGGCGGCGTTCTTCGGTGAGAGGGGGTAAGTTCAGACGAATGGCAACACCATCGTTATTGGGGGTAAGACCAAGTTCGGAGGCCAGAATGGCGCGTTCGATGGCTTTAAGTGTAGATTTGTCAAATGGCTTAATCAGCAAGGAGCGCGGCTCGGGGACGCTAATCGAAGCAAGTTGAATCAAGGGTGTGGGCGCTCCATAATATTCGACCTGAATTTTTTCGACCAGACCCGGATGGGCACGTCCAGTGCGGATAGCGGTCAAATCCTCCTGCAAAACATGGATGGATTTTTGCATGTGTGCTTCAGCTTCTTTGAGAAGTTCTTTTATCACCGCAACCTCCTGAAGGGTTGGTAAGATGGATTTGTATGCAAGGATACACTAAAAATCAAATTTTTGCCACTGCCGGGCAAGCCTGCGCGGTTCAGAAAGAAAAGCGAGACCGTCTCTCACGATGCGCAGAGTCTCAGCGCCATGAGATAGTATCTCGCTTGATTTAGCGTTATGACACAGTGTAGGTTAGGGGTGAACCAGCGTACCTACTTTTTCACCATTGAGCGCATCAATTAAGGCCGATTTATCCCACAAGTTCAGCACCAGAATGGGAATTTTGTTTTCCATACAGTGTGTAATTGCGGTGCTGTCCATCACTTGTAGGCGCGCATTCAATACATCTATGTAGGCCAAGTTCTCGTATTTGACGGCGTTCGGGTTTTTCTTGGGGTCTGAATCGTACACGCCATCTACTTTGGTGGCCTTAATGACCACATCGGCGTCAATTTCGGTGGCACGCAGCGCAGCAGCCGTATCAGTGGAAAAGAAGGGGTTGCCGGTTCCCGCCCCAAAAATGACGACACGTTTTTTTTCCAAATGGCGAATGGCTCGGCGGCGAATGTAAGGCTCAGCAATCGCACGCATTTCAATGGCCGACATCACACGGGTATAGACCCCTATTCTTTCCAGGGCATCCATGAGTGCCAGGGAATTCATCATTGTACCTAGCATGCCCATGTAGTCGGCGGTGGCGCGGTCCATGCCTCGGTCGAGGCCTTGTTTGCCCCGCCAAAGGTTGCCCGCTCCAATCACAATGGCGACTTCCACGCCCATTTCGTGAACTTCTTTGACACGCAGCGCAATTGCTTCTGCTTCTGAGACGCTAATCCCAAAGCCATTTTCTCCACCTAAAGCTTCTCCGCTTAATTTTAACAGGATGCGCTTATATTTGAGTTCAGGCATACATGCTCCATTTCTCAAAAAAAAAGCCAACCGCCTGGTTGGCTTTTTCATGAAAGGTTACGCTGTTAGGCCTTCGCCCAGTTCCCAACGGGCAAAACGACGAATGACGATATTTTCGCCTGTGCTGGCAATCGTTTGGTGTAGCAGCTTCTCAATGGTTGTGTCCTCATCGCGAATGTAGGTTTGACGCAACAAGCAGACTTCATCTTTGAACTTGTTGAGACGCCCCTCCACGATGCGTTCGGCGACGGCTTCGGGTTTGCCTTCTTCTAGCGCGCGCTTGCGGGCAATTTCCGCTTCGTGCGCGAGCACGCTTTCAGGAATATCTGCCTCGGAGATATATTGCGGTGATTGTGCTGCAATTTGCAGGGCAACTTCATGCGCAAAGTTGCGGAAGGTTTCCGAGCGAGCGACAAAATCAGTCTCACAGTTC
>QEXW01000118.1 GCA_003130845.1 Anaerolineae bacterium
CCCCCATCCGCTTATCCGCTTCACCATCCGTTGCCACATCCGCTGCCCCCATCCGCTTATCCGCTTCACCATCCGTTGCCACATCCGCTGCCCCCATCCGCTTATCCGCTTCCCCATCCGTTGCCACATCCGCTGCCTAATCCGCATCCAAAGCCATGCCCCTGAAACTCCCCTTCCAAAAACCTGCCTCATCCAAAAGCAAAAACAAACCCATCTCGAAACCAAGCGAGAAAAAAACACCTGCCAAGACACCCCCTGCGCCCAAAGCCGTATCCAAAACACCGGCCAACAAACGAGACCCCAAACCAGCCCCCCCGCCCACCTCGCTGCCTCCGCTCTTCAAAATATCCACAGACCGCAAACTTGACATCCTTGGCATCTTCCTCGCATTAAGCGGTCTAGTCATGGGATTAAGTCTACTCTCACCCACCCAAAGCGAGGCAACGGGTGGACTATTGAGCCTGTTCAAGTTCCCCTTTGGCGATGGAATATACATTGTGTGGCTTGTGCTTATCCTATTTGGCAGCTGGCTGGTACTACGCAAAATAGAGCGTATCCCCCCAGTCTCTGTGGAAAGAGTCACTGGCTTTTTACTCCTCTTTCTACTCGTCCAGACCTTCATTGAAGCCATCACCGGCGATGGTGGTTGGTTTGGCGGCGCAATCTACCACATACTTCACACCTTTCTTGGCCTGGCAGGAGCGGTCATTGCCTGGTTTGCGCTGCTACTCATTGCCCTCACCCTTGCACTCGATGTGACCGTACCAGAACTACTCAAAAAACTGAAACCCTTACTAGACATCCTAACGCGCAGTTGGACAACAAAACTTGCACGACCGCCAGCGAACCTGACGGAAACAACCCATCCGCCTGCTACCCCTGTAGAAAATGGCTTCACCCCCCTTCCTCACGACCCCGTCTCAATGCAAACGTCCAACACAGCACCCAGCCCTTCCGCGGCTGAAATACCCCTTAACACCCCAGCACGGCAAATTGAATGGCGCCTGCCCACCCCGCAAGAAATCCTACAACCTGGCAGCGCCTCCTCGGTCAACGAAGAATACGTCGAACAACGCGCCCGGCTCATTGAAGAAACCCTTTCTTCCTTTGGTGCGCCTGCCCAAGTCGTAGAAATCAACCGAGGCCCCACCATCACCCAGTTCGGCGTTGAACCGCTCTTCATCGAAACCCGCAATGGACGAACCCGCGTTCGGGTCAGCAAAATCGTCTCCCTAGCCGATGACATTGCCCTCGCCCTGGCCGCCCCTCGCATCCGTATTCAGGCCCCGGTACCGGGCCGCAGTTACGTTGGCATAGAAGTCCCCAACGAAGAAATGACACTCGTCACCCTGCGAGAAATTCTAGAATCGGAACCGTTCACCCGCACCCGCAAACAACTCTCCTTTGCCCTTGGTCGTGATGTATCTGGACATCCCATCGCAGCAGAGCTAACCGCCATGCCGCACCTGCTCATCGCTGGCACCACCGGTTCGGGCAAATCCGTATGCGTCAATGCCATCCTCACCTGCTTACTGCTTTACAACACCCCTGACGACCTACGCCTAGTACTCGTAGACCCCAAACGAGTAGAACTCACCGGCTACAACGGCATCCCGCACCTACTGGCGCCTGTGGTGGTAGAGATGGACCGTGTTTTAGGCGCTCTGCAATGGATGACGCGCGAAATGGACCGCCGCTATCATGCCTTTGCCCAAGCAGGAGCGCGCAACATCACCGACTACAACGCCCGCATGAAAGCACAAGGGCAGAAAAAACTGCCCTACCTAGTCATCGTCATTGACGAGCTGGCCGACCTGATGATGATTGCCCCCGATGAAACCGAACGCACCATCACGCGGCTAGCACAACTGGCACGTGCTACAGGCATCCACATGATTCTTGCCACCCAGCGCCCCTCGGTAGATGTTGTTACCGGCCTAATCAAAGCCAACTTCCCAGCACGAATTGCCTTCGCCGTCGCCTCCAACACCGATAGTCGTGTCATCCTGGACCAACCCGGAGCAGAACGCCTGCTTGGGCGCGGCGACATGCTATACCAATCGCCTGACGCCCCTGCCCCGCTGCGCTTACAGGGCGTGTTCGTTTCAGATAGCGAAATTCATCGCCTCACCGACTTCTGGCGGGTGCAGAACACCCAAGGCATGCCAGTCCCAACCGGTGGACCGGTAGATTCTGCCGCTCTGAATGCCCCGCTCAAACAAGCGCCCCTCTTTGGAGAAGACATCACTACCGGCCAACCAAGCGACCCCCTCTACACCGAAGCCCTTGACCTAGTGCGCCGCGAAGGCCGCGCCTCGGTTTCCATGCTCCAACGTAAATTACGCATTGGCTATACCCGCGCCGCCCGACTCATAGACACCCTAGAAGAAAAAGGCATCATCGGCCCCCCAGAAGACACCACCGGCGTTCGAAAAATCTTAGATTACGGCCCCAGCGCCCCGCCCAAAGAATGAAAAAACCGGCGGATAGAACCATGCAACGCCCGTCTTCGATTGACAAAGATAGAATAGCCCAACCTGCTTACGAAAAATCAAACCATGAGCACCACAAGCGATTATAATTTACAAAAACGTAATTCCCCCACGCGCAGAAAGGAGAGCATATGCGCAGCATTTTCGGCTTCTTAATTGGACTATTTGTGGGCTGGCTTGTCGGCTCCACACTCGCCTTACTCTTTGCCCCCGCCAGCGGGGAGAAACTGCGCAATGACCTACGCACCCGCTCCAACAACTTTCTAAACGAAATCAAATCAGCGGCCGAAGCACGCCGCCAGGAACTGGAAAAACAACTGGCTGAACTCCGCGCACCGCGCCCGTCCGCCACATCAGATTAATCTTCCATACCACTCCACCACCCGCGCCATATTGCGCGCATATTCTGCCCGCTCTGCGATAATCGCCGCATTCTTTTCGGCGGCCTGCCTACGCAGAGCGGAGTCATTTAACCCCCGCAAAATCGCTGCCGCCAACGCCTGTGGGTCTGCCGGATTGACAAGCAACCCATTCTCACCCGGCCGAATCCACTCCCGAATAGAATCCAAATCTCCGGCAACAGGCAAACAACCACACGCCATCGCCTCCAACAAAGTATTTGGCGTGCCATCATGCGTAGAAGGCGAGACAACCACCTGCGCCGCGCGAAAAAGCTCCGCCATTTGCGCATAAGGCTGCGCCGGCAACAAGTCCACCACCGCATCCAAGCCCAATCGTGCAACCGCCTCGACTGCCTCAGCCACCCCTGCCATATTGGCACAGGCAAAACGTGCATCAGGACGCTCCCGAAGCACCAGCGGAATCGCAGCAAAAAAAGTATCGTTCCGCACATACGCCCGAAAACCGCGCGGATTGACCACCAGCGGCGCCTGCTGCAGCGGTTGCGGTGGAAAAAACACATCCGTACGAATGCCGCCATTGCCCGGCGTCACCAGCGTCGGGCGAGTCGGCTCAAACCCCATTTGCTTCGCCAAGCGAATATCGCGTTGACAATCAGCGTGCAGCGCATCCGCCACCTTAAGGGTCCATTCCGTATAATGACGCATCAACGGCGTTGCGGGAGCGTGCAACGTAAAATCATTCCCCCACACCGAAACCACCAGCGGCGCCAGACCAGCCGCATCCGCAGCCAACATCCCCTCATACGGAATACGCATAGCATGGACAATCTCAGGGCGGACCTGCGCAATCAACCGGCGCAATTGACGCGAAGCACGAAAAACCGTCAGCGGACCAAACCACTGTCGGATAACGGTGCGCAATTTCAAAGTCGAAGCACCCCACAGCCTGCCTCGCGAGGATACATTCCCACCCTCCGGCTTCATCCCCGAAAAAGCAACCGGCACCCATTCCACCCCTTGCAAAGCCAGGTCTGGGCGACAGGCAAAGGTAGAAGCCAGATACACCTCATCGCCACGCGCAACAAAATACTGCATCCAGTTCAACGCAATCGGCGAACGGCCATCAGCCACAAATAAAATACGCATGACCAAAATATACCACCAGCACACCGTTTTGGAAGTGATGTTCGACACTTGCCGCAATCCTCAATTCGTCCTACAATTCGACCTATCTTTGCCGAACCCTTCCTACCGTTATAAGGAGACACGCATGTCCGATTACCTGTTTCGCGGTTCGCTGGCCGACCTGGACCCCGAAGTATATGAACTCACGCAATTAGAGGCCGAACGCCAAGCGCGCAAATTAATTCTCATCCCTTCCGAAAGCCAGGCACCGCTGGCCGTGCGCGAGGCAATGGCTTCCGCATTTCAGAACATCTACGCCGAAGGCTACCCCAACGAATCAACCCGCACCCAAACCGAAGAAGAAATCTTAGATTACATCAACCAGTTGGCGCATTACCGGCGCTACGCCGATCCCCGTTATTACAAAGGCGTAGAATATGCCGATGTAGTGGAAGCCCTAGCACGTCGCCGCTGCGCCGAAGCCTTCGCCGCCAACGGCATTAGCCCAAATGAAATCTTCGTCAACGTCCAAGCACTTTCTGGCGGACCCGCCAACAACGCCGTTTATCATGCACTGGTCAAACCGGGCGATACCGTCATGGGCATGAACCTATTTCATGGCGGACACCTCTCGCACGGCTCCCCGGTCAACCGCTCCGGCAAATATTTCAACATCGTCTCCTATGCCGTTGACCCGGTAACGGAACAGATTGACTACGAAGTCGTACTCGCCCTAGCCAAAGAACACAAACCCAAAATGATTATCGCCGGCTACTCATCCTATCCCTGGATCCCCGATTGGAAAAAGTACCGCGAAATCGCCGATGCAGTTGGCGCCTACCTGCTGGCCGACATTGCTCACATCGGCGGACTAGTGGCAGCGGGAGTTGTGCCTTCTCCCGTTGGCTACGCCGACGTCATCACCTCCACCACCCACAAAACCTTGCACGGGCCGCGCGGCGCCATCATCCTAACCACCCGCCCCGACCTAGCCAAACTGATTGACCGCGCCGTCTTCCCCGGCGAACAGGGTGGACCGCATGTCAACATCTTTGCCGCCCTCGCACTCACCTTCAAACTCGCCCGCACACCCCAATTCCGTGTGTTACAAGAACAAACCCTCAAAAACGCCAAAGCCATGGCCGACCGCCTAACCGAGCGCGGCTTGCGGATTGCGTATGGTGGCACCAACTCGCACCTGCTCAACATTGATTGCCGCCCCATCCAGGCGCCCGATGGCACCTCCCTTTCTGGCGACCGCGCCGTGCGCATTCTGGACTTGGTAGGCATAGTGGCCAACCGCAACACCATGCCCGGCGACCTAGTGGCCAATGACCCCTCTGGCGTGCGGCTTGGCACCCCCTGGATTACACAGCGCGGCTTCGACGAAGAAAAAACCCGCCAATTGGCCGACATCATCGCCGATGTCTTGCTGGCTGCTGCCCCGCATCGGATTGACACACCCAACCCCAAACGAGTAAAACGCCGCGCCAAAATAGACTTTAACATCCTAGAAGAAGCTCGCCTCAAAGTGCGCGCCCTCGCCGAATCTGCCGGAGTAGACTTCACCCCAACCCGACACGGATACCCCCACTTCTTTTACATTGACGACCCCTCGCACGGCGTGTTCGAAATTTACGGAGTGCGCGTGCGTCAATTCCTAAACTACCTGCTCACAAGTGATATTTCAGCCCTGCAACCTGGCCAAAGTCAGCCGACACAACTCTTCACGCCACGCGGTGCAGTAAAAGGTACACTCACCTGTGTAACCCAGACTCACTTTCGCCTGAGCGTCCCCCCCGCACAAGCAGGAGTAACCGCCGCCTGGTTACGTGACCACTCAGATGGCTACACCTCCCTCAACCTCGATGGCTCACCCGATTACACCCCCCGCCACATCCCAGGCTTAGTGATTATCGAAGAATCAAAACAAGCACCAGTTTACGTTGAGGGTGATCCGATAGCCCCGCGTAAGCCCTTCTACATCGGCATGGGCGAAGGCAGCGGCAACGCTTTGCCAGATTTCACCTGGAACACCGAACCGCCGAGCACCTTGCGCCGCACCCCGCTCTATGAAACACACAAACAACTCGGCGCCAAACTCATCCCCTTCGCCGGTTGGGAAATGCCAGTCTGGTATACCTCAGTGGTAGAAGAACACCTTGCCACACGACAAGCAGCCGGTCTCTTCGATGTCTCACACATGGGCGTCTATGCCATCGAGGGCGAAGACGCCGCCGCCTTCCTAGACAGCGTCTGCGCCAATGACATCGGTAAACTCCAGCCAGGAGCCTCCGTCTACACCCATTTCATGACCCCCGACGCTCAGGTTTTAGACGATACACTGGTATACCGACGTGCACGCGATAAATATTTGCTCGTCGTCAATGCCTCCAACGACGACAAAGACCGCGCCTGGCTGGAAGCCGTGCGCGATGGAACCGTTAAAGTTGACACGGCCCGTCCCTGGGCACGCGCTTTTGGATACAATGCCCTCATCCGCAACCTGCGTGACCCCCAAGCAGGCGGCGAGATGCGCATCAACATCGCCCTGCAAGGTCCACGCAGCACCGAAATTCTGTTAGCGCTCGGAGGGGCCCCTCAAGAACTAGAACGCATCCAAGCGCTCAAACGCACCCATCTGTGCGATGCCCACCTAGGTTCCAAAGAAAACAACATCGGCGAACCGTTCGACCTGATTATCTCCCGCACCGGCTACACCGGAGAAAAAGTGGCCTACGAACTGTTTGTCCACCCAGAACGCGCGGTTGAGTTCTGGCAAGCCCTCTTGCGCGTGGGTGCTCCCTTCGGACTCAAACCGGTCGGCTTGGGCGCACGCGACTCGCTCCGCACCGAAGCCGGCCTGCCCTTATACGGCCACGAAATGGGCGTCGGCTCTGGCCAATTCGGTCAACCCGATTTAGGCATCGGCGAGAGCGGTTTCATCGGCTACGTCAAATTTTACAAACCCTGGTTTATTGGCCGCGAAGCCTTATTAGCACGCGAACAAACCCGTAAAGGAATCGTCGTGCGCTTCCGCTTTAGCGAAAAAGGCGTACGCATGGCGCATCAGGGCGACCCCGTGCTAGATAAACGCGGCAAAGTAATCGGCTGGGTTACTTCCTGCGCAATTGATACAGAAGGCTACCTCACCGGACAAGCGTATGTCGAATTGAAATCTAGCGCCGAAGGCACGCCGATTTACATCTACCAATCCGCCCCCAAAGAAGCCAGCAAGGCCCCTGCCGACTTGAAAAACGGCGATAAAGTCAACCTGCCTACCCCGGCGGTTGTTATCAGCCGCTTCCCCATGTGAAACGAGTAGCCTACCGCCCTGAAAACACAGTTGCCACGTACAAAAAGTAGAGTGCAGGAGATGACTCCTGCACTCCAAATTTCTTGGAGGCATGAATGAGAATCGTCTGGCTAGGATGGGAAGAAGTTTACACAACACGCCGGGTACAACAAGCCGCCCTACAGCAAGGCTTGGATTTGCTCGTCTGCAACATTCATGACATCAGTTTTGACATCGAAGACCACCGCGCCAACCTGCGCGCCTTTGGCGAACCTCTACTAGAAACTTGTGATGGCCTGGTGGTACGCACATTTTACCCCTACATCTCCGAAGCCCTAACCATTGCTCGCCTGTTCCGAGATGCAGGCAAAGTAGTGATTGACCAAAGCTTGACCGATGAAGGCTACGCAGTCAGCAAAATGCACGACACCCTGGTACTGACCCAACACGGATTGCCTTGCCCGCGCACTTGGCAACTCTTCAACCCGCGCCAAGTAGAAGCCATCGCCGAACAACTGCACTATCCGTGCATCCTGAAAGGTGTACATGGCGCACGCGGTGAACACACCTACCTCGTTCATAGCACCGAACAACTCCATCGTCGTTTGTGGCATTACACCTATGGCGAGCTTATGCTACAGGAATATTTACCTGCGGAAGAAGATTACCGCGTGCTCGTTATCGGCTATCGTGCCTTGCCCATCATGGTCAGCCGCCGGCCGCCGAACGGCGATTTCCGCACCAATCACTCCCTGGGCGGCACATTCATTGCCCGCCCACTAGAAGAATTTCCCGGCTTCGGCACACTGGCCGAGCAAGCTGCCCGCGCCTTGCGCCGTGAAATCACCGCGGTAGATGTACGCATGAAAGGTGCTCAACCGATGATTTTAGAAGTGAACCGCCAACCCGACTTTGAAGGATTCGAGCGCGCCACCCGCTTTGATGTAGCCAGCGAAGTCGTCCGTTACATCGGAGAACGGGTTGCCAAAAACGCCCCCTCGCTCAAAACCTCTCTGTAGCCTCGCTCTATTTCAAAAGCAAGGTCATTGTATAATTTCGATATACATCTAATGAGCGCAAGTCTTATCCCCAAACACCAACCGGTGAAGAGACCGCCTTCACCGCGGAGGCCGACATGAACTCACTCGACCAGGCGACCATCGGCTGGGATTTCGGCACGGCGTACGAACTTTTCATCAGCCTGCATGTCTTACACGACCCCGACTACTACGGCATTCGCGCTTCCTGGGCAGCGGGCATTCGCTCGCGCATTCCACCCGCCGAACGCAAACTGTTGGAAGATATTATTCCCTTCGTGTGGTGGCCGCTCGCCTGGGTCCATAAACTGCCCGCACCCAAAGATGCCCAAGCGGCTTTGTCAGCTATCGAACACCTCCCAGCCTCCATCCGGATGAGTGAACTCTTTGAGCTCGAGCGCCGAAAAGAGTCCGAAGCAGCACAAATCCTCTCACGCATTGCCACGCGCCGTGCCTGGGAAGCCTCTGACATAGCGCTATTTGAAAACGACCGCCGCAAACAAGGCAGAAAAGACGTACGCCCAGGAGCCTTGCAACGCTACTTTGACTGGTGGACGCGCCCCGAAGCCTTTGGGGAAAGTTTCTTAGCCGCTTTACAAGCCTACTACACCGCCTTTTTTCAGGAAGAAGAAAAACGCATCACACCCGTAATGCAAGCCGGCTTAGCCAAAGCGCGCGCCTTGGCCGAAACGCTCAGCGTCAGCGATTTAGTCACCGAACTCTCGCAAGGGGTGCGGTTTGAAGCACAGGACTTCCAGCCACAAGAAATCATCATTGCCCCCACCTACTGGCCAACCCCATTGATTATCCTGGAAAAACTTAGCCCAACACAACTGTTGTTCCTGTTTGGAGCGCGTCCGGCCGATATGTCTGCCATCCCTGGCGAACTCGTGCCCGACAGTTTACTGCGCGCACTCAAAGCCCTAGCCGACCCTACCCGCCTAAAAATCCTAAACTATTTGACACAGGAATCGCTCACCCCCTCCCAATTAGCACGCCGCCTGAACTTACGCGCCCCGACCGTCACCCACCACCTGGCCGAGTTACGTCTTTCCGGGTTGGTGCATTTAACCTTACGCGGGCAAGAAAAAATTTACCGCGCCCGGCGCGAGGCGCTGCACAGCACCTTTGAATCACTAGAACACTTTTTAGAAAATAACTAACCCCCCTAGCAAGAAGGATACTTGCTGAATAGAGAGATTGGTATGCGAATCGGAATGATGGCTGACACCTACAAGCCACACATCAGCGGCATTACCAACTACATCGAATTAAACAAACGCTACCTGGAACAAGCCGGACATGACGTGTTCGTGTTTACGTTTGGCAACGAAGATTACCCCGACGAAGAACCACACATCATCCGCTCACCCGGCCTGCCGTTAATGAATACAGGCTATTATTTCTCTTTGCAATACAGTCGCCGCGCCAAGCACCTGCTGCAAACGATGGACATTGTGCATGTTCACCACCCTTTTCTAAGCGGCAGACTGGCCTTGCGTTACTGTCGCCCGCTCAACATCCCCATCATTTTCACCAATCACACCCGCTACGACATCTACGCCCAGACATACTTACCCGGCATTCCAGCAGAACTCAGCGAAAGCTTACTCGAAGCGTACATGCCTGATTTCTGCGCCGCCGTCAATAAAGTCATCTCACCTTCCCCAGGCATGGCAACCGTCTTGCGCCGCTTGAAAGTGACAGCCCCCATCACGATTGTCCCCAACGGAGTAGAACTGCAGCGATTTTACAAATCCGAAAACCGCTCGGCACGGCAACACTATGGCCTGCGGCCGAACGACCTCTTGTTAGTGTATACCGGGCGGCTGGCTCCCGAAAAAAACCTGCCATTCTTACTCAAAGCCTTTCGTGGTGTCTGCGAAGCCATTCCGAATGCACATCTCTTGTTAGTCGGCGATGGCCCAGAGCGCGAAAAACTGGAAGAGCAAGCGCTAGAAAGCGGATATGGCGAACGCATTCACTTCCTAGGGCGTGTTCCATACGAAGACCTGCCTCACCATCTAGCCATGTGCGATATTTTCGTCACCGCTTCGGTCAGCGAAGTGCACCCACTTTCAGTGATTGAAGCCATGGCCGCCGGCTTACCGGTCATGGGGATTCAATCGGTGGGCGTGGGAGATACGGTCAAAGACGGTGTTACCGGCTACCTGTCCAGTGAAGACCTGGCTGCTTTCACCGCCCGCCTGACTCGCCTCTGCCTAGATGAACCGGCTCGCCGCCACATGGCCGAACAAGCGCGCAAAGAATCCGAGCGCTATGATATTCGACGCACTACGGCTGAAATGCTAAAACACTACGAGAGTCTTGTCCAGGAAAGCCGCTCTCACCAACGCGGGGTAGGCTTTCGTCTGCGCAGTTTTCTGGAGAAATTTCGCTAATGAACCACAATCGCCGCATTGGTCAATGGGGCGAACAGGTTGCTGCAACCTATCTGGCCCAAAAAGGGTATCACGTTCTCGAGCGAAACGTACGCACCCCGTATGGAGAAATTGACGTAGTGGCGGAAATAGAGGGGATGATTGTCTTTGTAGAAGTCAAAACACGCACTTCACGCCTCTTCGGCTTGCCCGAAGAAGCACTCACTCCCAAAAAACGAAAGCGCATGGCAACAGCCGCCGCACATTATGCCGCCCTGCACAACATCGAAACTTGGCAATGTGACGCCATTGCGATAGAGGCCATGCCGGGCAGCAAGCCGCAGATTGAACACTTCGAAAATGTAACAGCAGATTTGACTTAAGCGAAGCACCGCAAGAATTGTTTTATCAGTCACTCGCCTCTACTTCCGCCAACAACCCCAACTCGGCCAGCGCCGAAAACACTTTTGCTTCTGCACCACGTTGCAAAACAACCGCCGTTGGACCAATTACCTCTCCCAAAAACCGGGCAGCCTTCGAACTACGCAGCTCCGTCAACACTTCCGGCCGCTTGACTTTCAGCACGGTCAAGGTCTCAATGCGGGCTTCGGTGCCATTGGTTTCCCAGCGCTGTAACGCCCTGACCAACAAGGGAGGCAATTGCACACCGGCCTGCTTGCTCAGCAACCCAACCAAATGACTAACCTTAAGTCCTTGTCCTGCGGCTCGTTTGAGCGATGCGGGAGTGAGACGATAACGATATTCCTCCCCATCCGAGCGTCCCCATTCACAAAAGCGTGCAATTTGATAACGCAAACTGCGCGATGCCAATCGAGGAACAACAAGCACACCATCAGAGGAGACGGTAATGCGCGGCGTTTGAGATTGCACCACGGGCAACGGGCCACTGAGCAAACGAAACGCCGTCGGCGCAGACGATTCATCGGGGGCAGCCAAATCCACTTGCCCCAACCAATGTAATACCTGCAAGAAGAAACGAATTAAAGCCCCATCCACCTGGTCCCAATGGACAAAACCACGCAAATACTGCCCATCCGAAATGCGTTTGATAAACCAACTATCATAATCACCCGCAGGCCGCTGAAAATCAGGGTATTTTTGTTTAATGTCGCGCAAAAACGAGGCAATACTCCACCACACACCTTCGGGAATAGGTTCTAAGAGATTCAGCAAAAACTCCCGTGTGATGAGGGGTTGATTTTCCCAAACCCCCTCAAACGACAAATCAGGCAACATACGCAATTCGTTGAACGTCTCACTGCTTTGCCAGGCTTCAACTAACCGGGCCAGAGCCACCTCGCGCGGTGCTTCCAAAAAGTTCTTAACGGCTTCAGGTTGTAGCGTCTTTCCGCTTATCAGATGAGATGCCACCAAAAACCCATGCAGCACCGGCAAAGGAATAGAGAGGGGTGGCGGCTCCATCTCCAGTCGCAGCGCAGCCAATACGGTGGTTAAGTCATCCAGCACACGGTCGCTCGCCAAGCGCAGGTGCGCTTTTTCAGCCGGTGTGGCTGCACGTCCAAGGCTACTGACAGACTGACTGGATGCTTGCCCCGTCACACCAACCGGCGAATCAAGCCGAGTAGGAATAACGACCGGTGGAATTTTCGCTTTGATGGTAGGGATTACCGCCGAAGAAGTTTCCGAAGCCTCAGACAAAATTTCATCTATATCGGCATATTCTGGCTCCTCCAAGTCGGTATATTCTGGCTCGGTCAGGTCAGCATATTCCGGCTCAAGAAGCGAAGCATCAGCAGCCGATTTTGGTTCTTCTTCCGTGCTAAGAGTTGGGCTTGGTTCAAAACCCATGAACTCCAGCGCTTGCAGCAAATCATCGGGGATAAACGCAAACTCTTGTGGCCCGCTAGGGGTATCAAAAAACGCCTTACCAATCAGCGCTCGATAGTACAACGTCTCAGCGGCTGAGTTTGGATGAGCGTATGGCTGCTCACGGTCTCGTCGGCCCGCACCCATCTCACGCAGCTCACCGAAGCGACGCGCAAACTGCACCCAAGGCAGACGCCCACCCGCCTCAAAGACAGTTTGCAACGCCTGATGCGCAGTCGCCGGTAAAGCGGCAATGACTTCTTCCATCAGTTCAGCATCTAACATGGCTTCTGCCAGTTCCAACGCGGCCTGGGCTGGGGCAGGAGCATTCAACTCAATTCCCCACAGAGAAGCCACGATGCGTAAAAAGCCAAGGTCATTGGCAGGCAAAACTTGAGCAAGCGACGGCATAAAAAGATTGTAATGCCAAATTGGTCGTTCGTGCTTGGGGTTTAAGCACCTTTTTTGACTATCTTCTCACCATACTTGTCTTGTAAATCATCAAAAACGCGATGAAATGCACGTTTTTTTTCGTCACCGGCAGCCTTCCACAGCGAAATCTGTCGAATCGGCTCCCCTAAACCACTCACGCCAACCCCTATCAAACGAACCGCTTGTGCAGGTTGTCGGACTTTGTGTAACAAGTGCAGTGCGGCAGAGCCAATGTCCTCGTCCAAGTCAGTGCAAGTCGGTAGTGTGATTTGACGGGTAAGCGTAGTGAAATTAGGCCACCGTAATTTGAGTTTAACGGTCGAAGCCGCCAAGTTCTCGCGTCGCAAACGTTTGCCCACTTTGGCAGCCATCTCCCGCACAACCTGTTCCAGCATTTTGTCATCGGCCACGTCATGAGCAAACGTAGTTTCTTGTGAAATAGACTTGGTGACATGTTCGGTGATAACAGGACGCGCATCGAACCCTCGCGCATGTTGCCACATTTGGCTACCGGCCACACCAAAACATGTTGTGAGTTCATGCTCATCATAAGCAGCCAATTCGCCGATAGTGCGAATCCCTAACGCCGCCAAACGCTGCTCCGTCTTTGGGCCCACCCCCCATAGCATCGAAACCGGCAAAGGGGCTAAAAAGGCTGCTTCTTCACCGGCTGGAACCACCACCAGCGCGCGCGGATAATCGGACCCGCGAGCCGCTTTTTTACCCACCTCAGTAGCAATTTTGGCCACGAGCTTATTGGCTGCAACGCCAATCGAACACGGTAGATGCAGTTCATCCCAAATTTGAGATTGCACCTGACGAGCAATCTGAACAGCCGGCTGTGAAAGGTCACTCAGGTCTACAAACGCTTCATCTATGGAAATTTGTTCCACAAGTGGGGAAAGCGCCCGCAGACGCAGCATAACCTGAGCCGATACCTCTTCATAAACATCGCGGTGCGGAGGGATTACCAACAAATCAGGGCATAGACGCATGGCCTGGCGCATCGGCATAGCGGAACGTACCCCTCGTGCGCGTGCTGCATACGAGCAAGAAGCAACCACCCCTCGCGCTTCTGGTCGTCCACCGACCGCAAAGGGCTTGCCGCGCAAGCCGGGGTCACGCAATTCTTCCACCGCGCAAAAGAAAGCATCCAAATCCAAATGCAAAATCGTGCGGGGCATGCAAGGTCCTCCTTTCAATTTTAATAAGAAATGAGAATTTTACGCACGCCACGCAAAGATAGATTATATTAATACAAGTATGCAACGCGCCGATTCCCCGTTTGTTACCGACTGGTACGTCGTCTCATTACGCTGGTTCATCCTGGTCGGGCTAACGCTCGCTGTAGCCAGCAATCAGAAACTGCTGTCGCTTAACAGCCTGCTGTTAATTGGTCTAACCGGTTGGAACTTATTCCTTTCCTGGATGGCTGCCCAAAACCGACGCTTCCAAAACCACCGTTTGGTAAGCGTTCTACTGGATGCGAGCGTGGCAATTGCCTTCTTCCTGCTCGAAGGCACCTTTCTTGGCCCGGCAGCATGGGTCATGATGATTCCCCTGATGAGCGGCAGCTTGTACTACAACTTCAAAGGTGGAATCCTCCTGGCACTCTTGATGACAATGGTGCAAATCGGCGGCGGACTGATACAGGGCCTGCAGAACTTGTGGTCAACCGTGATAGGAATTACCCTGACCTTGCTCCTCGGAGTCCTGTTCGGTCTTACCAGTCAACAACTATACAAACACTGGCAAGAAGAGCGCAAAAAGCAAATTGCCGCGCGCGAAAAACAACAAAAAATAGAAAAAGACCGTTTGCGCGCCATTTACAATTTATCTTCTGCCCTCACCAGCACCCTCAGCTACAAACGTGTGCTGGATAGCGCACTAGACTTAAGTGTAAACGCCCTTCACGTAGAAGAAACCGACCCCGCAGACCCAACTGTGCCCGGCGATGACCGCATCGTAAGCGCTGTTCTCTTATTTCAAGGCGAGGAACTGGTGGTTGGTTCGGCACGGCGCTTCACACAAGCCGATATGCGCGCCAGTTTTCCCGCCAAAGCCGGCTTGCTAGCAAAAGTCATCGAAGAAGGAGACCCGCTCACCGTTGGCGCGGTCACAACCGACCCCGAATTGGGGCGGCTGGTCGGGCTTTCGAACTGCAAATCCGTGTATTGCTTCCCCTTGCGGAGTGGCTTCAACGTCTATGGAGTCATGATTTTTGGGCATCCTGAACCCAATTACTTCACCCGTGACCGAGCCGACGTGTTGGGCATTATCGGGCGGCAAGCTGTCGTTGCTATTCAGAACGCACGGCTATACCAAGACCTAGCCGATGAAAAAGAGCGCATCACCGAGGTTCAAGAAGAAGCCCGCAAAAAGTTGGCACGTGACCTGCACGATGGCCCCACCCAATCGGTGGCAGCCATGGCCATGCGGGTCAACCTAGCACGCCGCA
This sequence comes from Anaerolineae bacterium, assembly GCA_003130845.1. Classification (GTDB taxonomy): domain Bacteria; phylum Chloroflexota; class Anaerolineae; order Anaerolineales; family Villigracilaceae; genus UBA5195. Next base: position 15,431 of record QEXW01000118.1, read on the forward strand.
TGATTGACCGTGACCCTCAGGCCGCCAAAGAGGAACTCGAAAAAATCGAAGACTTGGCCAGGCGTACCACCAAAGAAATCCGCCACATGCTCTTCACCCTGCGCCCGTTGGTGTTAGAATCACAAGGCTTAAAAGCCGCTTTGCAAGCCATGGCTGACAAAATGAAAGAAACCTATGGGCAAGAAGTCATCATCCAGGTAGATGATAAACTCGCCGAGCAACTGGAAATGGGCAAGAGCGGCGTCATTTTCTACATTGCCGAAGAAGCCGTCAATAATGCCCGTAAACATGCCCAGGCTGCGCATATTTGGGTGCGTCTGTACCCCTTACGCAAACAGCCAGAGATTGCACAACTAGAAATTGCCGATGATGGGGTTGGCTTTGATGTCAACGCCACCCTAAAATCCTACGACAAACGCGGCAGCTTGGGAATGATTAACTTGCGCGAACGCACCGAACTCGTCAACGGCCTACTCAACATTGACTCCGCGCCTGGACGCGGCACACGCATTCAGGTTTTCATCCCA
>QEXW01000119.1 GCA_003130845.1 Anaerolineae bacterium
CCCATCCGCTTATCCGCTTCACCATCCGTTGCTCCGCTGCCCATCCGCTTATCCGCTTCACCATCCGTTGCTCCGCTGCCCATCCGCTTATCCGCTTCACCATCCGTTGCTCCGCTTCACCATCCGTTGCTCCGCTTCACCATCCGCTGCCTCATCAGTTGCTCCACCCGACCGGCAGCTCCGACAAACGCCCGGAACAACCGCCGCGCCGACTCATGCTCCACCAGCCATTCGGGATGCCACTGCACCGCCAACCCAAACGGATGACCGGGCAATTCCACCGCTTCGACCAATCCATCGGGCGCATACGCAGCCGCTTTCAGACCGGGCGCCAAGTCCTTAATGCCCTGGTGATGCAGGCTGTTTACGCTCAATAGTGGCTCGCCCAAGATTTGCGCCAAGCGGCTGCCTTCTTCCACCCGCACCGGATGCGCCAGATGAGTGCGTGGAAACCCCTCATGCCAGTCATGCCGAATCGCGCCGGGCAGTTGATCAGCGATGTCGGTGAACAGCGTCCCACCCAGGGCCACATTAACCACCTGCAAACCCCGGCAAATACCCAGGAACGGCTTCCCATCTTGGGCAGCAACGCGCAACAGCGGCAGTTCCAACCCATCTCGCTGTGGGTCCACCCCATCAACTTTGGGGTGGTCTACACCGTTGAAAATGCGTGTTTCGATGTCACCGCCCCCGGTCAGAACAATCCCATCCAAGCGGGCATACAAATCTTGTCGTTCTGCCTCGCTCAGCAGGTTGGGAATCAAAACCGGCATACCGCCGGCATCCAAAACCGCCCGGATATAATGCGTTGCCAGCGCAACCACTGGATTCCCGTATTCATTCTTGCTAGTATAAGTCGTCAAGCCAATCAGAGGACGAACATCGCTCATATCCGCTCCACAGCCAAAAAGAGGTAATTTTTGACGAAGGGGGATTATAGTCCTAAAACAGCTGATTTATGGCGTCTTTTTTCTATCAACAGCCAAAATTCCACCACCAACACAAACAGGACCAAACGCAGAACATCTTGCTTGCCAAGCAATGGCGCATTCCAGCCCCCATGAATCAAGCCGGTCAGCACCACATTCCGCGTTCGTAAAAAGAAATAAGAAAAAGACAATCCCAGGATAAAAATTTCCACCACACCCGATAAAACAACAAGCCATGCGTTCTCATCAGCCCCAACGTTGCTTAACTTGACCGGCACATGCGCTGTCGCAAAAATCAGACCAGAGCCAAGGATAGCCAAAAACATGCTCCATGCTTTGGGAAAGCGAGAAAAAACCAATTGCAAACGCGTTAGCAAATAACCCCGAAAAAGCAATTCCTCGGCCAGGCCAACAAACAACCACTGCTGAACGATAGCCAATGGCGCACCGATGAACAAAGAAACATCCTGTCCACTCGCGCGCACCTGCGGCAAAGCAATCAAGGCCCAAACCCCAGCCCACATCCCCCAGCCGGCAACAAGAATAAACAAAGTTTGGGGAACTTTTGAAAAGGACAACCCAATCGTTTCCGGCGCAATTGCGTCCCGTTTCAAGGCCCACCAAGCCAAAATACCCAAAACCAGCGCCGAAAAAATCGTCAGCAGGTATCTTGCCACAAGATTATCCACGACCAACGGCACGATGACACCGAACAGCAAAAGCGGCAGGGAATAAATGAACAGAATCACAACCAAAAGCGTTACAGTCCCATGTTTTGGCGGATTTGAAAGTTCCATCTTCGCAACCCTCGCTTTCACAACTACTCATACCGAAAACGCCAGATTCCCACCACAAAAAAGACCACCGCAAACCCCAGCAGCACGCCTGCTTCGGGCAGGATATCCACCAGGCCGCGCCCGCGCAACACCAGGTCAAGCAATCCCTGCATGGCCCAAGTGGTCGGCAGGATGTGAACCACCGTCCGCACGACTTCAGGAAACAGTTCGAGCGGATACCAACAGCCACCCAACAGCGCCATAACCATGCCAAACATGATGCTCAAGCCGTTGGCCTGGCTTTCTGACTTGATGAACGTCCCCATCGTGGTGCCAAGCGCAGCCGCAGCCAGCGCCGCCGCTGTCAGGATGACCGCCAGCGCCAGCGGGTCGCGGCCCCATTGCAGGTTCAGCACAGCCATCCCAAACAAAACCAGCAGCGACATCTGGAGCAGGGCAAAAGCCACCTGACCGAGAATTGTTCCCAGTAGAAAGGTGGCTTTGGTGCAGGGCGTAGTCAACAGGCGGCGCAGCGTCCCTTGCTGGCGCTCGTAGGCAAACATGGCCGAAATGCCAAAGAGCGGAATAAAAACCCAGGTAATCAACTGCCCGGCAGACGAGTTGGCGCGCGGGTCCCAGTCCACTTGCTGTTCGGGGGTATCACCTTCGATGACGGTCACACGTGGCGGAGCGTCTGCTTGCAATTGGCGTGCGATTTCAAGGGATTGATTGAAGTAGGCTTGTCTTTCGGCCTCGCTTGCAAACGGCATTTGCTTCTCGCGCTGGCTGACGGCGTTGTTGGCCGCCCCGACCGCGCTCGAAACCGAGCGAAGCGCCGTCAGGATGGCGCGTTCGGCCACCGTAGCGTTGATATTGTTCGGCTGCTGCAACAGTTCGACTTCAGCGGAACCGGCGTTGAGGGCAGAAATATCCAAATCGGCTGGCAGGATGAACAGGGCCGAGGCGCGCCGCTCGTCGAACTGCTTCTGTCCCTCAGCGCGAGAGACCACTTCCGAGCGCACAGCGGTTGATTTCTCCAACTCGGCCAGAACTTGGTGCGAGACGGAAGTCCCGGCCTCGTCCACCACCAGCAGGCGGATGCGCCGGTCTTGTTCCCCGCTCGGAGTTCCGCCCGCCAGCAAGAAGGTAAACGCAACCGGCAGAACGATGAAAAAGACCCATTCCCACGGGCTGGCGAAGCGGATGAGAGCGTCTTTGTAGATGATGGCAAAGAGTTTTTTCATAGCCTATCGTTTCATCACATTCGTCCGGCGGAAAAGAATCGCCGAAACCGCGAACAGTGACGCGCCCATCACCAGCAGGGCCGTAATCGGCTCGGCCAGTTGCGGCAAGCCGCCGCCCAGCGCCAGGGTGGTGAAACCGTCCAGCCCCCAGGCGTTGGGCGTGATTTTGCTTACCATGCGCACAAAAGGCGGCAACTGCTCCAGGCTGATGAAACTGCCTCCCAGGATGCCAAAAATCAGCATGACGGACGAACCCAGCGCGCTGACCTGCCCCGCGCTGCGCCCGATGGCCGTCAGAAGCAGGCCCCAGCCGGTCGCGCCGAAAACGGCGGCCAGGATGAGCAACACCAGGCCAAACGAGTCACCCCAACGGACGCCAAAGAAAACGCTCGAGGCCAGAATCAGAATTCCAACCTGCGCCACCCCGCTCAAGAATATGCCAAAGACCTTGCCGCCCAAAATTTGGTACGAGAGCGTGGGCGAGACCAGCAGGCGCGGCAACGTCCCCTGAGCCTTTTCGGCCAGGATGGAACGCCCACCATACGAGACGGTGTACATCAGGAACATGAGCGCCATGCCGGGGGCCATATACGCCAACGGGTCGAATTGCACCGCGTCCGCGCCCTGCGAGGCTTTTTTGAGCGCGATGGCAGTCGTCGAATCCGAATCCGCTTCAGCGTTCTCGAACATGCCCCGCGCCAGGGCCTCTACCTGTTCGGAAGGCATGTTCTGGATGCCGGGAATGCTCAAAATGGCGGTCATACCACTAATACGACCTTCCTCCACCCGGCTGATGAACTCATCGACAATGGCTTTGATAACTCCCGCCGATGTGGGACGGGCTGGGTTGCTGTAGATTTCGATTTGGACTGGGTCGGGGGAGAAGGTCCCAGCCGTGGGAATGATGCTTTGGGTGAACCCGGCGGGGATGATGACCGCCGCCGCAGCCTGGTCCTCCTCAACCAAACGGTAGGTGGCTTCAGCGGAGGCCGCCCCGCTTGGTTCTACCAGCGTAGATAACTCTTCGGAGTAGAAAACATCCACCAACGCGTTCCCCAGTTCCGCTTTATCCAGATTCACCAGAACGACCGGGATGTCGGATAACCCGGAGCCGCCCCCGCCAAAACTGCCGGTGACGAAGCCCAGGCCGAGAGTCAGAAGGAAAGGCGCGAGCAGCATGAAGGTCAGCGCAGCCCGGTCGCGGAACATGATTTTCAGGTCTTTGAGGCCGATGAGAATTAATTTAAGCATGAAATTGGACTCCATCAGTCGCGCAGCGCACGTCCGGTAAGGTGCAAAAACACCGCTTCGAGATTTGGCTCGCGGATGTCTATGGAGCGGATTTTGATGCCGCGCTCATTGGCCGCGCCGACCACCGCCGCCAGCACGTCTTCGGCTTCGGGCGTGATGACGCTGACTTCATGGTCGGTGGCCTGGGCCTGGAGGACGCCTTCCAGCCCGGTCAGGGATTGGGCCAGGGCAGCCGGGTCGTCGTTTTCGCCGATGTGCAGGATGAGAGTCTCGGTCTGACCGACCTGCTGGGTGAGTTCTTTTTGCGTGCCGATGGCAATCATCTCGCCGTGGTCAATGATGCCTACCCGGTGTGAGAGTTCGGCGGCTTCTTCCATGTAGTGCGTGGTGTAAAGAACGGTCATGCCCTGCCGATTGAGCTCTTTGACCGTATCGAGAATGGCGCGGCGGCTTTGCGGGTCAATCCCAACGGTCGGCTCGTCCATAAAGAGGAGTTGCGGTTTGTGAAGCAGACCAACCCCAATGTTGACGCGCCGCTTCATGCCGCCACTGAAGGTGCGCACACGGTCTTTGGCGCGCTCGGTGAGACCGATTTGCTCGAGGACTTCTGCAATCCGGTTGGCCAGGCTTTTTCCGCTCAGGTCGTACATCCGCCCCCAAAACTCCAAGTTTTCACGGGCAGTCAGGTCTTCATAGAGCGCCAAGTCCTGTGGCACAACGCCAATGACGCGCCGCACGGCCATCGGGTCTTTGCGGATGGAATGCCCGGCGATGGTCGCGTCACCTTCGGTGGGGTCGTAAAGGGTGGAGAGGATAGAGATAGTGGTCGTCTTACCCGCGCCGTTCGGCCCAAGCAGGCTGAAGATTTCGCCCTGCTGGATGTCGAACGAGATGCCTTTGACAGCGGTGAAATCACCATATTTTTTGACCAAGCTATGGACTTGGAGAATAGGCGGCATAGCGCCTCCTGTAGAAGATATGAGAGATATACCGTCATTGGCAGAGAAAAGTTGCGCGGGCCGGGCCCTAATACCTAAGGCAGCAGATTGGTCTAACCCAGCAAGGTAGGCAAATCGAGATGCGTAAAATCAGGCACGGCACGCACAACATGGGGTTGTCCCTGCACTTCATGGGCTTCAATAGTGGTGCAGAGCATGACAGCATCCATACCGGCACGCCGGGCGGCTTCGATTCCGGCCAGAGCGTCCTCGAACACCAGGCAAGATTCGGGCTTCACGCCCAATGCTGCGGCAGCCTTTAGGAAAATTTCTGGGTCAGGCTTGCCGTTCTTAACATCATGCGCGCCTACAACGGCCTTAAAGTGTCGCCGCAGGTCAAGCTCATCCAGGATAAAGGATACATTCTCAGGCGGGGCAGCGGTCGCAACCGCCATCGGCAGACGCAGGGCATGCGCTTGCTCAAGTAGGTCCAGCAAGCCAGGCAACGGCTCTCGACAACACGCAAAGCGCTGACGGTAAAGGACTTCCTTACGTTCGCTCCAGTAAGCAATTTGTTCATCGGTCACATGCTCACCAAGCACCAAACGCAAGATTTCACTGTTTTTCTTGCCGGTGGTAGCGCGGTTAAACTGCTCTATATCAATCTGGATGCCGGCTTCGGCTAGCGTATCACTCCAGGCCTGGTTATGGATAGGCATATTGTGGACGAGGGTGCCGTCCATGTCAAAAATAAAGGCATTGTATTTCATGTTGGATATTGTATCTCAACTTTATGGCATGAATCTTGCATCCATTTTGGTAAGTTTTTTGTATGCGAGGTGATAATTATGAACAATCTAATTATTGAAGCAATTGGTCGTTGTAATCCAGATGAACCTCTCAATCCTGGTGATCCACGCTGGTGTGACTTTGACCCAGCACGCGGCACGAACTTACATGACCGCATCACGCGTCGCTTGCGTGGTGCGGAAGCCGAACGAAAATACAGTCACATTGCTGTTGCCGGGCATCGCGGCTGTGGTAAATCCACCGAACTGGCACGTGTGATGGACCGTGCCCGTACAGAGGGATACCTTCCACTGTACGCTGTCGTGAATGAACAGGCTGACCCCAACGAAATTGGTTTTGGAGATTTGTTCCTGCTCATGTTGCGCTTGCTGGACGAAGCCTTTGATAGCGATAAACGCTTACGTCCTTTGCCAGAGCGCGCGGTTAAAGTTGTTACCGATTGGTTTCAAGAAGTGACACACATCGAACAGCGCGAAGTAGAACGCGTAATCGCTTTTTCTGGCGATGTTGAGTTGGGTGCCAACACGCCACTTGGCAAATTACTTTCTGGGTTGAGCTTGTTGCGAAAAACGACCGGCAAACAACGCGAGGAAATCAAAGAAGCGGTAGAGAAATACCCTGACCAATTGCGCCAAAATCTAAATCTCTTGCTGGCTGAAGCGCGCAAAATTTCCCAAAAAGTCTATCCACGCGGCATGATTTTCATCTTGGATAACTTGGACCGTTACCCTCCTGAGATGATTAGCCGTGCGGTCTTGACAAATGCTGATTTGTTGAATGGAATCGATGCACACACTATTTTCGTCTTGCCCATTTCATTGCTGTATAACCCACCTGGTGAAACCGTAGAAGACCGTTATGAACCGGAAACACTGCCCATGCTGCCGGTTTATCCACGCGGTAACCATCACGCCATTCAGGAAAAAAGTGTGTCTGCGCTGCTACATGCAATCTACCTGCGCGTGGACAAAAATTTATTTGCCGACCCTTCCATTGCGGTGCGCTTAGCGCATCTTTCGGGCGGCTGTCCACGGGATTTACTACGGCTGCTCAAAGAAGCATTGCTAGAATCAACCAGTGTCATTGACGAACGTGCGGTCAACCGTGCTGCCAGCCTGGTGCGCGGCGAGATGGCGCGTAAGCTCACCCTAAGGCACTATGAACTGTTGGCAAAAACACATCTTGAGACAACAATTAACCCAGATGACGATGGACGATTTTTGCTGTATCGGCGTGCTGCTTTAGAGTATGAAGCGGAACGTTGGATTGGGGTTCATCCCCTGTTGTGGGATACGCCTGAATTCAAGGCTGCGCTTGAGGCTGCTCGGCGTGAGCGTGGTTCTGTTTTGCGTGCTTAGTGTTCTAGAATTTTTGTTAGTTTTTACTTTTTCTATAATGGCTACGCGAAAAATAAAAAAATGAGCGAGCGTACAACAAATTTTCCCGATGAGTTTGAAAGATTGCGACGATTTGCTCTTTTTCACCAAGGGCAATTTTCGCTCGGATTAGCGCGGATTAACGACCCGCTACAACGCAATTTTGTGATTACGCGTTTGGCTGAATCTCTCCAGTCCGAGGGACTGCGCCTGTTTCATCTCGACCTCTCTAACCGACATCCCGAAAATCTACGGCAGGCGTTGCAACTCAGCCCAGAAGGACGCACGCTATTAAAAAAACCACACAAAGCCGTTTTGGTTGTTACCGGCATGGAGCACCTGATCGAAGCCACATCAGCCTCTGCAGGACGACCAGCCTTTGCCGCAGCACTAAATGCCGAACGTGATATTTTGCGCTCGGCATTGCCTATTCCGGTCATTTTGTTTCTAACCGACCTGGCGATGGACCGACTAGATATTTCCGCGCCCGATTTCTTTGACTGGTATAGCGCTGCCTTTCATTTCCAATCAACAGGGCTAAGCGCTGCGCGGTTTGAACCGCCAACGGGGGCAATTGTCGCTCTAGAACGCGAAGGAGATACCCGCCCGGCGAGAAAAAATCTAGAACAGTTAGAGGCCATGCGGCGCAAGATTGAAAATGACCCTGCTCGCCGGCGTGAATTGGCAAGTTTGCTGCTGGTCATTGGGCGTAGCTACGCCTCGCTACCAGGCTTTTCAGACCGACAAATGGCGGTCTCTTACCTTCAGCAAGCCACACGTTTATTTCAAGAGTTAAACGACGCGGTCAACCAAGCCGCCGCCTTAGTAAAACTTGCAGAAGTTTACTACTGGATTGATGACTACGCGCAGTCTTTGGAAAGTCTGTTTTCAGCGCTAGAACACTACCGAAAAAGCGACAACCTACCCCGAATCGCCGTTTGCCTGCAAAGGCTGGGAGATGTGTATATTCAGATTTCCGAGACAAAACAAGCCGAACAACACTACCGCCAAGCGCTGGAAATCTATGAAACCTTAGGGCAGAATGGCAACGCCGCCGCCTGCATTCGCAGCCTGGGCGATGTCGCGCGGCTGACAGGCAATTTCTTGGTGGCGGAACGTCGCTACCGCAAAGCGCTGCCGCTTTACCGACGCGAAAACGACCCACTGGGTGAGGCCAATTGCATCCAAAGCATGGGAGAGTTGTTACTGCACCAGGGACAATATCGGCAAGCACAGATACGCTATAACGAAGCCCTGGAAATTTATCGCAAAATCGGTAATCATCTAGGCAAAGCAAATTGTCTCCAAGGCTTGGGACACACTGCCCGCCTACAAGGGAATATCAGCGAAGCACATGGTTGGTATTCCGAAGCAATACAAGTGTATCGCACCATCGGTTACCGCCTGGGAGAAGCCGCTTGCACCGAAAACCTCGGCGATTTAGCCCGTCGCTGTGAGGACTATGAGGAAAGCCAGAAACTGTACCTGGAAGCGCTGGGAATCTATCGGTCGCTACGCAACAAACTCGGCGAGGCCAACATTTTTTACGGACTAGGAGAATTATTTTTTCAAAAGGAGGACCTGGAAACAGCCTGCCAATCGTTTCGGCGCGCCGAAAGGCTATACCGCCAAATTGGAGCACACTTGGGTGAAGCAAACGCGCTAGCCGGACAGGGCGCAATTTGCTTGCTGGAAAACAAACAGCAAGAAGCACGCCAATTTCTCGAACAAGCCTACCATATTTACCTGGAAATCGGCGACCGATACTCAATCGCAGCACAAACTGGCAATTATGGCTGGCTGCTCTATGAGCGAGGTAAATATGCTGAAGCGCGCCCTTATTTGTGGCGCGCAGCAGAATACTTTACCGTTTTAGGATTGCACGAACAAGCCGAACGACACCAAAAAGCTGGTGAAAGTGGTATGAATTAGCTAGGATTGCAGCGCAGCAAAGTCCGGTGGTGTTCCCAACGGAAACGTATGTCCAGCCTCTACAATCCGCTTGACCAATCCTCCGAGCACGGTTCCGGTTCCCACTTCCACAAAAATCTCAACTCCCTGAGCGTTCATCCAGCGTACCGATTCGGTCCATCGCACCCGCTGCTGCATTTGCGCGCGCACATCGGCACGTAACTCTTCTGCGCTCACCAGCGGTGCCGCAGAGACATTCCCTACAACAGGGATAGTGGCGTCACAAAAAGGAGCTTCGTCCACCGCAGCATCCCATTCGGCCTGAATGGTGGCCATGAGCGGCGAGTGCGCAGCAATGCTCACGGCAAGCGGCAAGGCACGTTTAGCACCAGCAGCCTTGGCTGCCAGCATGGCACGCTCTAAAGCCGCTTTGTGACCAGAAATAACCACTTGACCAGGACAATTATCATTCGCAACCTGCACAATTTCGGTGGCAGTACTGGCTTCGGCGCATACTGCTTCTAAGGTTGAAATATCCAACCCTAAAATCGCTGCCATGCCGCCCGGGTTACGCTGCCCGGCCAGTTTCATCAGTTCACCACGCTTGCGCACCAGGCGCAACCCATCTGCAAAAGAGAGCGCCCCCGCCGCCGTAAGCGCAGAGAGCTGGCCGAGTGAGTGCCCAGCCACAAAACGAGGGGTGGGTACAGGGGAGAGTGATTGCCAGGCGGCCAAAGAGTGAATGAACAGCGCCGGCTGTGTATTAATCGTGTCATCCAGTTCTTCTTTGGGACCTTCCCACATCAACTTGGAAAATGGAAAGCCTAAAATCTCATCGGCTTGCTCAAAGATAGCACGCGCCGCAGGGAATGCTTCGGCCAGTTCTCGACCCATGCCAATAGATTGCGAACCTTGTCCTGGGAAAACGAAAGCGGTTTTGGAAAAATCAATTGTCATAGTTCACCTCGCGAATTTAAACACAAACGCGCCGTGAAGGTCACGGCGCGTCAGGCAGAAAAATGGCTATTTTTTCTTCTCAACTTCGATGACTTCACGACCCTTGTACTGTCCACAGTTGGGGCAGACGGTATGAGGCAGGCGCATTTCGCCGCAATTCGGACATGCGACCAAGTTTTGGGCCTGTAAAGCATCGTGGGCGCGGCGGCGGTCGCGGCGGCCCTTCGAGTGTTTACGCTTCGGATGAGGGGGCATGCTGTACTCCTTGAAATGATTGCATCCATTGCTGGATTATGGTCCCGTTTAAGCGGGCTGATTATAGCCAGGGCAGGCCAGACTGTCAAGCGGAGTTTTTGCGCCCAGATGATAACAAAGGACCATTTGGGCTGTATCGGGTAGGGACGGATATGATATGATAATGCAACAAAACGTTTCCCGGAGCCCTGTGTGAGATCGAAACCCTTCGCCAGACGATTGATGGTGTTCTTGCTTTCCCTCATTGGGCTAGCCTTGCTCTCGCCCAAGGCACAGGCTCAAGAGGCATCAAGGATTATTCTGACCGCACGAGCCGGTTTCGATGCATACTATAAAGTAAATCGGTGGTTTCCGGTGTGGGTAGCTGTGGAAAATACAGGAAAAGATGTCCAAGCCCAAGTACAAGTTGGATATAGCAATCGCTGGAATGGCCAAACCATCTATAGCATGGATTTGTTTTTGGCCTCGGGGGCGCGTAAAGAGTTCATCGTGTATGTCTATGCCGAGGGCACAGTTGGAAAATTAATCATACGAATTAAAGAGCAGAGGCAAACACTCGCCGAACGCCAGCTCGTTGTGAACCAGCTCAATGAAAACAATGTGATGGTGGGCTTGCTTTCTGAAACGCCCTCTGCATACGCTGCATTAAGCGACATGGAACCACTTGCTGGTAATGCACGCATTGTACAAATAAAACCCGCCGATTTGCCCGATGCTCCACACGGCTGGCAAGCGCTCGATGCAGTGGTAGTTGCAGAAGCAGATACCGGAGAATTAACCTCGATGCAGCGCACAGCGCTGGGTTTATGGCTCGCACAGGGTGGCAAATTGCTGATAGTGGGTGGAACCAATTGGCAGATGAACGCCGCCGGGTTGGCAGAGTTTCTACCGCTTGCGCCAGCCAAGACACGCCGCGTGAGCAGATTATCGTCTTTGCAATCATATTTCCGCGCTGATTCCAGCCTGCTTGGCGATATGACGCTCGTTGAGGGTGACTTACATCCCGAGGCACAAGTGCTTATCGAACAAGATGGCGTGCCGCTATTGGTGCGCCGCCCAATTGGGTTTGGCGAGGTTTATTATCTCACTGCTGACCCTGGCATAGAGCCGTTACGGAGTTGGCCAAATCTACCTATCGTGTACAGCCATTTGCTCGGCGGACGCATGGCAACTCCGCGCTGGGTATCCTGGGAATGGGATGAGAATAATACCAACAGCGCTCTATCTACCATAGCAGAGCTTGACCTGCCATCGTTTCTGCTTGTCTGCAGTTGGCTAGGACTCTATTTATTGGTCATTGGGCCGGTCAACTTTATCGTTTTAAGGCAATTCAAGCGTCCAGAATTGGCCTGGATAACCATTCCTGCCCTGGTGCTTGGCTTTAGTGCAGTTGCGTACTTTTCCGGCTTTTTGTATCGTGGCACGCAGCCTACACTCAACAGACTGGCGATTATGCAAAGTTGGGATAACTTTTCCCAAGCCCAAGTGCATGGTGTTACAGG
>QEXW01000120.1 GCA_003130845.1 Anaerolineae bacterium
CCAAAAGCCCCCAAGCATCTCTTTGTATGATGTTGAGCGCCAGCATCGCTTCGTCTAACCAAAGCGAGCGGTTGGCAAGATACTGCCGTAAGCGCAAAAACAGGCCAAGCGCAACCAATCCCCAGGCCGCCAGAGTGACCAGACGGGAAGAACGCGAGAGCGTATGCACAGAAGTATCAGAACTCACAAGTCACACAGTTTGCCTTAGGATTGCGAGGCCAACGTTTCTTTGAAATGCTCCAACACCGGCGAGGAAGCAGGGTCGGTTTGATAGGCAATCGCCAAGTAGTAGGCAAGATAATCGCCAAACTGTAATGCAGTGCAAAGATGCGCAAGCGGCGAAAGCCCCTTTGCCAAATAGAAATCAGTATTCGAACCTTCCAACATGAAGACTTGGCGGGTAAACTCACTGCGCAAACGGTTACGGGGATGGTCGGAAGGGGCGAGCAAGAACATCACCAGCGTGCGGCTTTGCAATACGTCGGCAGGATTAACTAACGCAGCCAAAGCGTTATGGTCGGCTTCAGGCAAACTCTCAAAACTGGCAGGCGCTTTGGCCAATTCGTTGATTTGCGTCTTCCAACGGCGCGCCACTGGAGCCAACACCCCCGCCCCAAAAATGGTCACCCAACGACCTACCAGTTGACCAGCGTAACGCTTGGCAGGATTAAGCGCGGCAGGGATAGCAGGCGCCAGGTTCGTTTGTTGGTCACGCATGGCTTGCACCGCCTCTAATACGTCAGGGGTCGGATCGGGCATCAAATTTAAGCGCGCAAAAAGAGCCAAGAGCAACCCCAGCCATTCGCCAACAGCAACAGAGGGGCTGCGGGTTGCACTGTAGTTCCAGAACGAAAGACCCGCCCTGCGGACATGTTCCATCAGTGCGCCACCAGCCCCTATGGCCAGAATGGTGCAATTGCGTTGCAGCGCCACCTGAAACGCCGATAGCACTTCTTCATCATCGCCGGCTAGTGAGCAAAGCACAACCAATGTCTCAGCATCAGCGGCAAAGGCGGGCAATTCATAATCACGATGCACGATGACCGGTATTCGGCAAGTGGGTGTGGACAGGGCAGCAATTAAATCGGCGGCTAGGGCTGGCGAGCCAACTGCCGAAAACACAACCTGCCGAACTGAGGCAGACAAGGGCGGCAAAGGCAACGATTGTCCTGTTTCCCAACCAGACAGCAGCCGGTTCGGGAAGGCTTCAATTTCAGATAGAACCTGCTGGGAATCAATTTGGGTGATGAGAGAAAGGTCATCGAGGTTCATAGGCGCTCATGGTGTTCTGTGAATGGATGGTTTGATGTTCGAGTTTACCAGATTTACTCTTTTGAACGAATAAACTCTCGTATTTCTTCAAATGCTTGCCCACTTTCCGGAATCAGGCTGCCCAAAGCGTGCCAAACGTGCCATAAACCCTGCCAAATGCGCAGGGTGACATCTACCCCAGCCGCGCTGGCCACTTGGGCCAATTGACAGGCATCATCAAGCAAAATCTCCTGGCTGCCAGCCTGAATCAGGAGCGGGGGAAAGCCACGAAAATCGGCAAAGACCGGGGAGATGAGCGGGTGGGTCAAGGGGGTTGAGCCGGCATACCAGGTGGCCCAACGGCGCAGGTCTTCGGCGGTGAGCGCGGGTTCGTAGGCCGCATTCCGCAGGTGACTTGCGCCAGAGTTAGTCAGGTCGGCCCAGGGAGAAAGGCAAACCACCGCCGCAGGCAGCGGGTCGCCGGCCTCACGCAATGCTAAGGTTGTGGCCAGGCTCAACCCGCCACCTGCCGAATCGCCGGCAATTACAATGTTGCGGGGAGAGTAACCCTGGCGCAGCAAGGCGCGATACACATCCAAAGCATCTTCTAAGGCCGCCGGAAAAGGATGTTCAGGCGCTAGGCGATATTCTGGCAGCAGGATGGTACGCTGCAACACTTGAGTCATAGGCAAACAAAGAATCAGATGCGTGTTGATGGAGCCGGAAACGTATCCGCCACCGTGTAAGTACAGGATGAGTTTATCTTGGGTTGTACCTTCTGGCCCAAGCCAAGCAGCCGGGTGCCCTTCGATTTCAAAACGCGCAACGCGTACGCCACGCGTCACATAGCGGCTAAAAGCAGCAATGTTGGCCTCGCGCAAACGGCTGTCGGCAATTTCAGCGAGTTGCTTGTTGTACATCCGGCGCAGAATTCTACGCCAAAGTCGGGCACGTAGGCTTAATGGCATCTCGTATGGTCCTTGCAACAAAGAACCCGCAGGGTGTTGGGCGCAGTGGAGTGTTGTCAATGCCCTTCGGGGAAATGGGTAGGGTATAACTGTACCACAGTTTTATGACCAAGTTGTTGCTCAAAGTGGGCGGTTGATTCATCACCCAAACGGGTCATTTTAGGCAAAATTCGGTCAAAATGATTGCATCCACCCGTATTTTGTGCTATAGTATGGCGCAGTAACTTGAAAACTACGCCGAATCTCTTCGAGCGGGGAACCCACTCTCGGGGCGAAGCAGCGCATTGCGTTGCGGAGCAAGTCTTCTGTTCTAGCCCGTCAGCTAACCTCGCAGGCGTCGAAGACCAAACAGGAAAAAGCCTTCCTGAAAAGGAGCCCTCTTTCCTTACCATCTTCGCGCATTGCGCAGAAGCAATCGGAAAAGAAGACTTGTTTTGTTTTAACGGAAAGGAGAACGCAATGTACAACTTTTACTTCCCCCCAGAAACAGAAAAGCGCTCCGCCTGGCGCAGCGCTTACGAAATCAAAGTCGCTGCCTTGGAGCATGAAAAACGGCGCTATCACCTGTTGCAAGAGTATGCCGCGCTGGCCAAGCCCCAGCCTACCCATCGGCAAGGCAAACAGAAAAACGGCTGGAGCGCTCTGCTCGAGTTGCCCTTGCGATTTTTTGCGAACTTGTTGGGCTAAAGTCAACAGGTGTGACGACAAAAGAGCGGTGGAAACGTTCCGCCGCTCTTTTCGATTCCAAAACTTAACTTGCCCTAACATCCCGGCCAAAACCTGGCGCTGCCAAAATTTGGCCATCGCGCACCACTTCGTGTCCCCGCAAAATCACTTTGCGCACCCGTCCCTTGACCTTCCAGCCCTCGAACGGGGTCCAACCACAACGCGACTTCATTTCAGCAGCGCGCAATTCATATTCAGCCTGCTCATCCACAATCACCCGCGTTTCGGGCTGTTCGGGCAAGCCAAAAATGCGCCGGGGGTTGGTATAGGCTTTTTCAACCAGTTGTTGCAGGGTGAGACGGCCTTCGGCAACCGCCGTCAGCAGGAGAGGCAATAAAGTTTCCAAGCCAGGGAAACCAGGGGGTGGATTTTCACCATCTTTTTCAGCCAGCGTATGCGGGGCGTGGTCGGTGGCGAAACAATCAATGACATCCAGGTTGTCCCACAGGGCATTGACATCGGCTTGAGTCGCCAAACGGGGGCGGACTTCGAGCCGGCCATTAACAACCGAAGAGCCATCTAAAGCAGACTGGGTAAAAAACAGGTGATGCGGGCAGACTTCGCAAGTGACTTTAACTCCCCGCGCCTTGGCTTCGCGAATAGTCAGAATTTCCTCGCGCAAGGAAACGTGCGCAATGTGAACCGGTTGGTCGAACATCTGCGCAAAGGCCAGAGCCGCCGCCATGCTGCGGCTTTCGGCGTGTAAAACAATCGGGCCTGGCCCTGACCAGTGACGGAAATGTTCTACCCACAGAGTCATGTCGTTCAGGCGCAATTCACCAAAGGTTGAATCCAAATACATTTTGAGCGCAGCGGCGCGCGGAGCCAAACGAGCCACTTCGGCAGCATTCGCGGGGCCTGCCCCTAGATATTGACCGTAGTCACAGCGGGCTTTCGACTTGGCTGCCTGTAAGGCGAGCGTCAGAGTTATCTCATCGAAAATTGGCGGTTTGGTATTCGGCATCGCGAGAATCATCGTCACGCCGCCCGCCAGCGCGGCTTGTGTAGCGGTATCCCAATCTTCCTTATGGGTCTGACCAGGTTCTCGGACATGAACGTGCGGGTCAATCAAGCCGGGCAGTTCAATCATGGGTTTCCTCCAATTTTGTACCAGACAAAGCTTCCAACACGCCCAAAACAGCGGAATTATCCAGTTCACCCATGCCCATCTGAAGCATAGCATGGAAGAGTTGCGCATGTTCGGCGGTAGAGGGCAAGGGAATGCCATATTCGCGCGCCGTTTCTAGCACAATGTTCAGGTCTTTGGCCTGCATATACGCTTTGAAACCCGGTGAACGGTTGCCGGCAAACAGACGTGACGGCTTCACATCCAATGTCCAACACTGTGCGGCCCCCCCTTTAATGGCTTCCACCACTTTGCGGGGGTCCACACCGGCTTTTTGCGAGAAAAGCAACAACTCACCCATCGCCACCATTTGGGCAGCGACCATAATTTGGTTGGCGGCTTTGGCCACTTGTCCAGCACCGGGGCCGCCAACATGCGTCACGGTTTTGCCCATGACCCGAAAAACCGGCATGACCTTAGCCAGTGCTTCGGCATCTCCCCCCACCATAATCGTTAGGGTAGCGTTACGCGCGCCAATATCACCACCCGAGACAGGTGCATCTAAGGCCCATACGCCCTTTTTGGCCAGTTCTTCTGCAATACGGCGGGCGGCAGCCGGTTTGATGGTGGAATTATCTACATATACACTGCCAGGGCGAATGGTTTCCCCAATTCCGCCGGGACCAAGCACCACACTTTCAACATCGGGCGTATCGGGCAAATTGGTAAAAACCACATCTACCTGAGCAGCTACTTCTGCCGGGGAGAAGGCTTGGCTTGCCCCTTCTGCAACCAGTTCTTGTACGGCTGCCCGGCTGCGGTTGTGAACAACCAGGGGAAACCCCGCCTTAAGGATGTTACGGGCTATGGCTTTGCCCATCAGGCCAAGGCCAATGTAACCAACTTTGAGAGAATTTGCGGTCATAGTGGCTCCAAAAAGAAAAAACTCGCGCAGGGTGATTATACCCGCGCGAGCCTACTACCTGCTGATGGTTTACTTTATTTCAAAGCTGATTGTGACCGTCGCTGTAATTTGCATTTGGCCGGGGTTGATAGGCACATTGAGTGCAGCAGCATCTCCCCCGCCACCCATGCCTTTGGCTTCGGTATAAACAATCGGCGTTGCGTCGTAGTACTGAATGTTCTGAATGTCGCCCAAGTTTACACCGGCGGCTTGGGCTAGTTCTTCCGCCTGCTTTTTGGCTGCTTCCACCGCGGCTTTGCGGGCTTGGCTAAGTGCCTGCGTTTTATCGGCGACATCAAATTGAATGCTGTTAATGTTATTGGCGCCGGCCCGCACAGCAGAATCAAGCAGGCTGCCCAGTTTGGATAAATCACGTACGGTAACATAGACGGTGTTATCTACGCGATAGACTGGCTTGCCGGGCTGCCCATCCATGCCATAGGGTGTGTTCTGCCAGATAGAAAAGTTGCTGGTGCGAATATCCGCCTCGGCAATGCCGGCGGCTTTGAGGGTATCAATCAGGCGCTGGGTGTCGGCATTGTTGCGGGCAACGGCATCGGCGGCGCTCTCCGCCTCGGTGCTAACGCCAATGTAAATGTATGCCATATCTGGCTCTAGTAAAACTTGCCCTGTGCCGCTGACCGAAATCACACGCGGGTTTTGTGCTGCACCAGGCATAACGGCTGAGCCACACGCGCTTAGTAAAACTGCTAAAACCAGGACCAGAGAGAGGAAAAGGGATTTGTTACGCATGTTATTTACTCCTTTTGAGTGTGAAACTTCGTGTCTATAACGCTTTCGCTGCTGAAAAAGTTCCCCAAACGCAAGAAATCAACCGGCTGGATTTCATCCCTGGGAGACGGCTTAACCGAAGAAAATCGCGGTACAATGCGCACATGTCCGTTGATTTTCAGCAGGTGTACCAAAAAATCCGTGAAATTGGTCAGACCGCTCAGCAACGCAAGAAGACGCTTGAGGAACGTCGAAAATATGCGCGCTTCTTGCTCGAGCTACACGCAGATAACGTGCCGGGATTGCGTCAACAAGTGGAGGCTGCCCTAGGCGTAGACCCCGCCCTACGGTGCGCTGTTCCACACAACGAACCGCTCGATACCCACCTGCCCCCTCCGGCTCTGCCGAAGAATGCGATTCTCATCGCTGCTGATGGTTCGCAAATCAATCCCGACCGGCACGCCGCCGTGCAATTCGGCTTAATCAACGTGGGGGGTATCACCATGCAACTCTCGAGCGGCGAGACCACCCAAATTTTCACGCACAGCCAGCTTCTATTTGACGATGAGCTGTTCACCGCTGCGGGCAACCCACTGACCGAGGGCATGGTCGCCCTGCGGCGCGATTTGCTGGAACGAGCCGCACTGGATAAACTGGCAGCATCGTTTCCGAATGACCAGCCAATCATCACCTTTACGGATGGCCCGATGGAACTGTGGGGAAACGCTGGGGGTGAAGATGGACAGGAATATCATCAGGCGCTGCAAGAATACCTCGGCGTGCTTTCCCGTTTACAACAGCGAGGCGTAGTTACGGCCGGGTATGTAGAAAAACCCGGCTCCGACCTGGTTGTGCGTCTGCTAGAGCTGGCTGAACTCGATGTGACCCAGATTGAAAATTTACGCACCCATCACCCTCTGCGCGGTGTCACCGACCGTTGGCTATTCGGTGAACGCAAAGCCCCTTTGCTGCAGCCCGGAGAACGTTCCGCGGTCTTTGAGATTCAGACAAAGAATGAAAAACACTATAGCGGAGCACTCAGTTTGCACTTTTTTTATCTGAATGTCGGCACAGAAGGCCATCCTTGGCCTGTGCGCGTGGAAATTCCACGCTGGGTGGCAGAAGATGGAGAAAAGCTCGGCTGGTTGCACGCCATGTTGATTGAGCAATGCCGCATGATGGGCGCCCGGCCGTACCCATACTTGCTGCATCGTGCGCATGAGTGTGCGGTCGTTTCCCTTGAGGAGAAACACCACATTGAGCAAATGTTGTTGGCCGAGTTGCGGCGTGCAGGCAGCGAGACGGACGAACTCTCGTATAAACAATCGGCCAAAGACTTGCCCGGGCGCATGTCATTCAGAGAATAAGGCCTACGAGAATCAAAAAAGCGCAGGCCTATCGCCTGCGCTCCAGACAGGAATTGATTATTTTCCAGGGGCCTGATAGGGGGTCATGGCTTGCTCACCATACAGTTGGCGGTGAACGACACTTAAGGCGCGTACTTGCTCGTAAGCGTGGTAAGAAGAACGCACAAGCGGGTTACTCTCCACCCACTTAAAGCCCAACTGATAGCCGTATTCGCGCAATTCGGTGAATTCTTCTAAGGTGTAATAGCGCGCAATGGGGTAGTGCTTCTTGCTCGGCTGAAGGTATTGCCCAATCGTCAAGATGTCCACCCCCCAACTGCGCTGGTCGCGCATGACGGCTTTCACTTCGTCCATCGTCTCCCCCAGGCCGACCATAATGCCACTCTTGGTCAAAACATCCGGGTCAAGTTTTTTGGCATTGGTTAAGGTCGCTGCCGCCCAGTCGTAATTATCTTGCGGTTGAATGGTCTTAAACAGACGGGGAACGGTTTCGACGTTATGATTGAGAATTTCAGGGCGAGCATCCATCACGATTTTGAGCGCTTCCACCGAGCCCTTAAAGTCGGGGATGAGAACTTCCACCGAACAACCTGGCTGAAGTTCACGAATGCGGCGGATGACCATCGCGAAAATCGGCGCTCCACCATCTTTGCGCTCATCGCGATTGACCGAGGTGATAACGGCATGTTTCAGGTTCATGGCTCTAACGGCCTGCGCCACACGCTCCGGCTCTAGCCAATCCATCGGGCTGGGGCGTCCATGTTTGATGTCACAAAACACGCAAGAGCGTGTACAAACATCGCCCATCATCAGAAACGTAGCGGTACCACTGCCCCAACACTCACCCAGGTTGGGACACATGGCTTCTTCACACACAGTGTGGAGAGATTTGGCACGCATCAGGTGATGCAGGCGTTCATAGTTTTCACCAGCAGGAGCGCGAACTTTAATCCACTCTGGACGGCGCACAGGAGTGGTGGGGATGATTTCGGGGTTAACCCGGTCTCTCGTAGGGGTGGCGGGCATGAAAAATTTGTCCTTTTCTCAGTCAAACCTTTATAGCAACAGCGCGCTGATTGTACCGCGCCAGGATTGGAATTGTGTTAAAAATTTGGGGATAAGCACATCAAATCGGCGGCTAGGGTTGCGAGGCCGGCGGCGTAATACGAATTTCTTTGTCTAAATTCCGCACGGCCGTTGCCAGCACTTTCTCACCCACCAAGTTCATTAGGCTCAGCCCTAGCAAAAGCGATTTGACTCGGTCTGTCATGGGAGCATTGGCCAAGAGCGCAATTTTCTTGCCAAACTTATCCTGTTCTTCTTGTGGCAAATTTTGTAGCAGACCAAAACAATAGGCAGGCAAAGCCACCCATGCTTTTTGAAAATCCACATCTTTCATAATTTCGCTCACCGATATGCCACGTTGTTCGGCACGTCGGCGGTCTACTGAATCTTTGACGGAAGCCAGTACCACTTCCAAAAAGCGACTCGGGCCAATCGGAATCACGCGGTCACCTTCACGCACGGTAAAGATAGAGGCACGCAAAAGCGCCATGGCACCAAAGCCGGCCACCACCACTTGCGCCCACCCCGTCATTGTGGGGTCCTGCACACCCATCGTCCAACCGAAAATGCGAATAACCGCCAACGCAAACACGGAAGCCAACGCATTAAACAGCATATACCCAATGGCTGGCAGCGTACGCAGCGCATCATCCGGTTCATCGCGGAATTGGGAGATAATCTCTGCTGCGCCAATCAGGACGCCAAACAAGCCGGTTACTGCCCATTCGAGCCACATTTATTCTTTCTCCTCGCCCGGGTCAGTTTCAACCTCGTTCTCTTCAGTCCATTCGGTGTTGATGCTCTGCGCCCAGTGTTGACCTTCTTCTGTCAGACGCAAAAAACTGCCGTGTTCATCCTCCTGCATTTCAACCAAACCAGCATCTTCAAGGTATTTGAGCGCTTCATTGAAATCTGCCCAAGAGGCTTTTACTTTGGTCATCATCTGCACCACCGGGGCTTGCTTGTGCCGTGCCAGGTTGTGCATAATCAACATGGAGGTCTCTTGTCCTTTTTGTTGGTGAACAGCGCGCTGCACACTCCACAAGAAAGAGCCAAAATCATCACCTTGTGTATATTTTTGCATAGCAACCTCATTTCTCAACAGTAAAAGATGAATTCATTCTATATGTCCAAGAGAGTGAAGTCAAGTCTGCACTTTGCGCACAATCAACCGCAGGCCTTCCACCCGCACAACTTCAACCTTCTCACCGGGTTGGATGGCATCCGCACCCTCTGCCAGTTCTGCTGTCCACAATTCGCTTTGTAATTGCACCTGTCCACTGGGATTGATGGCGCTGCGTGCCACACCGTGCAGCCCCTGCAAGGCTTCTTGTCCGGTGTGAACCGGGGCGCGTTGGGCGCGCAGACCGATGCCGACTAACACGGCAAAACTCGCCCCCACCAAAATGCTGGTGGCAATGACCAGGGGAATGCTAACGCGCTGGAACTGCGGCACGCCCGGCGAGTTGAACAAGACCAACGCCCCGACCACGAGCGACCCGACCCCAGCCGCGGTCAGCGCTCCAAAGGTGGGTGTTTTTATCTCCAGGATAAATAAGACGAAGGCCAAAATGACAAAAATCACGCCAAACCAGTTGACGGGCAAAATACCCACCCCATAAATTGCCAACGCCAAGCATACCGCACCGATAAAACCAGCCACCCACCCACCAGGGTTAGAAATTTCGATGAGGATTGCCTGTACACCAATCGTCAGAAGTAAAAAAGTAATGTTGGGATTGGTCAGAATATCAAGCAACTGCTCAATGAAGGTCATGCCCAATGGCTGTACACGCGCATTGGTCGTTTCGAGCGTGCGGGGGCCATCGGGCATTTGTATCTGAAAACCATCCAATTGTTGTAGCAAGTCATCCACGTCACGGGCAATGAAATCTATGAGACCAACCTGGATAGCCTCATCGGCTGAAACGGCTCGGGCAATCTCAATCATCTCTTCGGCTAAGGTGACTGCTTCGGCGGAGCGTCCTTGCATCAGGGCGCGGACCTGAGCGCGTAAGGCTTCTTTTTGTTTGCGCTCCAGGGTCTCCTCCATGTCCTGTCCATCACCACTAATGGGGCTGGCTGCACCGATAATGGTCTCAGGTGCCATGGCCGAAGCATGTGCTGCGATGGTCATCACCGCGCCCGCGCTGCCGGCCGTCCCCCCACGCGGGCTGACATATATCACAACCGGCACGCGACTCTGACGAATGGCCTGCACAATTTCTTCCATTTCGCTAATTAATCCGCCGGGTGTATTCAGTTGAATGATAAGCAGTTCTGCTTCACGCTGCTCGGCCGCCGTAATCCCACGAAGAATGTATTCTTTCATGGCCGGTGCTACCACCCCTTTGGCTTGCAACACCAATACCAGCGGTGTATCATTCTGTGCCATCGCCGGGCGGACCAAGGTCAACAGCGCCACCAAAAGAATCAGTAAGAATCCAAACCGTTTCATAATTCTTCTCCTGATTTGATTATACCGTCCATGGATTATAGGCGAGTTAACAATTCTGTCTTATATGGTTACAAGCAAAACTTCAGCGATGAACGCCAAACAAAAGAGCGGTGGTGGTAGCGATGTTGCTCATTGGATGTCCATTTGGCTTGCCCTCGTTGTAAAATAAGAACAATGTCCAATCGTTTTTGCTAGCGGAGCCAAAATGCGCATTCTTAACCCAGCATGGACAAACCTTTCGAAAGGCTACCAGGCCGCACGCGACCTGGAGCGCCAGGCACGCCAAAACTGGGAAAAGGCCTGGGGGAAATCGGTTGACTTTGCGCGTGAACAAGGGCGAAAGCGCACCATGGCCGCCTTACAGGCACAAATCCGCACGGAAAAACGCACTTTGCGGATTGTGCTGGCCTTATTGGCCGGGGTGTTGTTGTTGATGGCCATCATCACCGCCCTGATACAAACGTACCCACACCTGAGTCTGTTCTTGCTACCCGTTGGGGTGATTAACATTCTTCAGGCGCTTATTCTCACCATACCGATTGCCGAAAAATTGCTGGCCATTCTGGCCCTTAGCAAAGTGCAACCCCCACCCGAAGAACCCCAAACCTCCCTCGATATAACCGAGCAATGGTGGCAATCTATTTCTAGCCTGGATGCGCTCGAAAGCAATGACTCGGCAGAAGCCGGGCAAATCGCCTTTCTAAAGTATCTGGCACAACATTTGCCCGATGAATATTTGGCCGTGCGCAGTCCTTTTCTGCAAAGCAGCCTGAATATAGATATTTTGGTCATTGGCCCTAACGGAATTTGGCTGTTTGAGGTGCGCCACTGGCGCGGGCGAGTCATTTACCGGGGCGGTGTATGGCAGCGTGAACCCGCCCCCGATGCCCCCATCGAGAGCCTGACCACCCCACTCGACCGTCCTTGGCTGGTAGGCCGAAAAATCATCGAAACTACGCTCACGGCTCAATTTGCACGCAATGCCAACTTTGGCACGTTGATTCGTGGCGGGCTGGTCTTTACCCACCCCGAAGTTAAGATTGAGGTCGATTCGAACGTCAAAGTGGAGGTTGGCACGCCGCCCCAATGGTTACAACGTATTCGTAGCACAGCGCGCCTGGCACAATTCTCCACCGAAGTGCAATTGCTGGTATTGGATGCCTTGCTCGATTATGCGCTCTCCTTATATGTCACCCGCCCTGTCGTGCAATCTGCCATCGAGCTAGCAAAAACGCTGTACGGTGATTTACTTGAAGACCTGCGCCAATATATTCTGCGCCAAGTGCGATCGCACTTGGCCAAAACCTAAAACATCCCTGCCAAGTATTGCTGTGTGCGTTCTTGTTGGGGGTGATTGAACACTTGGCTGGCCGGGCCAGCCTCCACCACCTCGCCCATATACATAAACACGACATAATCTGCCAGCCGCTTGGCTTGCCGCAGGGTGTGAGTGACAATCACCGTGGTGTAGCGGTCTTTCAATTCGAGCAATTTCTTTTCGATGTGTTGCGAGGAAATCGGGTCGAGGGCCGAGGTGGGTTCATCCCCCAAGATAATCTCCGGTTCAACCGCTAGCCCGCGCGCCAGGCACAAACGTTGTTGCTGCCCAATCGAAAGCGCCGTAGCAGGGTCATGCAGCCGTTTGCCGACTTCATCCCATAGTCCAGCCAGTTCCAAGTAATGCCGCACTGCGTCTTTGTATTCACGTGCATTCTTCTTCATCCGGTGAATGTACATGCCATACGCCACATTTTCGTAAATAGACATGGGCAAAACGGTCGGTCGCTGAGCGAGCAACCCAATGCGCTTGCGTACTTCGGTTTCGTCAATAGCGCGGTCGTAGATGTTCTCGCCATCCACCAACACTTGACCCTCTAAGCGCGCCCCTTCGGTCAATTCAAAAAAGCGGTTGAACGTCTTAAGCAGGGTGGTTTTCCCACAGCCTGAAGGTCCCATAATGACAGTGATTTGTTGGCGAGGAATGGCCAAGTTGATGTTCTTGAGCGCGGGTTGACTGCCGTACCAGGCATTCAGGTTACAAACTTGGATGTGAGGGTTGCTCATCGGTATATCTCCATCAGAATTATTTGACACTAAACTTGCCGACCTGCGCAGCAAGAAAACGCGAACCAAGGCTGACAACCAGCACAATGACCGTCAAAATAAGTGCAGCCGCATACGCGCGCTGCTGCACTTGCGGAAAAGGGGTTCCCAGCTGAAAAAACACCGCCAAAGGCAAAGAGGCTGCCGGGCGCATCAAGGAAGTGGGGATGCTATCGGTGTACCCGGCAGTGAACAGCACCGAAGCGGCATCGCCGATTCCACGTCCAAAAGCCAGCAGGATAGCCGTAACAATCCCGGAAAGCATTTGACGCAAAACGACACGGCTCGCCACCTCCCATTTGGTTGAACCCAGGGCCAGGGCTGCTTGCTCCAGGTCGTACGGCATGCGTCGAATCACTTCATCCATAGCGCGAACCATAATCGGCAGTTCCAGCAAAGCCAAGGTAAGAATACCGCCTAAGAGAGAAGCACGCATACCAAGTGACAGCATAAGAATAAAACCAAAGGCTCCGTAAACAATGGAAGGAATCCCCCATAAGACATCCAGCGAAAGACGCACCCAGTTAGCCCAACGCGACTGTCCCAAGTAAGTTTCTAAGAACAGGGCTAAAGGCAGGCTAAAAACAAATGCAATTAGCGTAGCCCCACCCGCTAGGTAGAGCGAGCCAAGGATGGCGTTCAAAATGCCGCCTTCCTTGCCCAGGTAAAAGCCGCCTTTCGGGGTCTGGCTGACCATTTCCCAAGTCAGAGCAGGCAAACCTTTGCTCACAATTGTCCAAAGAATGACTGCCAAACTAGCAAACACTAACCCTACAGAACAGTACATCAGCAGTTTAACGATGATTTCACTCCAATGACGTCTGTGCCAACGAAATTTCATACCTATCTCCTCGCCAACACGCGCTGTAAAACCAACGTAGAAGCCACATTAAAGGCCAGCACAATCACCAGTAGCAACACAGCTGCCCCAAGCAAAGCGGCATCATACAGGGGAACAGACATCATTTCCCCATAGTTGTTAGCAATCAAAGCCGGAAGCGGATAGGCAGCATCAAAAATAGAGCGCGGCATTTGCGGCACATTGCCGACCACCATCAAGACAGCCATCGTCTCCCCCAAGGCGCGCGAGGTGCCGAGCACAACACCAGCCAATATGCCCGGTAAACTCTGGCGAAAGAGAACATAGCGGATGGTCTGCCAACGGGTGGCTCCCAAACCCAACGAACCAAGTCGCCAATCTTGTGGAGCAGTCATCAAGACTTCGTATGTGACGGCAATCAGGAAGGGTGCAATCATCACCGCCAGCACAATCCCGCCGGCAAGAATGCTGTAACCGGTTGGTTGATGAGAAGAAAACAGTGGTATCCAACCCAGATACTGGCTGAAAACGGGACGCAACTGATTGCCAACAAACGGGACGACAGCCAGAACTCCCCAAACGCCATAAATCACGGAGGGAAGGGCAGCAAGCACATCTAACACCGGCTTGAGCAGAACACGCGTCAACGGCCGCGCATATTCCGACAAATAGAAAGCGGTGAGGAGACAAGGAGGCACCGCCAGGAAAACACCAACCGCCGTCACCCACAACGTACCGGTGATAAAAGGCAGAAAGCCGAATTTTCCTTGCATCGGGTACCATTGCGTACCGATTAGCAAGTCCCACAAAGAATATTGCTCTAAGAGAGGCCAAAAGCGTGTGAACAAGGCCGCGGTGATATAGATAATCAACACCAACGGCAAAGCCGAAAGCACAAAGACGACGCGCCGCGCGGTTCGCTCTTGTGCCTGCCGCTGGGTAAGGGTGGGGGAAAAATCGCCCACAAGGGTAGTATGTCAATCGTTGTGTAAAAGTTGAACAGCGGTTTCCTGAGCAGGAATGGTAATTCTTCGCAGTTTCAGGCTGCGGGTGACCGCATAGAACA
>QEXW01000121.1 GCA_003130845.1 Anaerolineae bacterium
ACGCGAACCCCTGACAACTGGCTCAAAAAGGAGGCTTTCCTGTCCGGTTTGGTCAATTCTGCCGCTCTCAATACCCGAATCTAAACGAAAAAGGGCGCTCTCGCACCCTTTTCTTGTTCGTTTCTCTTTCCCGACTTTGCTCAAAGAGCCAAAGTCGAGGTGTTTTCTTACTCTGGGTTACCCAATCTGCTGTTTAGTAGGTGTGGGCGTCCTGGTGCGCGTGGGGCTAGCCGTAGGTGTGTGGGTTGGCGGGTTAGGCGTAAAGGTTGGCGTGGCCGTGCGTGTGGGCGTGATAGAAGCAGTTGGCGTTTGAGTAATGGTGGGTGTGTTGGTGCGCGTGGGTGTGTTGGTGCGCGTGGGTGTGTTAGATGGTGTCAGCGTAACGGTAGGTGTGTTGGTGCGCGTGGGTGTCAGTGTGATGGTGCGCGTCAAAGTAATCGTGGGGGTTCTGGTAATCGTTGGGGTATTAGAGGGTGTCAACGATGTGGTGGGGGTACGTGAGATGGTGGCAGTGCGCGTGATAGTGCGAGTGAGTGTAATTGTAACGGTGGGAGTGTTCGTACGAGTTGGTGTGGCGGTGCGGGTACGGGTAGGAGTGCTGGTTGGCACCGGTACGTACGTCAGCGTGCAGTTGTTGCTGAAGCTCAAAGTTAGCCCGAACATGGCTGGGTCTACGTTGACCCAATTCGAATCTGCCGCGGTAAAGTTAATTCTCCAGGTTGTGGAAACGCCCGCTGGGGCACCAGCATTATTTGGCATTTGGGAGATATTCCAGATGTATGGCGATGTGCCACTGTTGATGCCTGTTTTTGAGACCGAGCCAAACGACCATTGGCTGATTAGTTGGCTGGAGTTGATGCTCTTGTAGTAATTCCAGTTGAAGTTGATCGAGGTCAGAATGGTGTCTTGACCGGTATTGTTTGTAACCGGAATGTTCAACCGCGGTAACCCGCCACTGGTGGTATCGCGTGTCCATTGTCCAATTGACATTTGGGCACAGTCTGGTGTGGGTGTAATGGTGGGTGTGCGGGTACGCGTCGGTGTTGGGCTGGCAGTGGGGGTAGGCGTTGGCAGGATGTAGAAGCTTTTTGAAACGACCGCCGAAGCACGCCCATCTACGCCAAAGGCTTGCGCATAGATGGTGTATAGCCCCGGTGCAAGGACGTAGAAGGAGTTCCCTGTTCCTGCTTCATACGTATTGCATGGTCCATCACCGCCAAAGGCACAGTACCGCTTAACACTTTCATTTCTTGATGGGAGGTAACTTTCGCTTGGTCCTACGAACCAAAAGCTGATGCGTACGATACCATCCCCGTTATTTGTGCCGTAGGGTGGGTTGTAAGCAGTCGCCTCGAATTGCGTAAAGCTATTATCCGCAATCACATTTCCTGATACGGCCGGGTTGACGATTTCGATGACAATTGGTAATGGTGTGTTGGTGATAGTGGGTGTATTGGTAACGGTGGAGGTAGATGTGGGGGTGGGGGTGTTGCTTGGGGTGAGCGATGGCACAAAGGCCGCCGGAGGCAGGGACAATTGCCGTGTGATGCGGAAGGACTCGACCACCGCTTGACGTTCGGAGGCCAGATGGAAGAAGGGCCAGGTGAAGCTAATGAAAGGCGTCAGGAACGGATGGTTAAAGTCGGCCATCACAAAGACGTAGTTGTTCTGCCCGCCGGCATCTTCGGCTGGGTTGCCATTCAATTTACAGTGGGCGTACCCGTCGTTGTGATTATTCGGGTCGAAAGGCGCAGTGACGACGCGGCCCTGAATGGGCGATACTTTGAAGTAGTCACCCATGCCATCACCGTTGCGGTCACGCGCGGAGCAAATGGTTACTTTCAGGTAACCGCGCTGGCTTTTATCTGCGCCAGGGTCTTGGAAGATGAGGAAATCATTGGCGTAAAAGACATCCTTGATGGATGGCAGACGGGCTAAGTCAATTTCATCGTATTCGCGTTGCCCCTTGCACGCTGGGCTGCCATCTGAGTCCAGGTTGGTTGTGCAGTATGTTTGGTTGTATTGGTACGTGGCAGCATACCGCACTGCTTGGCGGGTCATGTGCTGTAGGTTGAGCCAGGCGGCGAGTAGAAGTGAAAAATCAATAATCCCGAAGATAATCATCAGGAAGATGGGAAATGTAACTGCAAATTCAACAGCCGCTTGTGAGCTGTGTCGCCGCGCAAACAGGTGTTTGTAGGGAGGGGAAGTGGGATTTTGGTTCATAGAGGATGCTCTTCCTGTGATTTTATCAGGCCTAGTTGAACGTTTTTTTCGTTATTTTGTCAACTTCGTTGTTAGTTTGTTGTAAATATCGAGAAACACGCGTTCCAATTGGTCGGGGTCATTACCGATGTCGTAGAATGTACCAGCAAAGTTGGATGCGCCAATTTTGCCATTGTATCTTTCGACTTTCTTGGGCGCTCCAACCGCCAAGTAGCCTAGCAGTTCCTGACCAGTGGAGCAGGCTGGGCTAGGGGCAGGAATGTTAAAGGGATTGGCCATGTTGTACGTCGTGCTGGCCGGTACACAGTTGGGAGCAGCAGGCCCCGTGCCGTTGTCGCGTGTATACAAGTCATCACCGAAGCCAATTGTGAAGGTGAAGACGGAGTTTTCTGCTACTACATCCGCAACGTCACGCGCAAAGTCTTCGGCATCATACTTGGGGTCGCCTTCGGGATTGCGCAGATAAGGATTGCGGTCGCGGCAGGCGGGGAAGCGTCCCCAGGTGTAGGCTGGGCAAACTGGGCCATCGTCATCATAACCGGCATTCACGCGTCCATCAGATACCACAATGATGACCCACACCGATTCTTTTCGTATCTGGGGTACAAATGGAACGCGTGCGTTGTAGTACGGCCCCATATTCCCTTGCAGAGAGCCAAGTGCGAGCGAAAGCGCACCGCCTAAATTGGTCAGCGTACAACGTGAAATATCGAGCGCGCTGCCATCCTCGTTGGGAATATTGGTGTTGGGGCAGTCTACGTCGTAGTAATATGGCACACCGTTTTCGCCAATGGCGTACACGCTGCATGGGTCGCGGCTGGGGTCATTCGGGTGCTTGGGGGCAAATATCGGGTCCCAATAATTGGGGTGACCGGGGAAGATTTCTTCACCGGTGTAGGGGTCAATTTTTGCGCTCTTGTCGGCGAGAGTCCATGGACAGCGCCCTGACCCTTCATAGACTTTCATGTTTTTAATAGCATCTATTACGGTTGCCTGGGCAATTTCTGGATTGGATTCCACATTTCCGTAGAGCGGAATACCGGATTGGGTGACCGAGCCTTCGGTTTCGCCAATGTGGGGCAGTTTGTTGAAGACGACAACACCAACCCGGTCGAACTCAAAATTCATGCGTTGTACGAATCGGATGGAAGCCCACTTGACCGACTCGAAGGGGTGGCACTCCCCGGGCAAGCCATCCGGGCCGGCAGTGTACGTACGGTCATATGGCGGGGTGGCTGTGCTGGTACCGAAGGGGTCCATGCTGTTACAAATCATGGGGTCGGCTACGTTTAACCCTTCACCGATCGGAGCGTCGTAAGCCATAGTGGGGGAGTTATCCAGCACCAGCATGACGTCGAGGGAAGCGGCTTCTGAAAGGGCTTTGACTTCGATCGGCACGGACTTGATGCCAATCACAGAGAGGAAGTACAACGGTACGTTCTGGCGCACGACAACCCGTACCAGTTTGCGGCGTGGGGTGGTGCAAAGTTCCGCATCGCCCGGGCGGCTTTTGCAGGTATCAATCTCGATTAATGTCGAGTTGGTGGTGTTCACGCCGTTCAGGTTAAGCAGTTGTTGTGCAGCGGCGCGCATTTCGGTAATCTGATAGTTGCGCTTGAATTCACCTGTAGCGGCCAGCGCGGCAGCATCTACTGCACGGTTTAGGCGGGAGTATGCTACGAACACAAGCCCAAGGTCAATCGCCAGCCCAATGACTGCGATTAAGCCAATGAAAATCAGGCCCATGATGACCAAAATCTGACCTTTTTGGCGTTGTTTTAAGAAAAATTGTAGGCTCTTTTTCATAGCAAATCACCTTTAAGGCCGGGGAGTTGGGGTGGGCTCTGCTGCTGAAAGCGGCATGATGGCAAAAACACGGAAGGGTAAGAAGCCACCGGCGTTTTCAAAAGGATCCATCCAGGGCAGGTTCAGCAGTTGTCGGTAGCTGTAAAAGATTTCGATGGAGACCAGGCCGGTGTTAGGGGCAGCAGAGTCAAGCCGGGCGGCAATTTGAGCGGGTGTGAACTGCGTCGTTCGATTTCCATAGACGCTGACGTTGTACAATCGGACAGGAGTTTGTCCGCTGCGAACGCTGTAAACACAAATCACAATGTCATCGCAAGGGTCGGTGGCCGGGTTGGCGCAGGTCGTGTCGAGAGTTAATGGCGCCAGGGCGCGAATAACAATCGAGGGTACACCGTAATCAATGTTAAAAAATAGCGAAGGATTGACAATCGGGTCGGCTACCGATGCCTCGCGCGCTCCGGTTCGGGCGGCATCTTGCACGGTGATATAGGTGTTGAGCAAGACGCCAAACTCGACCATGGCGGTGAGCAAGAGCAGCAGAACCGAAATGACCAGCGTCAGTTCAACCGCGCTCTGCGCTTTGGGTTTTTGTTGCACATTCTTTTTTGCTTTCCAAACCAACATTGCATAACTCCAAAAGATTAAAACAAACTTAAATAATCAACAGGCATTTTTCGCCTTCTTTCAGTTTAATTGCTTCACTTGTCTTAACAATCCTACTTCAGTACTAATGGGCTATCTTCCTGACAGAAGTGTTAATATTTGTGGCGTGTAGAGAATGAGAAAAGCGCCAAAAATGAGATAGGGGCCATAGGCTGTGAAGACGGTCATCGTCTGGTAGCGTTTGGTAGCGATTAATGCCAAAATCAGCAAAAAGCTAATCAAACCACCTGCCAGTACGCCAAAGAACAAGCCATATAAGATGCGCGGCCAGCCTAGCAGAAGCCCTAGCACCGTAGAAAGATAAACATCACCTAGTCCAAGGGCTTCCTCACCGTCATCTATCCCGCGTTTGCGGGCGCGGTAGCGAGCAAAGAGGATGCCCAGAAGATAAAATGCACCCATGATGCCCAAGCCAGTTAGGCCGCCAAGGAAGGTGTTGATGACCCCATGCAGTAAGGTGCCAATGACCAGCCCGAGGATGGCTCCCACTAGCACGGTGCTTATCATGATGTAGCGATGTTCAAAGTCAATGATGACAACCACTGCAAAGTATGTCAGCAGCAAGATACCCAACCAGTAACCGAGCTTGGGGGGTGGTGCATTCCATAGCCAAAGGGAAAGGCCTATGCCCAGCAGGATGGTTGCAAAAGTGCGCACGGTGCGGCCTTTTTTACAATGCGGACACGGGCTGAAGGTGAGATACTGCCGCCAGGTTAGTTCGCTTTGGCAGTGTTGACAAAGCGGACGACCCGGCCGTTCGCCCTTCGGAAGGGTATCGGCCAGGTAATTTACCAACAGCGCAGCCAAAAATCCGATAATTCCGGCAAAGATTAAATCCATACTTGAGATTATACCAATTCTTATCCTGGTACGATTGCGCCTAATCATAATTCTGCTTGGCGAAAGTTCTATCCTGGCTTACAATCTCGTTACAAATCTAACCCAAAGGGTAAAGTTTTATGGAAAAGTTTATTATTCAAGGAGGCATCCCCTTGCAGGGGGAGGTCACTCCCTCAGGCAATAAGAATGCTGCCTTACCTTTGCTGGCAGCCTGTCTGTTGACGGAAGAGCCGGTTATTTTGCGCAATGTTCCGCAAATCCGTGATGTCAATGACATGCGCCATATGTTGGAAAGCCTAGGAGTGCAAGTCACAGACTTAGGCAACCGTATGTGGCGGGTGCAAGCAGCCGAGGTGCGTCCAGCGGACCTAGACCCCGACCTTTCACGCCGTATACGTGCTTCGATTTTGTTGGCTGGGCCGATGACCGCTCGAGCGGGTGGGGTGAAATTGCCTCCGCCTGGTGGGGATGTCATTGGCCGCCGCCGGGTAGATACGCACATTTGGGCTTTGCGTCATTTAGGTGCTGAAGTGGCCTATGACCGAACGTTTTCCTTCAAAGCGAGCCGCCTGAAAGGAGCGGATATTTTGTTGGATGAAGCCTCGGTCACCGGTACAGAGAATGCTCTGATGGCGGCTTCGCTGGCGCAGGGAACCACTATTTTGCGCAACGCTGCTTCTGAGCCGCATGTCCAGGAGCTTTGCCATCTGTTAAATGCCATGGGGGCCAAAATCGACGGAATCGGCTCGAACACCCTTTATGTAGAAGGGGTGGACCGCCTACATGGTGCGGAATTTACGATTGGGGCGGATTATCTCGAGGTGGTCAGTTTTATTGGTGCGGCAGTGATGACGCGCGGCAATATCCGTATTCGGGATGCGGGGCCACAGTACCTGGATATGATTCGCATTGTGTTTAACCGCTTGGGGGTAGATTGGGTTGTCGAAGGGGCAGATATTCTCGTTCCCGCTGAGCAACGCTTAGAAGTCGAACCCGATTTGGGCAATGCCATCCCCGAAATTAAGACGAATATTTGGCCAGCCTTTCCTACGGATTTGATGAGTATTGCCATTGCCGTAGCAACGCAATCGCGTGGTAGCGTCTTGTTCCACGATTGGATGTATCCTAGCCGCATGTTTTTTACCGATAAGCTGGTGGGCATGGGCGCGCAAATTGTGTTGTGCGACCCACATCGTTGTATTGTCACCGGACCTTCGAAATTGTACGGTGAAAAGGTGGAGAGCCCTGATATTCGTGCTGGGATGACGTTGGTCTTGGCTGCGCTGGCTGCGCAGGGAACCTCGGTCATTCGTAATGTCGGTCAAATTGACCGGGGTTACGAAGCAGTGGATGTCAAACTTCGTTTGCTGGGTGCAAATATTGAACGGCAGAAGGAACAATAATAAAGTATTCAGACAATATTCTTAAATCCACAATAAGGAGATTTCATGAAATCTGACCTGGACGCGCTTATGCAAGAACGCAATTTTGATGCTATCTTGGTTTTTGGCGCTGCAGAAAACAATCCGCCGATGACGTATCTAACCGGTGGTGGGCATGTAAGTGGTGCCGCCTTGGTTAAAAAGCGGGGCGGCAAGACGATTTTGGTTTGTAACCCG
Source organism: Anaerolineae bacterium (assembly GCA_003130845.1). Lineage (GTDB taxonomy): Bacteria > Chloroflexota > Anaerolineae > Anaerolineales > Villigracilaceae > UBA5195. The sequence continues at coordinate 7,155 of QEXW01000121.1, forward strand.
ATGGAGCGGGAGGAAGCCGCTCAAAGCGGATTGGAAGTGCATCTTTACGATGAATATCCAATCGATGGACAGGGGGGGGATTCGGCGCGCACTTTGGCTTTACGGTTGCGGGCTATCTTAAGTAGTTTGCAGGTGAGTGGACGGGTCGGTGTATATGGTCATGTGGATTTCGGCCCGCTTTTTGCTATGCTCTCTCATTTTCAAACGCTGATGCCAGAAGTGCAGCTGGTGGGTGAGCCGCGTGAGAATGGATTGTTTCTGTATGCTATGGAAACCAAGGACGAGAGCGAAGTGGCGCGCATTCGACGGATGGGACAGATTACCACCCAAGTGGTTGACTTAACCCGCGATTATTTGACCAGTTGTGCCGTGCGCGCCGACGAAGTCTTGCTCAAAGAAGATGGAACCCCCCTGACAATCGGTGATGTGAAAAGCAAGATTCGTCTGTGGCTGGCGGAACGTGGTGCAGAGCCGCGGGAAGGTTTCATTTTTGCTATTGGGCATGATGCCGGTGTTCCGCATTCGACGGGTAATTCGATGGATTATTTGCGTTTGGGGCAAACCATCGTTTTTGACATTTATCCTGCTGAAGTGGGCGGTGGATATTTTTATGATTTCACGCGCACTTGGAGCCTGGGGTATGCTACCCCCGAAGCAGAGCAGCTCTATCACCAAGTATGGAACGTGTACCGTGAAATCGTAGAGCGTCTTCAGGTCAATGCCAGTTTTAAGTATTATCAGGCGTTGGCCTGTGAATTGTTTGAAAAGGAAGGACACAAGACGCCACGCACCGAAAAAACCCCACTTGAGGGGTATGTCCATTCGTTGGGTCATGGTGTTGGGCTGAACATTCACGAACGACCGATGAGTGGGCTGACTGCTAGCGAGGATAACCTACTGAAGCCTGGCGTGGTGATTACGATTGAGCCTGGTTTGTATTATCCTGAAAAGGGGATGGGTATTCGTATTGAAGATACCTATTGGGTGCGTCCCGATGGGCAATTTGAGCGGCTGGCAGAATATCCGTATGATTTTGTTTTACCGATGAAGGGTGGTTGATTTTTCCCCGCAATTGCGATAGAGTATTTATACCAAGGAGGCAAGAGCAGTCGCGTATATTCTTTTTATTCCTTTTTACTCTTATGAGGAGGATGGATATGACCCGTAATGTCGGACTCTGGATTGACCATAAGAATGCTTATCTGGTCTGGTTAGGTGAAAATCGCATTCAAGTCATCCCGTCCAATCTTACGCCGCGTGTTCGCACCGGTGCGACACGCATTGGCGGTCTATACAATCAGGGACTTGATTCTGAACTCGGGCATAACGACCGCTATCAACACCAATTGCGTGAGTATTACGAGAATGTCATCCAAGCCATCCGTGAGGCAGAGCGAATCTTTGTAATGGGGCCGGGTGAAGCCAAGCATGAGTTTGAAAAAGCGCTGCAAAAGCATAAAGATTTACGCGGACGCTTGCTCAAACTTGAGCCGGCCGATAAAATGACTCAGCGCCAACTTGTCGCGCGTGTGCGTCAGTTTTTTACCCAGGAATTGGCGGCATGATGCCAGCATAGAGATGGCCAACAGCACGAAGGACGAAGCGGTCTTTCGTGCTTTGTTTTTATCTTTTGGAGTTTCTTATGTCCATTTATGATATTTCCCTTACACTTTCTGCCCGCTTGCCGGTTTGGCCGGGTGACCCGCCGGTTGTTCTAGAACAGGTGGAAGCAATGGATAAAGGGGCAGAATATAACATGACCCGTTTGGCGATGAGTGTTCATGCTGGAACGCATGTAGATGCCCCTCATCATTTCCTGAACGATGGTCGTACGGTCGAAGCGCTTTCTCTCGAAGTGTTGACCGGCTTGTGCTATGTTGTTCAGCTGCCCCACGACGTAGATGAAATTACGGCGGAAGTGTTGAGGCGGACGCCCCTGCCGGAAGGGATGGAACGCATCTTATTTGGCACACGCAACTCACGTTGGTGGGCGCAAGGGGTGGAGGAATTTCAGACGGATTTCGTGGCCATTAGCGAGGATGGCGCGCAGTGGCTGGTAGAGCGTGGCGTGAAATTGGTTGGCGTGGATTACCTTTCCGTAGCCCCGTATCATGCTTCTGTTCCCACGCATCGTATTTTGCTTCAAGCGGGTGTGATTGCCTTAGAAGGGGTGAATCTCTCGCAGGTGCCGCGCGGGTTTTATGATTTGTATTGCTTGCCCCTCAAACTGGCCGGGAGCGATGGCGCACCCGCACGGGCGATTCTCGTCCGGCGCCCCTAGTCGTGTGGTACGGTCAACAAATAGCCGCCATCCACCACAATCGTCTGCCCGACAATCATCTGTGCCGCCGGTGAGCATAGGAAGGCAACCACCCCGGCCACATCTTCAGGGGTCACCAGTCTTTGGGCCGGCACACGGGCGATGAATTGCTGCAGGATGTTTTCCTTGCTTTCCATGGCGGCGAAGTGTGTCAATGCTTCGGTTTCGACTACGCCGGGCGAAACGGCGTTAACCACAATCTTTCGGGAAATCAGTTCCACCGCTAAGTAGCGGGTGAGAGCCTCCAGCGCTGCTTTGCTGGCCCCGACAACGATGTAATCAGGCAAAACGCGCCTGGAGCCGGCCGAGGTGATGCTGACGATGGCGCCGCCGCCACGTTTTTCCATCAGTGGAACTGCTTGTTGCGCCCCAAACAGGAGGGAGCGGGCGTTGATGTTCATCGTCCATTCCCAGCCTTTGGGTTTTTGTTCTAATGCAGGGCGGTTGTATCCGGAAGCTGCGTTGTGGATGTAGAAATCTAAGCCGCCAAATGTTTTTTCTGTCTGATGGAAGAGTTCCTTTAACTCATCCAGATTACCAATATCCGCTTTGACGAGCAAGGCACGACGGCCTAGCGCTTCTACCTCGCGCAGGGTTTGCTCGGCAGGGGCGCGGTTGCGGAAGAAGTTAATGACCACATCGGCGCCCAAGCGAGCAAAATGGAGTGCAATTGCACGTCCGATTCCCCGCCCAGAGCCGGTGATTAGGGCGATTTTGCCGTTAAAGTCGGTCATGGTTTACGAACAACCTGTCTTCAGTCAAAATAAATGCTCAGGTCAGAGCAATCAAAGCGGTTGCCGCAGTTGGGGCAAATCACTTTGCATTGCCGCTCAATCATTTCACAGCCGCAACGGTCGCACAGATAGGCCTTTTTTTCTTCTTTTTCCTTTTCATTCATAGCGCACTGGTTTAAGGAGTTTTCTGTCGAAATGTTGCAGTCGTTCGGGCCCTAGGCGCGTGATGGTTTCTAGCACACTCGTTAAGTTACGCCGTAATTCGCCTACCTGCACACCCTGACAAATCTCAGGCCAGGGGGCGAGCAATTTCATGCAGCGTTGATACATCTTGACTGCGCCTTCGTAGTTGTTGCGCGTAATGTGCAGATACATGACTGCCGCTTGAAGAATGCCTTGATACAAGGCGCGAATTTCGTCACGCTCGGCGCGCCAGGCTTCTTCCAACACTTCGTGTGCCTCGAAATACTCACCAAGATTGAATAACTCTAGCCCATGTCGGACGGTAGCAGGTAGCGGTGCAGAGCAACGGTTCATAGGCGCAGTATATCATGACAGGCTGGTAAACCAGGCTTCGGTTTGTGCGGGTGTTGTGAAGCGGTAAACGTCTAAATGCTGATGCGCGGGCTGCCTAAGGAGTTGCGGAAATTCACGTTTTCGCCGCCAATACGTTTTGAGCAACCAATGCCAGAGCGAATCCTCTGACCAGAGTTTAAAATGCCCCCAAAGCGTTTCGCGGTTCCTGCCACAGACCAGTTCTTGAGTCCACCAGCGCCGAAAAATGCGCCGGGTCAGTCGCCAGAACACCGTCCAAAAAGGATAATCTAGCCAGATGACAACTTGCGCGCGTGACCAGACCAAATCGCGCACAATTTGGTAATTTCCGGCGGCAACCCAGCGCGGCGCGCGCGTGGCTTCATCGGTCAAGGAGCGGAACTCCTCATCAGGCGCTTCTACCCAACCGGGGCGCCAGTGCAGAGCATCCAGTTCAATCAAGTTTAAGTCAAGTTTGTGTGCCAAACGCTCTGCCAAAGTAGATTTTCCGCAGCCGGTTGCGCCAATGATGACCAGCCGGGTGTGGGGGAAGGGGGTCATTGGGGCTCCTTTCAGGCCAGAGGGGGCGTATTATAATCTGGAGTGTCTCGTTTGGTATCCAATGCGCAATTCGGTTTTCAAGGAGATTTCATGTTTGACCTGCCTGATTCGGAAATTTTGCCTCTCTCTCGCGAACATGTGTTTTGGACTTGGTCGGCCCAAGCCAAGGTGAATCCCATTGCCGTTCGGCGCGCCGAAGGTGTTTATTTTTGGGATGTGGACGGCAAACGCTATCTCGACTTCAATTCGATGACCATGTGCGTCAACATTGGGCATGGCAATCAGCGCGTCATTCAAGCCATTCAGCAACAAGCCGCAGAGCTACCTTACGCTGCCCCAGGGATGACCACGAAAATCCGCGCTTTGGCCTCTCAGGCTGTGGCCGATGTAACCCCCGCCGGCGCGCTTTCAAAAATTTTGTTCACGTTGGGCGGGGCGGATGCCAACGAAAATGCGATTAAACTAGCGCGCGGTTATACCGGTCGGCACAAAATTCTCACCCGCTATCGCTCCTATCATGGTGCTACTGCCGGTGCGATGGCGGCGACCGGTGACCCCCGCCGCCACATGTGGGAGCCGAACCTGATGCCAGGTGTGGTGCATTTTCTCGATCCGTATCGCTACCGTTCGACGTTTCATCGTACCCATCCGACTATCTCCGAAGCCGATTTTGCGCAGGATTATTTGAATCACCTGGAAGAAATTATCCTGTATGAGGGGCCGCATACTATTGCTGCTATTTTGATGGAAAGCGTCACCGGTACGAACGGTGTCATCATTCCCCCTGAAGGCTATATGCAAGGTGTGCGCGCGCTGTGCGACAAGTACGGCATCGTGATGATTGCCGATGAAGTCATGTCTGGTTTTGGGCGCACCGGCAAGTGGTTTGCGGTTGAGCATTGGAACGTTATTCCCGACATCATGACGATGGCGAAAGGGTTGACTTCGGCGTATGCCCCGCTCGGTGCGGTGGCGATGAAACCGGAAATCGCGGCAGCGTTTGATGAGCGTGTTTTTGAATCGGGGCTGACTTATACATCGCATCCGGTCTCGCTAGCCGCAGCGGTCGCTAATATTCAAGTGATGAAGGATGAGCGCATTGTAGAACACGCCGCGGCGATGGGACCTGTCTTGCACAAACTGCTGACCGATTTGGGCGAATCGCACCCCTCGGTGGGTGAAGTGCGTTCGATTGGTTTGTTCGGGATTATCGAATTGGTCAAAAATCGCGAAACGCGTGAACCTCTTACTCCCTGGAACAGTTCCAGCCCGGAGATGGCGGCTTTTCGCGCCTATTGCTTGGAACACGGCCTGTTCCTTTACACTCACTGGCACACGGTTCTGGTCATTCCGCCGCTCATCATCACCGAAGCGCAACTGCGGGAGGGCTTTGCCGTGCTGGATAAGGCGCTGGAGATAACGGATACGTCAGTCAGCCGTGCGTAGCGACTATCTCCTCCCCCTGGAACGAACCCGCCGTGAATTGACGGTGGTCAACTCGCGCTTCATTGCCACGTTGGCGCCTGTTTCTAGCGTGGATGAAGCCCGCGCTTTCATTAAGGAAATTTGCGCCGAATTCTCCGATGCCACCCACAACGTTCCGGCCTACATCATCGGCGGCGGGAACAACGTCATCGAGTATTGCTCGGACGATGGCGAACCCACCGGCACGGCGGGCCGCCCGGCACTGACGGTGCTGCGCGGCTCGGGGCTGGGCGACCTAGCGGTGGTCGTCACCCGTTATTTTGGCGGCACGCTGCTCGGAACGGGCGGGTTGGTGAAAGCCTACACCGAAGCCACCCAGCAGGTGGTCAATGCCGTTCCCCGCGCGCGCCGGATGCCGGTTTACCTGGCCTTGCTTGCCATCCCTTATCACTTGCTAGAGCGCGTTCGGCTGCTCACGGCCCGTCATGGCGGGGCGGTGCTTGGCGAGGAGTTCGCCGCTGATGTGACGCTGACTTTGCGCTTGCCGGTGCAGGCCCTGGATGGCTTTCAGGCCGAATTGCGTGAACTCTCGGCAGGCCGGTTGCAGGCAGAAGTGATCGAAAGGACCGAGATGCTGGTACCATTTTCAGGTTAGTTGGCAGCGTTGTGTGCAAAATGGGTTGAATTTCTTTTCAGTTTTCGAGAATTTTGCGGTATAATACCGCTTCGCTGTACAGGATGCAGCATGGGCAATTAATCGGGGCGTGGCGCAGCCCGGCTAGCGCGCTTGCATGGGGTGCAAGAGGCCCTGGGTTCAAATCCCAGCGCCCCGACAGAGCAAAAAAACCGCTGAAAGGCGGTTTTTTGTTTCGGCCTGAGTTTCCCCATGGAGGGGACTTCGCCATCCCAGCGCCCCGACAGAGCAAAAAAACCGCTGAAAGGCGGTTTTTTGTTTCGGCCTGAGTTTCCCCATTGAGGGGACTTCGCCATCCCAGCGCCCCGACAGAGCAAAAAACCGCTGAAAGGCGGTTTTTTGTTTCGGCCTGAGTTTCCCCATGGAGGGGACTTCGCCATCCCAGCGACCCGACAGAGCAACAAAGCCGCTGAAAGGCGGTTTTTTGTTTCGGCCTGCGTTTCCCCATTGAGGGGACTTCGCCATCCCAGCGCCCTTTATTTTTAGAAAACCCTGTTTACATCTGGCGAAGAAGAACAGACTGCAAAGGTGTTGCTCTTTTTCCTTGCAGTCTGTTCTTTGTTAGTTAACTCAAGTTGCTACCTTTGGTTTTTGCAGCGTTTTCGGGTGGGTTTTGTTAATCTAAAGCCGATATGACGCCAAGATTTTTACGCTTTTTTGCGTCTCTGCGACTTTGCGTTAAACCTCGTGCAAATTTTGCCAGGTGGCAACTGGGGGTTCGTTCTCTGTATCGCAAGGATTACTCGTTACTCTTGCCACTGATGAAGTCTTCGGTTTTTTGGCGGGCAATGTCGTCGCGGTATTGCTTGGGCGGCGTTTTGAAAAAGTACGAAGAGGGGCCAAGGATTGGGCCGCTTAAACCCCGATCAAGGGCAATTTTGGCGCAGCGCACGGCATCAATGATTACTCCCGCTGAGTTGGGGCTGTCCCACACTTCTAGTTTGGCTTCTACATTGAGCGGTACGTTGCCAAAGGTTGTGCCTTCCATGCGGATGTAGCACCATTTGCGGTCGGTCAACCAGGGGACATAATCGGAAGGCCCGACATGCACGTTGTCTTCAGGCAGTTCATAGGGGATCATGCTCGTTACCGCCCCGGTTTTGGAGATTTTTTTGCTCTCCAGGCGTTCTCGTTCGAGCATGTTCATGAAATCCGTGTTGCCGCCAAAGTTTAACTGGTAGGTGCGGTCAATTTGTACGCCCCGGTCTACAAATAGGCTGGTGATGACGCGGTGCAGGATGGTGGCGCCAACTTGGCTCTTAATGTCATCGCCTAGCACCGGCAAGCCGGCGCTCTTAAAGCGGTTGCCCCAATATTCGCTGGAGGCAATAAAGACCGGAATGGCATTGACGAAGGCACAACCCGCCTCGATAATTTGTTCTACGTACCATTTCGTCGCCATTTCTGAACCAACCGGTAAGTAGGAGACGACTACGTCGGTTTTGGTCTCTTTGAGCAGACGGACGATGTCGGCGGTGGGGCCAGGTGCTTTCTTAATCACTTGCGAAAGGTATTTGCCCAGGCCGTCGTGAGTCATGCCGCGCACGACCGGTGCGTTTAGGTGCGGCACATCGCTGAATTTGTAGGTATTGTTCGGTTCGGCAAAGATGGCCTCGCTCAGATCTTTTCCAACCTTGGTGGCGTTGATGTCAATGCCAAGCGTAAATTCAATATCCCGAATGTGATAGCCGCCCAGATTGACGTGCATAATGCCCGGAACAGTAGCGCTGTCGGGCGTATCTTTATAGAACTCCACGCCTTGTACTAGTGATGAGGCGCAGTTGCCGACGCCAATGATGGCGACGCGTACTTTTTTGTTACTCATGCGTTTGCTTCTCCTTACGGTTTTGTTAGATTTGCATTTTACGCCCAGTTTTTATGCCAAAGACGAGCGATGATGCCGGTGAATTGACCGAATGAAGTATAATTTTATCCTACCTTGCTTGCTTAAACTATCGGTTGTCCGCCTATGTACACACAACTTCAACGGATGAAGCGGCTGCTAGAAGTGGGCCGCACACTCAATACGATTACCGAATTACGGGATGCGCTGTTGCTCATTCTGGAGGCGGCTGCCGAACTGACCAATTCCCTGGGGGCTTCGATTTTAGACCCAGAGCCTGATGAACAAAGTCTGCGCTTTTTGGTCAACACACCGGATTTGCAAATGCTTCAAACGTTGCTTATCCCCATTGATGAGAGCATTGCCGGGCTGGCCTTTCGTAAAAAAGAAACGGTCGTTGTGAATGACATCAACCGTGCGTCTCAACATTCCAGGCGCGCCGATGAGTTGAGCGGAATTTTTACTTATTCTGTTGTTGCCTGTCCTATCCTGTTTCGAGGCGAGGTGTTGGGTATTCTGGAAGTGATAAACAAAGCCGGTGGAGTGAATTATACCGGCGAAGATGTGACCTTGTTAGAGACGCTAGCCGCTCATGCGGCCATTGCCATTCAAAACGCCCATTTACAGCAACAATTGGAAGAAACGCGTGAAGAAGCCGAGCGCTTGGACAAGATGAAAACCGATTTTATTGCTATTACCTCGCATGAACTGCGCACACCCCTGGGATTGATTCTCGGTCATTCTACTTTTTTGCGGGAGCTGGTGAGCGAAGAATATCACGAACAACTCGATACCATCATCCGGAATGCCATGCGTCTAAAGGAAATTATTGATAACATGACCCGTGTGCATAACGTTCAGAGCGGGGTGGCTTCGGTTCGGCGGCGTACGGTTTCGATACGTAAAGTGATTCTGGATGCTTTGGCTGTGGTTCGAGAGGATGCCGAAACCAAAGGAATTACACTTGGTTTCGATATTGAAAATTCGGATTTGATGATTGAAGGGGATGCCGAGAAAATTGGGGTGGCTATCCTAAACATTTTGCAAAATGGTGTGGCGTTTACTGAGCGTGGCGGTTATGTTTTTGTAACTGCTGAAGAAGTACCCGGGTATGTCAAAATTGCGGTCAAAGACAACGGCATTGGTATTCCGGCCAAAGATTTGCCGCATATTTTTGAGCGTTTTTACCAGGTCGAATCGCATCTCACGCGTAAGCATGGTGGTATGGGGTTAGGACTCTCTGTGGCAAAGCTGAATATTGAATTGATGGGTGGGCGCATTTGGGCCGAAAGCACCGAAGGCCAAGGTAGCACGTTTACGCTTCTGTTGCCGCTGGATGCTGACCAGGCGCGCGCCGCCGATAAGGTTTTCATCAACTAAGATATGGACGTGTCCCTCGTCATCGCCGGGCAACTGCGCCGACAGTACCTTATCCCCCCCTCTGGCAAACCACTTTTGGATAAACCAGGGGGGAATTTGCTCTATGCTGCGGCTGGGGCGCGTTTGTGGGTTGATTCTGTTTCGTTGTTGGCGCGAGTGGGAGAAGACTACCCGGCAGAATGGTTGCGGTCTTTTCGGCAACGTGGCTTGGATACGCGCGGTGTCAAAATTGTGCCGGCGCCGATGGATTTGCGCTCCTTTCTGGTCTATACCGATGAGCATACTGTCCAGCGTTCTAGCCCGGTGGCACACTTTGCGCGCTTAGGGTTGCCCTTTCCGAAAGGATTGCTTGGCTATCAACCACCGTCTGATGGGCAAGATAACCGTTTGCGCGCTCAGCCCGATTCACCCAAATTGTCTGATATACCGCCCGAATATCGCGCCGTTAAAGGAGTTCACCTGGCGCCGCTTGATTTGCTGACTCATTCCCAACTTTCGACGGCTTTCCGTCTTGGCGGCAGTTCTTACGTTACAATTGACCCTGGCCCTGGTTATATGAATGCGAATTACCTGGATGATTTGCGTTCCCTTTTGCAAGGTATAACCGCTTTTCTTCCTTCTGAAGAGGAAATCCGCAGCCTGTTTTGGGGCCGTACGCATGACCTGTGGGAAATGGCCGAGATTCTTGCGAGCTTTGGCTGCGATATTGTGGTCATCAAGCGTGGCGCACGCGGGCAGTTGGTTTACGACCGAAGCAGCAATCGCAGGTGGGAAATTCCTGGCTACCCCGCCAATTACGTGGACCCAACCGGCGCCGGCGATGCTTTCTGTGGCGGCTTTTTGGCCGGCTATTTGGCTACGCTCGATCCGCTTCAGGCGGCTCTGCATGGTAACATTTCGGCTTCGTTTGCCATTGAAGGCAGTGGTCCTTTTTACTTGCTCGATGCGATGCCCGGCCTAGCACAGGCACGCTTGGCTTCGCTGGCAACTCTGGTGAGAACGTTATGAATCTTGTTGAGCGCATTCTCGACTTGGCGGTACATATTCAACAAATCCCTGCGCCTACGTTTCAAGAAACGGAACGTGCTCGATTCGTCCTAGAAAAATTTTTGGCTGAGGGATTAAGCCAAGTTGAAATGGATTCCGCCGGAAATGTGTTTGCCTGCTTGCCTGGTGGGAAGCATCCTGCGCTGGTTGTTTCTGCGCATCTCGATACGGTCTTCCCGTTGGAAACACCGCTCACTTTCCGCAAGGAAAATGAGCGCATGTATGGTCCTGGCATTGGCGATAACTCGCTGGGAGTGGCCGCTCTCTTTGGCCTGGTTTGGGCATTGCGTGAGCGGGGCATCACTCTGCCGGGCGATTTGTGGCTGGTGGCTAATACTTGCGAGGAAGGCCTGGGTGACCTGAAAGGCATGAGGGCCATTTGTCAACGATTTGGTGACACGCCGCTGCTTTACCTGGTTTTGGAGGGAATGGCGCTGGGCCATGTTTACTATCGTGGCACGGGAGTGCGCCGTTATAAAATCACTTTTCACACGCAGGGCGGACATTCTTGGACCGATTTTGGTCGGCTTTCGGCCATTCATGAGCTTGCTAAAGTGGCTGCCCAGATTGCTGCGCTTAAAATCCCCTCTCTGCCGCGCACTGCATTCAATATTGGGCGCATAGGTGGCGGGACGAGTATCAATACGATTGCTGCGCAAGCCTGGTTAGAATTGGATTTACGCTCTGAAGATGCCGTTGTTTTGAATCAACTGGCGCGGCGGGTGGAAGCTTTGCTCGATGCTGCCCAACAACCTGGTTTGCAGATAGAGCGCCAGGTGATTGGTCACCGCCCGGCAGGCGAAATTTCCCCTTTGCACCCATTTATCCAACTCGCGCAATCCACTCTCAGAGAGTTAGGGATTGAACCTAGTCTGACGGTTGGTTCTACCGATGCCAATATCCCACTCAGCCTGGGCTATCCGGCTCTCGTACTGGGTATTACTTGCGGTGGTGGTGCCCACACGGTTGGAGAATACCTGGAAACCGGGTCGGTGGCCACTGGTATGGAGCAGTTGGTTCGTTTTGTCGCTCGTGCTTGGGAAGTTTGATGCCAGAACTTAGGTGCTTTGGGAGTAGAATCGTGAGAGCCGGGGACGCCGACCCCGGCTCTCATTCAAGGAGGAGAAGAGAAATCACTGCTCTTAATATAGCACGTATATTCCATTCATGCTTGACGCGCAACATACGATTGACCTATGCTTGCCCAACGCATGCGTGAGAAAATCATTAACGAGGTTTGCAATGAAAAAACTTTCTCTGCCCCGCAATGTGTGGGTACTCTCGCTCACTTCTTTTTTGACCGATGTTTCCAGTGAAATGCTGGCCAACCTGCTTCCGCTCTTTCTGTCCAATGTGTTAGGGGTGCGGACGAGTATCATCGGGTTGATTGATGGCGTTGCAGAAACGACAGCCAGTTTGCTTAAGCTTTATTCTGGCGCGCTTTCCGATAAGTTGGGTTCGCGCAAATGGTTAGCGGTGACCGGATATGGCCTTTCTAGCCTGGCGAAACCCTTTTTGTATTTTGCTTCGAGTTGGAGCTGGGTGTTAGGTGTGCGCTTTGCCGACCGAATGGGGAAGGGCATTCGCACGGCACCACGCGATGCGCTTTTGGCAGGTAGCGTCTCTGAACATCAGCGCGGGATTGCCTTCGGGTTGCACCGCGCCGGTGATACGGCCGGGGCCTTTACGGGGTTGGCGATTGCGGCGTTGGTGATTTACCTTACCCAAGCGGGCACGGCGCAACTGACCCGGCAGACGTTTCAGACGATTGTGTTAATTTCCATCATTCCGGCTGTGTTGGCTGTGTTCATTTTGGCCGTGTTCGCGCATGAAGTATCTATCAAACCCCAATCTAACCAACCTGCTTTCCGTTTAAGTGGGTTCGATGGCCGTTTTAAGATGTTTCTGTTGGCTTCTATTTTGTTTACGTTGGGGAATTCGTCCGATTCTTTCATTATCTTGCGTGGACAGGAGCGCGGGTTGAGTGTGCTGCAGGTGATGGGCATGTTGCTTACCTTCAACGCTGTTTATACACTGCTGGCTGGGCCGTTTGGCGCGCTTTCTGACCGAATTGGGCGCCGTAAACTCATCTTGGGTGGCTGGCTTATGTATGGATTGGTCTACCTGGGTTTGGCGCTCTCTCAAAGCGGGGTGCAGGTTTGGTTATTGTTTGGCTTGTATGGGGTGTATTATGCTGCGACAGAGGGCGCGGCCAAAGCCTTTGTGGCCGATTTGGTTCCGGCTGAACGGCGCGGCATGGCGTATGGCTTGTATAACGCTGCGATTGCGCTCACTGCTTTGCCCGCTTCGTTGCTGGCAGGCATTCTGTGGCAAGGGGTAGGTGGCTGGACCGGCTTTGGTGCGAGTGCCCCCTTCTTTTTTGGTGCAGTCATGGCGCTGGGAGCAACCGGCATCTTCTTGAGCATCAAGGCAAGGAGTTAACTCAAGTTGTTTTCTTTGGTCCTTGAAGCGTTTGCGGGTGGGCTTTGTTAATCCAACAGTGATAAGACGCCAAGATTTTGACGCTTTTTCTTTGCGTCTCTGCGATTTTGCGTTAAAACCCGTGCAAATTTTGCAAGGTGGCAACTTGAAAGAAAGATGAGAACAGGCAGAGATTAGCGATGGCCTGTTCTCATCTTTTTCTTTCGTTAGGCGTGTCGGATGCTAGCTTTACCTTTCTATCAGGAACAATGCTCCTGAGGTGGTGCCTTGCACTTCAGGGAAGTAGGCCAGCCAGGCGTGTGCTGGCAGAACGCGATATTCGCCTGGTAGGGATGGGATGATGGTGTAGGTCAACATGTACGTGCCGGCAGGCAAATATTCGGCGTTCCAGACGATGCGCTCACGATAGATTTGTGGGCGGCTAAAGAACCACCAGCCCCAACCTTGGCTAAAGGGATTGGCTGCATCAACCAGCCTCTCCGCGGATAGACTTTGCTCGCTTTGTTGGCTGGTCTGAAGCGATGGGTCGAGGATTTCAGCCCCGGCAGGAATGAAATCTTCGACAACCAGGTAATAGACATCATGCGGAATGGTGATAGTCACGCGCACCGTCAGGCGGGCTGCTTTCTCTTCAGAAACCTTATATGAAGTGACCGGTTGGCAGTTGCTGCCTTCGCATTGTAGGTATTCTCGAAGGATGCTGATACCTTTATCGAGCGCGGGGACACTTTCGACCGGGCGCAAAACCTTCAGCGCGGCGCGATAATACAGTCGTCCAACCCCACTTTGTCGGTTCAAGGTCAGCAAGTTGGCGCCGTTGGGGCTTAGTTGACCCAGGGGCGTGCTAGCGTTGATGGTGGTGAGCGTTTGCGGCCCAGCCGCCTGCCCTTGCGCAATGTTGACTCCATTCAGTGCGGCAGAAAATCCGAAATCGGCGCGGAACTCACCGGTGGCTGCCATGAAGCGGTTGAGTGCCAGCATGACCCAGGCATTTTCATAGTCCGAAGCCCAGCCTTGGGGACCGCGCTGTGTGGCTAAATAGCGTACTGCATCTGCGGCGAGCGGGCTGGCTGGGTCACGTTCGGTCAGTGTGTATAAGACAACCGCGCTGGTATAGAGCGGGGAGGCCGGAGTGAACCAGCCGCTTTGCGTGCTTTCCCAATGTGCGCCGGTGGCCGAACGCAGTGCGCTGGCTTCAATATCGGAAAACAGCGTGCGGCTGCGTTCATCGCTTGGGTTCAACCGAGAAAGCGTGACCGCCAACATGGCTTTTGCCCAGGGGTCAAGCCGTTCGCGCTCGCTGTAAAGCTGTTCGGCAAGATAGTTGAATGTGTTCAAACTGCCGGTCTCTTGCAGGGCAAAGAGATAGAAGGCTGCGCGATTGGCTTGCGCGGGGTCATTCAGGTTGGCTTTACCGGTGAAAGGTTCGGCGGTACGGAACAAGTAGTCACGTCCACGTTGAATGACAGATAACAGGGTGTTCTCATCAACCAGTCCGCTTTGACGTACTTTTTCTAACCCAAAGATGATGTAAGCTGTGATGTATGGGTCAGAGCGAGTGGCGCTCAACCCCCAACCCCAACCACCATCTGCTTGTTGCGCAGCGAGCAAACGATTGGTTTGAACCAGAATGTCGCTCTCTAAGCGCGTGCGCAGGCCGGTATTTTCTACCCCGACCGATTGCAGGGTGAGATAGGTGACTGTGTTCGGAAGCAGGTACGAGAGAATTTGTTCGGTGCTGAAGGCTGGCTCAGGCAGGCTGCGCGCTTCTAAGGCACTCAACATAGCCGAAGCCAGGGAGGGTGAGAGTTCTAGGGTGAGTTCCCCACCCAAGGGTTGGAACGTGCGCGGTAAGGCGATAATCTCGGTCAGTGTCGAGTTTGTCTCGGTGAGAATCCCAGCCGTGCTAAAGGTGTGCGGCGCCGTGTAACGTAACACCGGGATGTTGCCATCGGTTGGACGCGCGGCGTCTTGGAATTGGTCTGATTTGACGGTGAACACCGGTTCAATTACTGTCACGTCTTGCACGATGCCCCGCCAGGCTATCCGACTTCGTCCCTGGGCTGGGATGGTGACGGTTTGTTCGGCTTGTACACCCTCTTGCAGTTGGAAGCCATCGGCCTTTAGGCTGACTTTGGTCAGCAAAGGCTGATTGGTGGTGTTGTTAACGATTGCTGCCAGCTCGGCGATATCGCCTACTACCAAAAAGCGAGGAGTTTGTGGGCGAATCAGCAAGTCTTTGGTGGTCACCACCTGTATGCGCGCCTGCCCGACTTTTGTGTCTTTGGTCAACCCACGTGTTTCGACTTGCCAAGTGGTCAGGTTATCGGGCAAAGTGAGGCTAATGCGTGCCTTGCCTTGCAGGTCGGTGACAATTGCGGCATTCCAATAGGCCGTATCGCGGAAATCCTCGCGGATGGTGATGACTTCATCGCCGCCGCCTCCACCACCACCTAAACCGCCTGCTTGTGAGAAGCGACGTGTATCTATTGCGGCAGTCAAGCCGGTGCGCACATTGAGGGGTTGCGTGCGATAAAACGCGGGGATGATGTCTGGCGAGTTAGGTGGGGCTAATGCCAAAACTGCCAAATCTACAACGGACAATGAGAATTCGCCCTGCACAGGCTGGCCTTTCTGGTCGGTTACGGTGAGGTCAAGGGTGATGGTTTCGCCGGGGCCGGCTTTGGTGGGCGAGGCTTTTACGTCTATTTGCAATGTCAGGGCGGAGGGGTCTACGTTTAGGTTCAAATACCCTTGGCGGAACGTTCCATCCGGCCCAAGCGCGGTGACGGCCACGTAGATATTCGGGGCATCTTCTTCGGTCAGAGTGACTTTCCAACGGTAGCCTTCGGCCGGCAAGGTGAGTATTTGGGCATTTTTGATGGTGCCGCGCTCGGTGGAGAGTAGCATGGGAATCTCTTGACCGAAGGGGTTGGGAATGAACACTTCGGCGGTTTGCCCTGGGGTGTATTCTTGTTTATCGGCGCTTAGGCGCAGTTGGTCGTATGGCAGATTGGGCCAGGGGGCATTCTGCTGTCCGCCTACCCATACCAACACTTGCGTTTTGGCTGCCCCACTGAACGCTTCGAGCAGGTAAGTCCCTGCGGAGGGGGGCGTGAAGACGGCTTGCGCACGGCCCTGTCCATCTGTTCGTATGTTTTGCGTTTCACCCGTTTCATAGACGGGGACTAAGCGAGTTTCAAAGGGTATATCAGCACGTTCCCAGCGCACACGCTTGAATTCGAGTGTCAGCGGTTTCGAGAGGGGGGCTTGCTGCCAATCGGCAGTGAGCAGGTCAAAAGAGAGAGGCGTGCCTGCTTGGCCAAACCAAACTTGGGGACGAATGCCGATGTAGAACGAATCAGGGTGGATGGTCACCGATGTGCGCGTGCTGACGGGCAAGCCACCGCTCTCCGTGGCGGTGATTTCCAAGGTGAGTTGCGTGGTGTTGCTAACGGTAATCGTTTCGAGCGGGATGGTAAAGCGACCCGCGCTATCGGTACGTCCTACACCGCTCTGATACATTCCGCGGTAGGGGTTCGTTAAACTTAGCCAACGTTCAGCGTATTCACCGGTCTGATAGTTGCTCAGGCTGAAATTGGCTGGTTGGCTATACAGCCGCCATTCGAAGGGTAAATCGGTGGCCGGTGCGCCAAAGAAGTATTCCGCGCGCACAACGGCAGTGAGCGGCTGCCCACTCTGTGCTGGAGAGGGTTGCAACTGTGCCGAGAGGTTAATTTCTGGTTTGCGATAGTCGGCGACTTGAATCTCTAAGAAGCCACCTTGCAATTCTTGGTTGTCGGGCAAGGTTACGTTTAGGGTATAGTTACCGGGTGCTAGACTGCGCGGCAGAGCGACTTGTCCGCTGAAGGTGCCAAAGTCGGAGATAGATAGTTTCTGATTGTATATATCCGTGTTCGTGTTGTAATCGTTGATACGTGCAATCAGAACATTCGTAGGCAGTGTGGTGTAGCGCCCATCGAATTTCTCGCGGAGTGCACCACGAAAATACACTACATCGCCGGGGCGGTAGATTGGTCGGTCACTATAGATGTAGGCAAAGGGAGACTGGGCTTGGCTGGAGTATCTATAGCCAAATTCATACGGGGCAATGCCGCTGTTCCACTCAGGCGAGGCTGCGCCAAAGGTTTCTTGCCCAGGCTGGCCAAGTATGACAAGCTGTACTGTTCGGTTTTCAGGCAGGGGGCTGCGCCACAAACCTTGCGAATCGGTGACCCCTTGTAGGATCGCTTCGCCATTTTCGGCGAATACTTGTACCGCTGTGTTGGATACCGGCGTAAGCGTGCGCGTATCCATTGCCCAAACGAGAATCTCGCGATTGCTGCTTTTGACCGTCACATTCACGTAGCTGGCAAGAATCACCTGTTTTTGCTCTCTGGGGTATTTCAACTCGGGAGAAGTGGCTGCTACTAGGTAAATGCCCGGCGCTAAGGGGGTGTCGCTCAGGTTGATTTCTACGGGTTGGTTCACGTTGCGCGGTAGGTTGGGGCGGATTTCCCAACGCCTGAGGTCGGCTGGAACTATGTTTTCACGCGCTTGGTAGTTACTCATCCAAGAGATGAATTGCTGTAGGCTTAGTGTGCCGCGTGAGAGCAGCATTGTCTGAATATTGACGGCGCGTATGCTCAAGCGCGGTGAATCAGGCGAAGTGCGCAGTGCGTCGGTAAAGCCATACTCAATGATGGGTATCGCATCCGGTTCGCGGAACGTGAAGCGTACTTCCCGCCCGAGGGGTTGTCCCCATTGGTCGGTTAGGCTGGGGGGGAGTGTTACGGTATAGGTTTGTCCAGGGCTAAAGGGAATAGAGACCTGTAATTTTTGGCCATCCACAAATACGTCCCAATCAGGATTTTCTGGCGTGAGGGTAATTTGCTGCCTAATTTCTGGGGGAATTTCATCGGGTAGAGGCGCACTGAAGTACAGGAAAATTCCATCGGACAATGAGCGAACGCCGTTTTCAGGGATGTTGGCGCGTTCAAAAGCAAATGTTTTGTAGGTCACATAACTGGCTTGTGTATCTGTGCCGAGCGGCGCACCGCCCAGGGAGCGTGCCGTTTGGCCGGCCAGAGTAAGCGTAAGGGCTGTATCGCGTGCGAGCTGTTGTTGGGGAACGAAGGTGACGACTGTGCCGCGCTCATTCCATTCGAAATTGCCGGTCACCAATTTGGCTTGCGCATCCTGA
>QEXW01000122.1 GCA_003130845.1 Anaerolineae bacterium
CTCAAATGGAGCAAGGACATGGTCTGGGTAAGGTGCGCGCTTGGAAGAGGACGTTGAATCTGACGTTGAATTTGTCGCAACATAGCGTATAACCGGTTCCAACAATCACATTATACATCCAAATCAGTTGCAAGATTCATGCCAAAACACAACAAGCGCTGCTCGCTCAATAGGATGCCCGGGCGGTCTGAAATGATTACAATTCCATTTCAAGCGACCCGCTTGTAGGTTCGACAACGGTATCTAAATGTTTGCATAGAGGGGTGTGGCTATAATAATGCGAGATATTCTCATTTCAGCACCTTGTTGTCCACATGGGTTGCCAAATGCGCAAAATTTTGGCCTTATTTCTGCTTATTTTTGGATATTTTGTCTCCGCCTGTGGTGAACTTTCATCCCCCTCAACAGTGCGTGTCCCTTCAAACGGGCTGATTACTGTAGGTGTGATTGCCGGCAACACAGCAGATGATGCAACCAGCATTCAACCTTTAGCCGATGCGTTGGCGAATTCCTTGCACAACTATGGCATTCAGGGCGGAAGGGTGCACGTGGCAAATTCGGTGGAAGAAATGGCCGCGTGGCTAAAATCAGGCACGGTGGATTTATATATTGACAGTGCTTATCCGGCGGTGTTAGCCTGTCAGCAAAGCGGTGCCAAAATGCTATTGCGTGGATGGGAATTCGGTCAACCCGATGCTCACGTTGTTATTTTTACCAACCGCAACACCGGATTAAGAACATTAAGCGATTTACGCGGAAAAATGATTGCCTTGCGGCAGCCCCAAGCGACTTCAAGTTTTTTTCTTTCTGCCGCTCACCTACTCAGGCATGAATTAAGTCTGAGTTCCAAGTCAAACTTCAGCGCGACAGTGTCACCATCTGAAGTGGGCTTTATCGTGAGCGAAAGTGACCAGAACACACTGCGCGCCGTGCTAACCAATGCGGTCGCAGCCGGTGCCGTAGATGACTACTCTTTCGACATCGTCTTTTCTCCAGAGACCCTCCAACAACTGGTTGAATTAGACCGCACCGAAAAAATTCCCCGACAAGTCGTTGTGGCGCGCCCTGGCTTGGACAAAGAATATTTAGAAATATTAACAGAAACCCTGACCAACATGAACGAAACGGAAGATGGAAAAGCCGCACTCGCGGCTTTCCAAACTACACGCTTTGACCATTTTCCAGATGGGGCAGAAGCAACCGAGCGGAAACTGCGCGAGATGCTGGCGACCATCAAACAAATTGCTCTGCCATAAGCACGGAACAAAAAGAGGGGGTACTTGTTGTGCATGATATCTAATCTGCTTATGGTGATGGCAGCGGAGCAAGAATAAAAGATGCAGTATAAGAATTCGATTTGATGCAACGCGCCTTGTAATTGACGCTTTTCGACCACCGTGCTATGATGAAAAGGCGCTTTTATTTTTGCAGTTATTTTGGTTTATTTTTCTAAGGAGTTATCCATGAGTCTTGATTTTATTGTTCGTATGGCTGGTATGATTCTATTTACAATCATAGGAGGGTATTGGTGGTTTTGGTTTGGTTCACGCAACGCACCGGAGGAAGTAATCACATACACCCTCGCCATCGGCACGGTTGGGGCCTTGTTTGGGTTAATTGCCACACCATACTTTACGACAGTCCCCGTACGCTTCATCCGCCGCTTATTGGTGCGAATTTCAGCAGAGAATTTACTGGCCGGGTTAATGGGTCTCGTCTCGGGGTTGCTGGTGGCAGCCTTGCTCACTTTTCCGCTTTCCCAATTGCCGGACCCCTTTGGCAGCGTTCTTCCCTTCCTAGCAGTTGTCTTGTTTGGGTATTTTGGGATTGCACTCTTCGTTATGCGGCAAGCCGATATGTTGAATGTGATTGCCAACCTAATGGGGCGGAGCGCCGAACCCGCAGTGAACGGAAGTCCTGGCTGGGGGCAAGGCTCGCGCACCATTCTGTTGGATACAAGCGTTATTATTGATGGGCGCGTAGCCGATATTGCCAAAACCGGTTTTTTGCCCGGCACCTTGCTTATTCCGCGTTTCGTCTTAAACGAACTGCAATATATTGCCGATTCGGCAGATGCACTGCGGCGCCAACGCGGACGGCGCGGCATGGAAGTGCTGGCAGAGCTACAAAAAGTTTCTATGGTCAACGTTCGAATCAGCGACATTGACGTAGAAGGCGTGCGTGAGGTAGATGACAAGCTCATTATCCTAGCACGCCAATTGCGCTGCCCGATTCTCACCAATGACTATAACCTAAACCGCGTCGCCGAATTGCAAGGGGTGACCATCTTAAACATCAATGAACTGGCCAACGCCGTCAAATCGGTCGTCCTGCCGGGGGAAGCGCTAGAAATTGCTATCATTCAGGAAGGAAAAGAACCCAGCCAGGGTGTAGGATACATGGATGATGGGACAATGGTAGTGATAGAGAGCGGGAACCGTTACATTGGTCAGACCAAAACCGTCACCGTCACCAAAGTATTGCAGACGGCTGCCGGACGCATGATTTTCGCTAAACCAGAAGAGCAGTAAACACCACAGAGTGACTCTCCACCAGGGTGCGGTTTTGTATACCGCCCCTTTTTTATCAAACCAGAACACTTCAGACCTTTCCTTCCCTTCTCACCTGCCACTTGACACCTCCCCCCTGACCCTTATAATCTCCCTAGGAGAACGCCATCATGATTCGTCTTTACAATACGCTCACGCGCAAAAAAGAAGAACTGCAAACGCTTGAAGCTGGTGTGGTCAGAATGTACGTCTGCGGCCCAACAGTCTATAACGACGCCCACGTTGGCCATGCCATGTCAGCGCTGGTCTTCGACATCATCCGCCGCTACTTGGAATATCGCGGCTACCAAGTGCGGCATGTCATGAACTATACTGATGTAGATGACAAAATCATCAACCGCGC
Source organism: Anaerolineae bacterium (assembly GCA_003130845.1). Lineage (GTDB taxonomy): Bacteria > Chloroflexota > Anaerolineae > Anaerolineales > Villigracilaceae > UBA5195. The sequence goes on from QEXW01000122.1 coordinate 2,914, forward strand.
TAACCAGATGGGGATTGACCCCTTTGCGCTTGCCCAAAAATATATTGACGACTTTAACCAAAATTTGGAAGACCTGAACATCCTACCGGCCACCGCGAAACCTCGGGTGAGCAAAACCATGCCGCAAATTATCGCCTTCGTACAAGGCCTAATCGAAAAAGGTTACGCTTACCCCACCCCCAGCGGCGATGTCTATTTCCGTGTGACCCAAGATGACGATTACGGCAAACTTTCAGGCCGCAAACTGGACGAAATGCAAGCCGGGGCGCGCATTGAGGTTGGCGAGGAAAAGCAACATCCCATGGATTTTGCCCTGTGGAAAGCGGCCAAACCCGGCGAACCGGCTTGGGATTCCCCTTGGGGCAAAGGACGCCCCGGCTGGCACATTGAATGCTCAGCCATGAACCTCGCTGAGCTAGGTGAACAAATTGATATTCACGGTGGTGGCAACGACCTGATTTTCCCACATCACGAAAACGAAATCGCGCAGACCGAAAGTTACACTGGCAAGCCTTTTGCCCGCTACTGGATGCACAACGGCATGTTGCAACTCGGCGGCGAAAAGATGTCCAAATCGCTTGGGAACATTATTAGCATCAAGGAATTTCTCGCTAAGCGTGATGCAGACGTCATGCGCATGCTGGTGTTGAATGGCAGTTACCGTGCTCCGCTCATCTTCAACGACGAAACCCTAGATGCTGCCGAAAAGGGACTAGAGCGCATCAAATCGGCCTTGCGACCGGCCAACCACAAAGGCGCCGACTCTGCTGCCGAAGCCGTAACCGCCTTACCTGCCGCCATTCAAACCGTCGAAACGGCGTTTGTAGAGGCAATGGACGATGACTTCAACACCGCAGGTGCCTTGGCCGCCATCTTTGACTTTGTGCGTGCCATCAACACTGCGCGCGATGCCGGAGCCAGCGATGCCCAATTACAACCTGCCCAACAAACCCTCCGTAAATTGACCGGTGTGCTAGGTTTGCGCCTGGCGGAAAAACGCGGCGCAGGCGATGCCGATAAATTCATCAACTTGCTCTTGGAAGTGCGTGCTGAGGCGCGCAAACAAAAAATGTGGGCGCTTTCTGATATGATTCGCGACCGGCTCAAAGAACTTGGGGTGATTGTCGAAGACAGCCGCGAAGGAAGCACCTGGCGCTATGCATAGAAAAACGTCCCGAAGGCATACTTCGGGACATTCTCTTATCCTGCAAACTGCCCCACAGCTCCTATCACCAACAACATCTGCCCAAGGTGATACGTTATCATCACTGCCAAACGCCCCGCCCGAATCGGTTGCACAAACTTATTCCAGGCTAAAATGACATCGGAAATAACGAATAAAACCGCCCCCAAGCTGACCAAATACGCCGGCATATCTAACCAATCGGCGCGGAAGAGCGTCACCAAGGCAGAAAACAACATCAAAGCCAGGGTTGCAGCGTAATACCGCACCGGTTCAACCAAACGACGCAAACCACGCTTGGGTAGGCTGAGCAAAATACGGCGAATAAGCGGAAAGATGCTCATGCCCACAAAGATGGCTACACCCAAAGTCAGCGTAGTCAAAGGGGCAGGCGGCAGGTTAAGCCCGGCGATGTACGCAAAATGTGCCAACAAGAAGGCCCCCAACCCAAAAGGAAACCAGCGGCGTTCATTGGTGAGCAACAAAAAAACATCACCGGCCATCGAAAACAGCAGCGCCAGGCCAAACCAAAATAAAGGACCATCCAGACCAGCAGAGCGCCAGAGCCAGCCAAACAAAAAGGCCATTACGCCTGGTTTGGCAATGTATTCAACCTTACGCCACCCCTTACCAACCGCCAACCATTCCAGCATTGCGCACATGAAGGTGAACGCGAGCAAAATGCTTTCCATCAATCTTTTCCCGGCGTAGCCATGCTATCCTCTTCAACTAAGACCATCACCTTGAACGATTCAGCGTATGCCAGCCCTTGTGACTTGCCATCCTCCGCTGCCCACTTGCGAATCATCTCTTCGGGGTCCCAATCGCCCAACTGAGAAACATGCTTACGCAACGCTGCAATCTTGAGATGAATGGTCTCCGAAATATCTACCCAGGTATCGGGCTTTTCGGAACCATGAATATAAACGCGCTTGACATTGTGCGGCTCGTAGCCTGCCTCTAGCAAATCGGTGAAAATCAGCCGCGTACCCGCCGAGGGAAACGTGGCATACAGCGCCGACTGGGCTGCGGCACGATGGTCAGGATGATTGATGTAGCCATTACCATAGAATACGCCTTGCGGGTCGCCGGTCACAACCACATCGGGCTTATACAAGCGAATCAGACGAGTCAACTCTTTGCGCAAGGGTAAGGTTGGTTCCAATTCCCCATCGGGATAGCGTAAAAAAATTGTTTCCTGAATTCCTAGCACGGCGTTGGCAGCCAATTGTTCGGCCTCGCGGATGCGTGCCAGTTCGGGCTTATAAGCAGCATCTTTCGTAGGGTCATTGCTGCCGGCATCCCCACTGGTGATGGTGACGGAGATGATTTGGCACCCGGCGCGCGCCCATTTTGCCAGCGTCCCGCCAACGGTAAACTCCTGGTCATCTGGGTGGGCATGAATACTCATCACACGCTGCGGGAAATATTCAGAAATGGGTTCCATAGATTGTTTCCTCGGGGAGTAGTGGATTTGTTATGTTACCGGTAGATTGCCTTTCTCCAAGTCGAGCAAGCGTTGCTTGGTCACCAGCCCCTCGCCACCACCATACCCACGCAATGTGCCATCGGCCCCAATGACGCGATGACAGGGAATCACGAGTGGCATTGGGTTTGTGGCTTGCACACGCGCAACTGCCCGCGCAGCACGCGGGTTACCCGCTTGTACGGCCAAATCGCGGTAGGAACGTGTTTCCCCATAGGGAATTTGGCAAGTGAGTTGCAAGACAAGGCGTTGAAACGGACGAAAGCCCGACCAATCGAGCGGCAGAGTAAATACACGCCGTTGTCCAGAGAGATATTCACACACTTGCTGAACGGCATCGGCAGTCTGGTGGGGGTCAAAAACAATTTGCGCAGCGTGCTGCCTGGCCAGCGCGCCCGAAAACGCTTCTTGCGTAGCGGGAAACTCCACTGCTACAAGCCCAATTTCTGAAACCGCCAACCAGATGTCGCCAAGCAGCGTTGGGCCGGTATGTCCGATGGATATGAGCATAACTTACATCTCCTTAGAAATAATCAACCGCCTTTGCGTTCAAAGCCGGTTGCGGCGGGGGTTGCCCTGATTTTACCTTTGTCTGACAAAGAACGCCGGTATTCGTGACAACTCTCATATTGACTTGCTCTAGAATTTCATGTAACCTTGTACTGTACTAACAAAAGGCTGACATGAACCCTATGTATCAGGTCAATACATACTTTCGTCAATAAGCGGGCAGCGTTCCGGTTGCCCGCTTATATTTTTTACTACTTCAGTCACATTTTGACAGGAGACGATAATGACTGGACAAATCAATGCGTTCGAGATGGCCCAGAGGCAGTTTGATGGCGTTGCGAAACTGCTCAATCTGGACCCCCAAATTGCCGAGGTGTTACGCTGGCCAATGCGTGAATATAGTTTCCGCATTCCGGTGCGCATGGATGACGGTTCACTGCGCGTTTTCCAGGGTTACCGCGTGCAACACAACGATGCGCGCGGCCCCAATAAGGGCGGCATTCGCTTTCACCCGTCGGAAACTTTCGACACGGTGCGTGCTCTAGCCACCTGGATGACCTGGAAATGTGCCGTCGCCGATATTCCCCTAGGTGGCGGCAAAGGCGGTGTGGTGGTAGACCCCTCCACGCTCTCGACGACAGAAAAAGAACGCTTATGCCGTGGTTGGGTACAAGTGATGTGGAAAAACATTGGCCCCCGGCTGGATGTTCCGGCACCCGATGTCGGCACAACCGCGCAGATGATGGGGTGGATGATGGATGAGTACTCCAAACTGGTCGGCGAGTACACACCCGGTGTGTTTACCGGCAAACCACTGGGGGGCGGCGGCTCGGAAGGGCGCACGGAAGCCACCGGCTTTGGTGTTATCTACACCGTGCGCGAAGCGATGAAATTCCTGAACATTGACCCGAAGAACTCGGTGGCAGCCATTGAAGGCTTTGGCAACGTGGCGCAATATGCCGCCATTGGCTTTACCGAAATGCTCGGTGGCAAGGTCGCCTGTGTCTCGTGCTGGGACCGCAACGATAAGACCAGTTACACCTACAGCCACAAGGACGGCGTCAACCCCCGCTTCTTGCTCACCATCACCGATCAATATGGCACGATTGACAAGAAAAAAGCTCTCGATGCCGGTTACATCCTCGAAGAAGGCGACAAATGGATTGAGAAAGAAGCAAATGTCCTCATTCCAGCCGCCATCGAAGGACATGTCAACGCCGATACAGTCAAGAAAATCTCCAAGAGTGTCAAAATTGTCGCTGAAGGCGCGAATGGCCCCTGCACGCCTGAAGCCGACGAATACTTCAAGGCCAACGGAATCTTTAACATCCCCGATTTCTTATGCAACGCCGGCGGTGTGACCACTTCTTACTTCGAGTCGGTCCAAAATGATATGAACTTCTATTGGACCAAAGAAGAAGTCCTGCAAAAACTAGATACCAAAATGACGCAAGCCTTCCAGGCCGTGCTGGACATGAGCCTGAAAGAAAAAGTCTACATGCGCGATGCGGCGTACATGGTTGCCATTGACCGCGTCGTGAAGGCGATGCAGTTGCGCGGTTGGGTATAGTGTCGCTTGTGCTAAGTTCTGGACCTCTCACCAAAACGGGGACCCAAGCCGTCCCCGTTTTGGTTGGTTCCGGTCAGATTATGGTCTAACGGCAAACACGCGCACCCCTTCGGCGGAGGCAATCGCCAGAAAACGGTCATCCGGGCTAAAGGCCAACGCCGTCACGGGGCTATCGGCAGCCTGAAAGACTTGACTCACTTCAAAATCAGAAGAATAAACCCATACCGAACCATCGGCCAAGGCAAAAGCAAGCAAGTCTTCCTTTGTGGAGTAGGTAAACGTCTGCACTTCCGCCGGCAAGGAGAGCCGCTTCACCTCGCGAATGGTGTAACGAGGCGCTTGCATGGCCTGCACAATCACCTGTCCTTTATCCAGGTCACGCTTGAGCAGGAAGAGCGTCCCTTGCCGGTTGAGCAACAACGGTGAAAGCAAAAAGACATCCTTTTGCTGCGCCAAGGTCTTGCCACTGGCTTTATCAAAAATGGTGATAACAAAGGTTTTCGATTTTTGTTGGGTGGTGTAGGCAAAGAGAGTCCGCGTTTCAGCAAACGCCTGAAAAGCGCCGCCGACCGATTCGGAAGCGCGCGAACGGCCTTTGGCATACAAATCGGCGGCTGCGCCACGCACATCAATCACCACCCATTCTCCACTGCGATCAACAGCCCGCACGCGATAATCGCCAAACACATCCAAAATGGCTTCACCTCGCCAATTTTGCAGCAAAGTACGCTTTTCCTGAACAATTTCTTTAAGCGCAATCGTATCTGTGCTAAACAGGCGATTTTGCGGGTCAGAAAAACAGTTTTGTTCACCAGAGAAAATCTTCACCCAACAGACGGCCTGCGAAGTGCCAACCAAGAGCATTTCGCTGGTGATGTAACGAAAGCCGTTATATTCACCCACACCCAAGCCGTTGGTCAAATCGGGAAGGGCAACTTCTTGTGGCCAAGTCGCTGGATAAGGGGAAGGGGAAGAGGTCTGGCTCGTTTCAAAACGTAGATTTTTGCCGGAGAGCGCTTCCCACTCGGCAGTGATGATGGTAGCTTGTGTACGAGCGGCATTCCAACTCACACTCCTACCCTGCAGCCGATTTTCATCCAAAAAGGTCAATTCCCACGCGCGGGGCTTTCCATCGGGAACTGTCACTTCGCGGGCTGTTTTGAGGGTTTGCAAACTGTACATGCGCAAACGATTACTAAAGGTGATTGCCAACAGACCGGCATCCGGTGAAAGAGCAAAGGGCGTATCATTGGCAGGCAGGAGCAGGCTAACGGGTTTTTGCCAGGTTTGGGTATCGTAAATCAGCAAATTGCGACCATCACGCGCGGCAAGTAGCGCGCTATTGGCACTAAATTGCAGGTCTCGCAAGGGTTTATCACTGGTCAACACCTGGCGGCCATTGTTAAGATTAAACACCCGCAAAGCCGAATCGCCGGCCGCATAGGCCAGGAAATTGCCATCTGGCGAGAGCAAAACCAAGCCTTCATTCTCCTGTCCACGATAGGCGGCTTCAAGCGGAATGCTCAAGCGCAAGTTTTTCCAACGGGTATCGCGCACTTCATAAACCTGCGCCTCCCAGCGCCCAGCGTTCCGTGTTAACACAGCAAAGAGCGTACCCTCACGGTTGACAGTCAGACAACTTTTGCAGGGACGGGCGTGCGTGAAAACATCAAACCAATGCGCCAATTGCGCGCCAGATTGGTCAAAGACAAAAAGACCATTGGCGGTACTGATAAATAGCTTTTGATTATCTCCGCTTGGTACGGCCTGCCGTACCACCGGTTTCATAGTTTGCCAAATCGGAATGAGTTGGGAGACGCCTTCCAGCGTAATGGGCTGGTAGCCCATATCAATGACTTGCGTTCCGAGCGCAGCGGGAGAGAAAAGGCGCGGTGTGCGGGTGGAACTAGGCGTAATGGAGGGCGTCAGGGAAGGGGTAATGGTCGGTGTGGGGGTTTCCGTAGGAATCTCAGTGGGTGGAGGCGGAATGGTGCGCGGCAACGCGGCTTGGGTGAGATATTCCGGCGGGATGGCAGGGTCAAAGGTAGGAGTTGCACTCACAACCGGTTCAGGGGACGAAAAAACAGGCAGATTGCCCGGCATTCCACCACACGAAACCAGCCAGAAGAACGCCAAAGCCAACAAGGCGAATTGTTTCCTCATGACGAACCTCGCAAAAAGAAGGGATAACGAACGATGTACGACTGTGCCCGCTGTGAATGCGTACGGTGATGAGAAAGCACACCTGAGAATAGATTTCGGGACCAGCTTACTGCTCACGGGGTTCTCTTTTTGGAATCGTACCACAGACTCTGAATTCTGCCCGCCAACCAGAAAAAGAAGATACACAAGCCTAAAATTCCCCTAACCTTGTCCGAAATTCGTGACAAGATTCGGGCTTTAATGTGACATTCATGACTATTCTCGCCAAACCAGAGGGGCTAAACTTGCAAAGATTAGCATGTTGCCCGCCTTAAGCAAGAGTTTATAAAAACATCATTCCATTAACACGCAAAGCGGGTATAATAGGAAGGTTTGAGCAATTTTTCACAAATAGACCTTATTCTTTTTACTTACAAGGAGTTAGAGCATGTCTAAGAAACAAATGATTGCGATTGATGGCAACGAGGCGACCGCTTCGGTTGCCTACCGGGTCAGCGAGGTAATCGCCATTTACCCGATTACCCCATCCTCGAACATGGGCGAATTTTCGGATGAATGGGCAGCCAAGGGCAAACCCAACATTTGGGGCAGCACACCGCACGTTATCGAAATGCAGTCCGAAGGTGGCGCCGCTGGCGCCGTGCACGGTGCGTTGCAAGCCGGTGCGCTTTGTACGACCTTTACGGCCAGCCAGGGGTTACTGCTGATGATTCCCAACATGTACAAAATTGCCGGCGAACTCACCAGCACCGTCTTCCACATTGCAGCACGTGCCATTGCCGCCCAGGGTCTTTCAATTTATGGTGACCACCAGGATGTGATGGCATGTCGCCAAACGGGTTGGGCGATGCTCTCTTCCGGTTCGGTGCAAGAAGCGCACGACATGGCCGCCATTGCCCATGCCGCCACACTCAAAACGCGCGTGCCGTTCCTGCATTTCTTTGATGGCTTCCGTACCTCGCACGAGGTCAACAAAATTGAGCCGCTCAGCGATGACGACCTGCGCGCTATGATTGACATGGAGTTGGTGCATGCGCATCGCGCGCGTGCCATGACCCCTGACCGGCCCATCTTACGTGGCACCGCCCAGAACCCGGATGTTTACTTCCAAGGGCGAGAGACGGTCAACAAATTTTACCTGGCTACCCCGGCCTTGGTGCAAGAAACGATGGATAAGTTCGCCCAACTGACCGGACGGCAATATCATCTCTTCGATTACGCCGGTCACCCTGAAGCCGAGCGCGTGATTGTTCTGATGGGTTCAGGCGGTGAAACAGCCGAAGAAACCGCTCGCTTCCTGGCAGAAAGAGGGGAAAAGGTCGGCGTCGTGCGCGTGCGTTTGTTCCGCCCCTTCGATATCAACGCCTTCGTGGCGGCTTTACCTGCCAGCGTGCAAGCCATCGCTGCGCTCGACCGCACCAAAGAACCCGGCTCGGCAGGAGAACCACTCTACCAAGATGTAGTGAACGCCGTATTCGAGAGCGGACGCACCAACATCAAAGTGGTCGGTGGCCGATATGGGCTTTCTTCCAAAGAGTTCACCCCGGCGATGGTCAAAACCATCTTCGATGAACTGGCCAAGCCACAGCCCAAAAATCACTTTACCGTAGGCATCAAAGACGACGTAACTCACACCAGCCTGGAGGTAGACCCCTCCTTCAGCATTGAGTATCCTGACACAGTGCGCTGCGTGTTCATCGGCCTGGGTGCGGATGGAACGGTGGGCGCCAACAAAAACTCCATCAAAATCATCGGTGAAGAAACTGACAACTACGCCCAAGGGTACTTCGTCTACGACTCGAAAAAATCTGGTACGCTGACCCAATCGCACCTGCGCTTTGGCCCCAAGCCCATTCGTGCGCCCTATCTGATTGCCAACAACACCGCCAACTTTGTGGCCTGTCACCAGTTTTCCTTCCTAGAGCGCTACGATGTCCTCAAGTTTGCCCAACCCGGTGGCGTGTTCCTGCTGAACAGCATTTACGACAAAGACGAAGTCTGGGAACATCTGCCCATCGAAGTTCAACAGGCGATTATTGACAAAAAACTCAAGTTTTATAACATCAACGCGTACGATGTCGCCCAAAAAACCGGCATGGGCAGCCGCGTGAACACCATCATGCAGACCTGCTTCTTCGCCATTTCGGGTGTTTTACCGCGCGAGCAAGCGATTGCTGAAATCAAACACTCGATTGAAAAGACCTACGGAAAACGCGGCGAAGCGGTCGTCAAAAAGAACTTTGAAGCGGTTGACCAGACTCTGGAGAATCTGCACGAAATCGTTGTGCCAGAAAAAGCCACTAGCCAATATCGTATGCGCCCCCGCGTACCCGAAGCCGCGCCGGAATTCGTCAAGAAGACCCTGGCCCCGATGATTGCGATGGAAGGCGAGGAAGTCCCCGTCTCGGCCATGCCAGTGGATGGCACCTTCCCAACCGGCACCACCAAATGGGAAAAACGCAACATTGCGCTTGAAATCCCGGTTTGGGAACCGGATTTGTGCATCCAATGCGGTAAGTGCGTCTTTGTCTGCCCGCATGCCGTGATTCGCCACAAAGTGTACGACAAAGCCTTGCTGGCGAACGCGCCAGAAACCTTCAAGCACACCGAATCGAAATTTAAAGAATTCCCTGGCATGGCCTATACCGTGCAAGTTGCGCCCGAAGACTGCACCGGTTGTACCCTGTGTGTCGAAGCCTGCCCGGTGAAAGACAAGACCCAAGCCGGCCGCCGCGCAATCAACATGGCGCCCCAACCCCCGCTGCGCGAAAGCGAAGCCCGCAATTGGGATTTCTTCCTCAGCCTGCCCGAAGTAGACCGCACCGCCATCAACCCCAACACCATCAAGAACTCGCAATTGCTCGAGCCGCTCTTTGAGTTCTCTGGTGCCTGCGCCGGCTGTGGCGAAACACCCTACGTTAAACTAGTTTCGCAGCTATTTGGCGACCGCGCCCTAATCGCCAACGCCACCGGTTGTTCCTCCATTTACGGCGGCAACCTGCCCACCACACCCTGGACCTTTAACCGAGACGGACGCGGTCCAACCTGGAACAACTCCCTTTTTGAAGACAACGCCGAATTTGGACTGGGTATGCGCCTTTCGCTTGATAAACAAGCCGAATACGCGCACTTCCTGCTCAAAAGCATGTCCGCCGAACTCGGGACGCTGGTGGATGAACTGATTCACGCCGACCAAAGCACCGAAGCCGGCATTAAAGCCCAGCGAGAACGTGTGGCAGCCCTGAAAGCCAAATTGGCCGGCAAAACCGACCCGAAATCACGCGACCTGTTGGCAGTAGCGGATGCACTCGTGAAAAAATCCGTCTGGATTATGGGCGGCGACGGTTGGGCATACGACATCGGCTATGGCGGCCTCGACCATGTGCTGGCCTCCGGGCGCAACGTCAATATCCTGGTGCTGGATACCGAAGTGTACTCGAATACCGGCGGGCAGGCGTCCAAAGCCACCCCCATGGGGGCCGTTGCCAAATTCGCCATGAGTGGCAAGGGCATCGGCAAGAAAGACCTGGGGCTGATTGCGATGTCGTATGGCTACGTGTATGTCGCACGCGTCGCCATGGGCTATAATGACCAGCAAACCCTGCGCGCCTTCTTAGAAGCCGAAGCCTACGATGGCCCGTCTCTTATCATCGCGTACTCGCACTGCATTGCACATGGCATTGATATGGCCAAAGGCCTGGAACAGCAGAAACTTGCCGTACAATCCGGGCATTGGACACTCTACCGCTACAACCCGGCACTGATTGCCCAGGGCCAAAATCCGCTCACCATCGACTCCAAAGAGCCATCCATCCCGCTTGAACAGTACATCTACAACGAAACCCGTTATCGCATGTTGGTTCAGGCGGATGAATCGCGCGCCGAAACCTTGCTCAAACAAGCGCAAGAAGACGTCAAAAAGCGCTGGGAGTACTACAAACAAATGGCCGCCATGCATTACGGCAATGGCCACGGCAATGGGAATGACTAGTTGAATCCCCCGACCGTCCCGAAGGCTCTTGAAAAACGGCCCCCGCCGCCTTAAATGACCTTCGGGACGGTTTCTAAAACGAAAGGAAACCACCATGACCGACCTGACTACCCGCTACCTTGGCCTGACCCTTAAAAATCCCATCCTTGCTTCTGCCTCCCCACTCACCAAAAAACTGGATACCGCCAAAAAACTGGATGAAGCCGGGGTAGGCGCCATCGTCATGTATTCGCTCTTCGAGGAGCAAATCATCCAAGAAAGCTTGGAACTTGACCATTACCTGACGCGCGGTACCGAATCCTTTGCCGAAGCCCAAACCTACCTGCCCGATACCGGCCTCTACACTATGGGACCAGGGAAATACCTCGACCACCTTACGGCTGTTAAAAAATCGGTCAGCGTGCCGGTAATCGGTTCGCTCAACGGCGTTTCGGCCGGTGGATGGACACGCTATGCACGCTACATGCAAGATGCGGGCGCCGACGCGATTGAACTCAATTTGTACTATCTGGCCACCGACCCCAATCTGCCTGGACAGGAACTGGAAGAGGCTCAAATAGAACTGGTTGCGAACGTCAAAGCCTCTGTCAGCATTCCGGTTTCCGTCAAACTTAGCCCCTTCATCACCTCTATCCCCAATTTTGCCAAACGCCTGGTTGAAGCCGGCGCCGACGGTTTGGTTTTGTTCAACCGCTTCTACCAGCCCGATTTTGACCTCGACAACCTAGAAGTACAACACACCCTGGTGCTTTCTACCTCCGAAGAACTGCGCCTGCCCCTGCGCTGGGTCTCCATTCTCTATGGGCGCATCCAAGCCGATTTAGCCCTAACAACCGGCGTGCATACCGCAGCCGATGTGCTGAAATCTATGATGGCCGGTGCACAAGTGGTGATGATTGCCTCTGAAATTCTCAAAAATGGCTACAATCGCATCCCAGACTTGCTTGCCAACATGACCGCCTGGATGGAAGAACATGAATATCACTCCATTCAACAAATGCAGGGCAGCATGAGCCAGAAAGCCGTGCGCGAACCGGCCGCCTTTGAGCGCGCCAACTACATGCGCGTCCTTGGCTCCTTCCGCGATTTGCCATAACCTCAGCATCCAATCGCCGCTAACCAGCACGTCACCGCATCGAGGGCGCTTCTTATTGGCGCCCTCGATTTTTTCTGCGCTACGCACCGCGTAACTTAACGACAAAATACCCATTTTCACTTTATAATCCCAGCATGTCTCGTTTTCACTTCCAGCATCCGATTGAAATTCGTTATGCCGACTTGGACCCGCAGGGACATGTCAACAACGCACGCTTTCTTACCTACTTTGAGCAGGCGCGTGTGCAATATCTCATTCACCTGGGTTTGTTTTCGCAAGACCAGTCCTTTCTAGAAATCGGCATCATTATCGCCGATGCCCAAGTCACGTATAAACTGCCAGTCTATTTTGGGACAGCGGCGCGCGTGGGCGTGCGAATCAGCCGCTTAGGGACAAAATCTATGACGATGGAATATGAAATGACCGACCAGAAAGGCCAGGTCTACGCCACCGGCTCAACCGTCATCGTCACGTTCGACTACAAAACCCACACCACCATTCCAATTCCTCAGGCCTGGCGGGAAAAAATCACTCAGTTTGAACAATTGGCCATCAACAACTGCTAAAGGTTGAAAGGATATTCAATGTCTACTCTTCCTTCTATCAACACCCCCTATCTACTCGATGTCCTCACCCGCTTGCTCAACATTCCATCCCCCACCGGTTACACTGACGAAGCGATAGCCTTCTTAGAACAAGAATTAGCCGCTTTTCCTTTGCAACTCTCTCGCAATCGCAAAGGCGCGCTGATTGCTCGCTGGCAAGGACGCGCCAATGACACCCCGCGTGCCTTAACCGCACACGTAGATACACTGGGTGCAATGGTGAAGGAAATTAAACCGAACGGACGGCTGAAATTAACGCGCATTGGCGGCTTGCTGCTGAACGCAGTAGAAACAGAGGGATGCTGGGTTCTGTGCAATGACGGGCGCCGCGTGCGAGGCTCCTATCTGTTCGAAAACGCCTCGGTGCATGTGTACGGAGACAAAGCCAACGAAACCCGCCGCAGCGAGGACAATATGGAAGTGCGCTTAGATGCCCGCACCACCTCGGCCGAAGAAACCCGCGCGCTGGGCATTCAGGTGGGTGACTTTGTGGCATTTGACCCGCGTGTAGAAATCACGGAGGGATTCATCCGTTCCCGCTTTTTAGATGACAAAGCCTGTGCTGCAAACCTACTATCAGCCATCAAGACGTTGCATGACGCCGGGCTGCAACCGTCTCAAACCACCTACTTCCATTTCAGCAACTACGAGGAAGTTGGGCATGGTGCAGCCACGGGCATTCCTGCCGAAGTCCACGAATTACTTTCGGTAGATATGGCCGCCATTGGCGAGGGACAAACTTCGGATGAATATCACGCCACCCTATGCGTCAAAGACAGTGGCGGCCCGTATCATCATGCTTTCAGCCAGAAACTGCGCCGCCTGGCTGAACAACACGGCATTCCCTATAAAGTAGATATTTATCCCCACTATGGCTCAGATGGCGAAGCCTTTTGGTATGCCGGCGGTGATGTGGCCGTGGCGCTGATTGGGCCAGGGGTAGATGCTTCTCATAACTACGAACGTACCCACACCGATGCCCTACAAGCGACCACCCAATGGATTGTGGCATATTTGCTGAGTTAAACCAGCCGATTTAACGCTCGTACACTTCTGGGTTGACGCAATGGGGTAAGCGTTCACCCTTTAAGCCGGCAATCAAATTTTGGGCGGCCAAGTACGCCATCATGTCGCGTGAGTAGGTCGAAGCGCTGGCAATATGCGGAGTGATGAGGCAATTCTCCAGCGTCAGCAAAGGCGAATCAAGCGGCAAGGGTTCCGGGTCGGTCACATCCAGCGCAGCGGCAAAGATGCGTTTGGCTTGCAAGGCCTCGTACAAAGCGGCTTGATCGAGCACGCCACCCCGGGCAGTGTTCACCAATACCGCGGTCGGCTTCATCTTTGCTAAAAAGTCGGCGTTGACCATGTGGCGCGTTTGCTCGGTGAGCGGGGTGTGAATGGAGACAAAATCGGCTTGATGCAAAAGGTCATCCAGCCTCTCTACCGGTGTCGCGTTCCAGGCCGGGGCAGCCGAAGGGTCATAATACACAACGCGCATATCGAACCCTATCGCCCGTTTGGCAACGGCTTGTCCAATGCGCCCAAAGCCCACCAAACCAAGCGTCTTGCCGGCCAAATCCATTCCTAAAAGAATAGAAGGCCCCCACGTCACCCACTTGCCCGCCCGCAGGTAACGCTCCGCCTCCGTCACACGCCGGGCAGCCGCCAGCAACAAGGCAAAGGCAAAATCGGCCGTTGCGTCGGTCAGAATGCCTGGCGTATTGCCCACTGGAATGCGCCGCGCAGTGGCCTCTGGAATAACGATATTGTCGAACCCGACCGCGTGATTACTGACCACTTTCAGGTTCGGGCCGGCGGCATCCAATACCTCGCCATCAATGCGCTCCGTGAGCAAACACAAAATTCCCTCAACACCTCGCACCTTTTCCAGCAAAGTGGCACGGTCAGGTGGTAGTTCTCCAGGCCAAATTTCGGCCTGACAAAATTCTTTAATCAAATCCAAGCCTTTATCGCGAATGACGCGCGTCACGAACACTTTGGGTTTTGGCATTCTGAACTCCTTGGATTAAAGCCAGCGCAGGCGAAATGGACGAATGTCGAAGCCGGAATCCACGCCCATTACGAGATTGGCCACCACCTGCCCGGTCGCAGGCGCTAGCGAGAGACCAAGCATAGCGTGACCGGTGGCCAGCAGCAGATTTTTGTGCCGAGGCGAGAAGCCAATAATCGGCAAGCCATCCGGCGTGGTCGGACGCAACCCGGCCCAGGTTTCCTCGATTTCTAGCGGTTGGTCCAACTGAATATATTCGCGCGCTGCCGATTCGATGCGCTGAATCCAGAGCGGATTCGGCACAGTGGACATTTCTCCAATTTCCAACCGCCCCGTGATGCGTAGTTTGCCTTCAAACGGTGTCACCGCCACTTTGCGCTCACCTAACAAAAGCGCTCCACGCGGCAGGTTTTTCACACCAACCACCGTTAGGCTATAGCCGCGCGCCGGTTGAATGGGAAGATTCAACCGCAACCCACGCACCACCTGTGGTGACCAAGCCCCCGCTGCCAGAACCACCAGAGCAGGCTGAAACGCTTCGGTGGGCGTGAATACACGGGTGATAGTCCCATTTTTGGTCTCCAGGCCGGTGACAGGGGTGTAATCATGCACTTGCGCACCCATCTGCACAATGCGCGCCTTCAACAAACGCAGGTAATGCGCCGGGTCAAGCGAGGCATCGCCGCTAAAATCTACCCCGCCAATCACACTTTCCAGCGCAGCGGGTTCACGCTCATGGACAGCGGTCTTTTCCAGCACTTCAGCAGGTAAGCCATGGCGGTGTAGAATCTCCGCCTCCTGTTTGCCCGCTTCGAAGGCGGATTGAGTTTTGTATAGAAACAGCAACCCATTGGTGCGGTAACTGCAATCAAAGTTTTCTGCAGCGATGATTTCGGCAAACAATTGCGCGCTTAGCAACCCCAATGCTTTGAGCGGTGGAATGGCAAGAGTGACGTTGGTTTCAGTGCAGGCCGCAGCAAATCGTATTAACCAAGCAAGATAGGCTGGCTGTAGGCTCCACTTCAGACCGAAGGGACTGCGAGGTGGGTCGAGCATCCACTTGAGCGCAGTGGAAATCACCCCCGGCGCCGCCAGCGGAACGATATGACTCGGCACAATGTGGCCGGCATTTCCGGCGCCACTGCCGGCGCCGGCCTGCGCTTGGTCGAGCAACGTAACACCCCGACCTGCCTTCAACAAATAATAGGCACAATGTAGACCAATCGGCCCACCCCCAATCACGAGCACATCTGTCTTGACTGCCATAGAAACCTTTTTGAAAAAACGCTCAAATTACCACGTGCGGCCACCTGCCAAAAAGGCTTTGCCAGACATCCTCCCCTTGCCAGGCGGTTGAATCTCATCCAAAACCAAAATATCTTCCGATGTCATAACAGCAGGAAAGCCCGCCACCAGCAGGTGCTGACCAACGCTTAGGGTTCCTTGTTGGAGCAGGTTTCTCTCAACATGCGCCTTATGAATCTTGAGTGGCGCGCCTTGCCAATCCATAAAGGCGCCTGGCCAGGGGTGAAAAGCACGCACCTTGCGCTCCAATTCACCAGCCGGGCGCGAGAAATCCAGCCGTCCGTCTTCTTTTTTGAGCATGGGGGCGTAGGTAGCGCCCTCGGCGGGCTGGGGTTGGGGAAGCAGTTCGCCGCTCAGGTAGCGGGGCAGCGTTTCGAGCAAGAGTTCGCCGCCCAAAACGGATAACTTCTCGAAGAGCGAGCCGCCGGTATCGGTAGGCAGGATTTCGACGGAACGCCGGGCAAGCATGGGGCCGGTGTCGATGCCTTCGTCCATCAGCATAATCGTAATGCCGGTTTCTTTATCCCCGGCGAGAATGGCGGCCTGGATGGGGGCCGCGCCGCGATGCCGGGGCAGCAACGAAGCGTGGATGTTGACGCAGCCGTAACGGGGCAGGCTCAGCACATCGGGGCGCAGAATCTGTCCGAAGGCGGCCACCACAATCAAGTCCGGATTCCATGCCCGCAATTGCTGCATCGCTTCGGGCGCGCGCAGTTTTTCGGGTTGGAGCACTTCCAGTCCCAATTCAAGCGCAGCCACTTTGACCGGTGGCGGGGTGAGTATATTTCCGCGCCCGGCGGGGCGGTCGGGCTGGGTGATGACGCCCACAATCGGGTACTTCTCGGCCGCCAATGCACGCAAGGCCGGCACGGCAAAATCGGGCGAACCCATGAAGACAGTGCGGGGCAAGTTCATGCGTCAATTCTATACCGAAACAGGTCTTTCTGGCAGTGTTGTAAAGGTATAATGGAAGCGCTCTCAATATTTTTCCAAGAGGAACACCATGAAAACCCTGACTTTATCCGGCGCATGGCAATTCCGCCAGGCCGGAACCGAAGACTGGCTGCCCGCCACCGTGCCGGGCGGCGTGCATACCGACCTGCTCGCCCTGGGCAAAATCCCCGACCCGTTTGTGGGCGATAACGAACTGAAGGTGATGTGGGTGGCCGAAACAGATTGGGAATACCGCCGCGCCTTCAGCGTGGAAAAGGACCTGCTGGCCGAACCGAACGTGAGTCTGGTGTGCGACGGGCTGGATACCCTGGCCGATGTCTATCTGAACGGGACATATCTCGGCCATGCCGAAAACATGTTCCGGCGCTGGGAGTGGCAGGTGAAAGACCTGCTCCGGGCGGGCGAAAACGAAATCCGCATCGTATTCGGCTCACCCGTGCGCTTTATCACCGGCAAACAGGCCCAATTGCCCCTCACAGGTGGCGGCGACATTCCCGGCGGGCCGCACCTGCGCAAAGCGCCCTGCCATTGGGGCTGGGATTGGGGCCCCAAACTGCCTCCCATCGGCATTTGGAAAGACATCTGGCTGGAGGCCTTCTCGGCGCGGTTGGAAAATATCCACCTGCGGCAGCGCTTCGAGGACGATGGCAGCGTGACCGTGACCGCCGATGTCAGCGCCTCCACACCCCCCGGCGCGGAACTCTCCGCCAGCCTGGAAATTGTTTCTCCCGATGGAAACAAGCAATCGGTAGAAGAAACGCTGTTCTGGTTCGAGGAAAATACCGAGCAAATCTGCAATCTGGAATTACCCATCCCCAATCCCCAACTCTGGTGGCCAAATGGCTATGGGGAACAGCCGCTCTATGATGTAGAAGTGACGCTGAAAAAAGGCCAGACCGTCCTCGACCGCCGCGCCTATAAAATCGGCCTGCGCGTCATCGAACTGCGCCAGGAACCCGACCAGTGGGGCAAAGAATTCACTTTCTACGTCAACGGCGTGCGCCTGTTCGCCAAAGGCGCCGATTGGATTCCCGCCGATTCCTTCCCAACCCGCATCACACGCCAACATCTAGAAAGGCTCATCCAATCTGCCGCCGACGCCCACATGAACATGCTGCGCGTGTGGGGTGGCGGCTATTACCCCGAAGAGGCCTTCTACGACCTGTGCGACCAGTACGGCCTGCTGGTTTGGCAAGATTTCATGTTCGCCTGCGGAATCTACCCGGCAGACGCCGATTTCTTCGAGAACGTGCGCATCGAGGCCATCGAGAACATCCGCCGCCTGCGGCATCGCGCCAGCCTAGCGCTGTGGTGCGGCAACAACGAGATGGAGCAGGGCTGGTGCGATTGGGGCTGGAACAAGCCCGATGACCCGCTCAACCAGCGCCTAAAAGACGGCTACGACCGCATGTTCCACCACCTGCTGCCCGAACTGCTCGAAATCGAAGACCCCGACCATCCCTACTGGCCGAGTTCGGCCTCTTCGAATACGCCGTTTAAGGAAGCCAACGGACAAGCGCAGGGTGACTGCCACTATTGGGACGTATGGCACGGGCGCAAGCCGTTTACGGCCTACCGCACGCAATTTCCGCGCTTTATGAGCGAGTTCGGCTTTCAGGCCCTGCCGCCACTCCAAACCATTGCCACCTACGCCGACCCTGCCGACTGGAACATGACTTCCTACATCATGGAACATCACCAGCGCAGCGGCTCGGGCAACGGCCTGATGATTGCTCAGATGACCGACACCTTTAGAATGCCCAAAGACTTCGCATCGCTGGTCTACCTGAGCCTGGTCTTGCAGGCCGAGGGTATTCGCTACGGCGTGGAACACTGGCGGCGCAACCGTAACCGCGTCAGCGGCACGCTCATCTGGCAGCTCAACGACTGCTGGCCGGTGGCTTCGTGGTCTTCGCTCGATTACTATGGACGCTGGAAAGCCCTGCACTACGCGGCCAAACGCTTCTATGCCCCGCTCCTGCTCTCGGTGGCGGACTACGGCAAGACGATGAAAGTTCACGTCACCAGCGACCTGGTGAAGCCGGTGGATGTCACCGTGCGCTGGCGGTTGGAGACGCTGGAGGGGAAAATGCTGCAAAAGGGTGAACAATTCGTCCGTGCGCTGGCGCTGGCCGATACGCTGGTTGGGTCGTATAATTTCTCGGCGCAGGTGACGCCCGAAAACCAGAAAAAGGTCGTCTTCGTGGCCGAACTGTGGCAAGATAACCAACTGGCCGCCCGCAGCGTGACGCCCTTCGTCCCCAACAAACACCTTGAACTGCGCAAACCCGGCCTGAAAGCCCAAACCCGCGTGGAAGGCGAGACACTGTTTGTGGATGTCTCGACGAAAACCCTGGCGCGCTTCGTCGAACTCTCCATCGAAGGGGCCGACGCCATTTTCAGTGACAACTACTTCGACCTCCCGGCGGGCGCGACCGTGACCGTCTCCACGCCCCTGCCCGCAAATTGGTCGCCAGAGAGCCGGGTAACGGTTCGTTCGCTGTATGATTCTTTTGCATAGCGCCGTTGTATCCCCTGAGCGCAAAACAAAAAAGCCGGGCGCGCAAAGCGTCCGGCTTTTGGCATGTACAAAAAGGCTTTTACGCTTGTTTGGCTTGCGCCACCACCGCAGCAAAGGCTTGCGGGTCACGCACCGCCAAATCGGCCAGCATCTTGCGGTTGAGCACAATATTGGCCTTCTTCATCGCAGCCACCAGGCGGCTGTAAGAAATGCCATTCAGGCGCGCGGCAGCGTTGATGCGGGCAATCCACAAGCGGCGCAGATCGCGCTTGCGGGTGCGTCGGTCACGGGTGGCGTACCACAGGCTCTTCAGCATCGCCTCGTTGGCGCGCTTGAACAGGAAGTGACGCGTACCGCGTTGACCTTGGGTTAGTTTCAAAACTTTCTTGTGGCGAAGATGTCCTCTCGGACCGCCTTTAACACGCATATTTTAGAACCTCCTGCGAACCCTCGGGCGTCGGGGCAAGCACGTTACGTCGAAACGCCTTACCATCCAGTTGCGTACACCCGATAGCCGCAAATCAAAAGAATTTTGGATACAAACGCCTACTTAAGATTCGGCACGAGACGGCGGATGCGCTTGATAATGCCGCGTCCATTGACGGGAATCATCTCGGTGAACAGCGCTTTGGTACGCTTGGATGTGCGGCGGCGCAAGTGGCTCTTACCGCCCTTGGTGCGCACCAATTCACCGGACCCAGTCAGGCGAAAGCGTTTCGACGTAGCCTTATGGGTCTTCAATTTGAATTTACCAACTCTGGGCTTGCGAGGCACGGGACGTACTCCTTTCGACAAAATTAACCGCGGGCAAAGCTTTCTCCCGCGGGGATACACTTTCCGGTGGAGAGCATTCGAGTTATGCGTCAGGTTCAGCGGCTTTTTCTTTTTTGGCCGGCTTGTTCTTGGCCGGACCCAACACAACCAGCATGGTGCGTCCTTCAATCATGGGTGGTTGCTCGATGATGCTGACATCCGCCAAAGACTGGGCAATTTCCTTCAAGTCTTCTAGCGCCAGTTCAGGGTAATCCATTTCGCGTCCGCGAAATTTAATCGTGACACGCACTTTGTGACCCTGTAAGAGCCAACGCCGGGCATCGTCCACCTTAAAACCACGATGATGCTCATTCGTTTTGGGGCGCAAACGGATTTCCTTGACTTCAATTTTCGTCTGCGCTTTTTTGGCTTCGCGCTCTTTCTTTTCGCGCTCGTACAGGAACTTGCCAAAATCCAACACCCGGCAAACAGGCGGCGTGGCATTGGGTGAGACTTCCACCAAGTCCATTTCGGCATCGCGCGCAATCTGAATGGCCTGACGAATCGGCACAACACCCATATTTTCACCGCCTGGACCAATCAGGCGGACTTCCGGGACCCGGATGGCTTCATTCACTCGAAATTCTTGCTCGGCTATATGCGTCTCCTTGAAAAGGGCTAGCTGGCTTTTTAGCGGGCTGATGATACCACAAGGCGGGGTGATTCGTCAAATTCCTTTTTACATTTCCGGCAATTTGCCTATTTGCTTTGACAATTGCGCTGACTTCTCTTAAAATTCAGCCCGTTGCGATTTTTGCAAATTCTTAATAGAGGAGTACCACTCCATGAAAGAGTACACGACCGAGTACCTCCGCAACATCGCCCTGGTCGCACACGGCGGCGCCGGGAAAACGATGATGGCGGAGGCTTTTCTTCATTTCAGCGGAGCGACCACCCGGTTAGGCAAAACGGAAGATGGCACGACCGTTTCCGATTATGATGAAGAAGAAATTCGCCGCAAAATTTCGCTCTACACCAGCGTAATTCCAGTCGAATATCGCGACCACAAAATCAACGTGCTGGACGCGCCCGGCTTTACCGATTTCATCGGTGAAATGATTTCGGCGCTCAGTGTGGCCGATGGGGCGCTGATTTTGGTTGATTCCGTCGCAGGCATGGAAGTTGGCACCGAGCTGGCCTGGGATTATTGTGACCGCTTCAACTTACCTCGTTTTGTGGTCATTAACAAAATGGACCGCGAAAACGCCAACTTCGACAAAGCCTATGCCTCGATCGATGAATTTGCCCACGCATCTGGGGCGCGCCTGGTGAAAGTGCAGTTGCCCCTCGGCGAAAAACTCGACTTTCGCGGAGTCATTGACCTGATTTCGATGAAAGCCTATGAAGGCGATGGCAAAACGGCCAAAGATATTCCTGCGGAATACAAATCTGCCGCCGAGGAAGCACGCACCGTGCTGATGGAAGCTGCCGCAGAGGGCGACGATGCCCTGATGGAAAAATACTTTGAAAACGGCGAGCTCACCCAAGAAGAACTTCTGCGTGGCCTGAAGGCCGTTGTCCAGAGTGGCGCTTTCATTCCGGTCTTTGTCTCGGCGGCCGGTCATGCCAAAGGTGTGGGCCCTCTGCTGAGCGCCATTGTTGACCTGATGCCCAGCCCCGCCCAACGTCCTGCCGTCAGCGTACAAGGCAAAGAAGGCGAAGAAAAACTCACCCCCACCGATTCCGGCCCCACCGTTCTGTATGTCTGGAAGACAACCGCCGACCCCTTTGTAGGAAAGATGACGTATTTCAAAGTGCTTTCGGGGAGCGTTGCCGCTGATGTCCACTTGTGGAACCAGACCAAAAACGCCGATGAACGTATGGCCGGCTTGCACATTCAGCGCGGCAAAGAGGCCATTCCGGTCAAATTGGTTCACGCTGGCGATATTGCCGCGGTGACCAAACTGAGCGTGACTGCAACCGGTGATACCTTGTGCGACAAGAATCACCCCGTCACCGTACCCGTCCCCACCTATCCGCACGCGCTCTATCGGGTGGCCATTCAACCCAAAACCCAAGCCGATGCCGCTAAAATTTCTCCCACCCTCACCCGCCTGTGCGAAGAAGATATGACCCTCTCGTGGTACAACGAGCCGGCTACCGGTCAGACCATCCTACAAGGCATGGGCGACCAGCACATTGACGTGGTTCTAAACCGCGCCCAAACCAAATTCCAAGTGGGGCTGCTCACCACCGAACCCAAAGTACCCTACCGCGAAGGCATCACCCGCAAAGCATCGGCACAATATCGCCATAAGAAACAGACCGGCGGTGCAGGGCAATTTGGCGAAGTCCATTTGCGCATCGAACCTTACCCAGAGGGCGATTTCCTGTTCACCGATGAACTGGTCGGCATGAACCTCTCTCGCTCCTACCTGCCGCCCATTGAAAAAGGCATCCGCGCCGCCATGGACCAAGGCGTTTTTGCCGGCTACCCCATGAGCAACGTCAAAGTGATTGTGTACGACGGCAAAGAACACCCTGTAGACTCTAAACCCGTGGCCTTTGAAACCGCCGGACGCGAAGCATTCAAGCTGGCCGTGCAAGAGGCTGGCCCAGTCCTGTTTGAACCGATTATGAACGTGCGTATCACCGTGCCGGATGCCAACATGGGCGATGTGATGGGCGACCTGAACACCCGACGCGGCCGGGTACAAGGCACAGAAGCCGAGCGCGGAAAGACAACCATCATTGCTCACGTACCGCTCGCCGAAATGTTACGTTACACCACCCAATTGCGCTCCCTGACCGGTGGCCGCGGCTACTTTACAATGGAATTTGACCACTACGACATTGTGCCGCAACATCTCACCCAGCCCATTGTAGAAGCGCACAAAAAGGAACTGGAAGCCAAGAAAGAAGAGTAACCCCCTTCGGCTTGTGCTTAATGACGCCTGTAGCCAGTGGCAGGCGTCATTTTTGTTAAATTTATGATAAAAACTATCTAGATTGCTTGACTTTCTCTATACGGTGAGTAAAATACAAAGTATGAAGAAATTTAATTTACTTTGCTCCTGTATGGCGCGGGGTTCGTAACCGCCGCGCCTTCGTGTGAACAACATCATCTGACCGAAGGAACGGCGCACGAATCCCGCATGTGAACACCCTTCACATGGCGCCCGGCCGCCGTTCTTTTATTTTGCCCCTGTGGGGTGAAATGGGTCAGATGATTTTATTTTTTATAAGGAGGATCAATGACATGGAAAGCCTAAAAAAAGTGGACCACAGTGCAATGACGGTCAATCAGGTCATCATCATTGCGCTCAACATCTTGGCCTTTGTTTTGAATCTGCCCTGGCTAACCGGAGTGGTGACAGCTGTCATGCTGCTCGGCGCACTGCTCGGCCAACCCGGCTTCGGCTTCATCTACCAGTTTGCCCTCAAACCGGCCGGCTTGGTCAAGCCGCATCTCCTGTTAGATAATCCCGAACCCCATCGCTTTGCGCAAGGCTTGGGTGGCTTATTCATGTTGGGCGGCACACTAGCTCTCTTTAGCGGATTCTCTGTTTTGGGCTGGGGTCTGATTTGGGTAGTTGCTGCCCTGGCCGCACTCAACGCTTTCGGAGGGTTCTGCGTGGGCTGTTTCATTTACTACTGGCTAACGCGCCTGGGGTTGCCGGGTTTTTCAAAAACGCCCCCCGCAGGAACTTTCCCAGGCATGCGACCCAAAGAGGCGGTGAGCGATGAGCGGTGAAATTCTGGACCGTCTTTTCGTCGCAATCATCATCACTGCCCTGACCGTAGCGGGCTATTCACTTTTCAACCGATACACACTGCAACGAGCCTACGGCAAATTAGGGCGCTTTCCTTCGTATCAAACCGGCCTGCCAGCCATTATCTATTTCACCACCCCCACCTGCGCGCCCTGTAAGACCGTTCAGCGGCCAACCATTGAGCGACTGAAAAAGCAATACGGAAAATGGTTTCAGGTCATCGAAGTAGATGCCAGCCAGCAGCCGGAAATTGCACAAGAATGGGGCGTGATGACCGTCCCGACTACCTTTGTAATTGATGCGCGTGGCAAGCCCCGTTATGTCAATCAGGGCATTGCCACAGCAGAGAAATTAATTCAACAACTTGATTTGGAGGATTTTTCAATATGAAAATTGCAGCGAATGTAACTGAACTGATTGGCAACACCCCGTTGGTGCGCTTAAACCGAGTCACCAACGGCGCCGCCGCCGAAGTAGTAGCCAAGCTAGAATTCTATAACCCGGCAAAAAGCGTCAAAGACCGAATTGGCTTTTCGATGATTGACGCCGCGGAACGAGCCGGTGTGCTTACGCCCGATAAAACGATTGTCGAACCAACCAGCGGGAATACAGGCATCGCACTGGCGATGGTGGCTGCTGCCAAAGGCTATCGCTGCATCCTGACCATGCCTGAGACGATGAGCAAAGAGCGTCGCATGTTGCTGCGCGCATACGGCGCCGAACTGATCTTAACCCCCGGCCCAGACGGCATGGGCGGCGCTATTCGCAAAGCCGAGGAAATCGTTAATTCCGACCCCGAACGCTACTTTATGCCCATGCAGTTCAAAAACCCCGCCAACCCGGAAATCCACCGTCAGACCACTGCGGAGGAAATCTGGCGCGATACCGATGGCAAGGTGGACATTGTCGTTTCGGGCATTGGCACCGGCGGGACGATTACCGGCGTGGGCGAGGTGCTTAAAAGTCGCAAACCCTCGGTGCGGATGGTAGCCGTTGAGCCAGATGCCTCGCCGGTGCTTTCCGGTGGTGTCAAAGGACCACACAAAATTCAAGGCATTGGCGCAGGCTTCGTTCCTGAAGTGCTGAATACCAAAATTTACGACGAAATTGTGCGGGTGACCGATGACAACGCGATGGAAACTGCCCGTCGCTTAGCCAAAGAAGAGGGGCTATTGGTTGGAATTTCCTCCGGTGCAGCCACCTGGGCCGCACTACAAGTAGCACACCGCCCCGAAAATGCAGGAAAACTCATCGTGGTTATCATTCCCTCCTTTGGCGAACGTTACCTGTCCTCCGCATTGTACGCACACTTGGCAGATTAAGTTGTCAAAAAATCAAACCCTGCCAATACACAGCAAAAGCCCAGAAGGGAGCTATCATATGCAAGCCGAATTATCTGGCACAATCAATCGCAAAACCCAAAAAACGCCTAGTTTTTTTGCTTCGATACGCGATGACCTGAAATCCGCACTGCAGCGCGACCCGGCCGCCCGCTCACGGCTAGAAATCGCATTGCTCTACCCCGGCTTACACGCCATTTGGATTCACCGCATCAGCCATTGGCTGTGGTGCCACAACGCCAAACTTTTGGCGCGCTGGCTCTCTCAACTCGCACGTGGCTTAACCGGCATTGAAATTCACCCCGGCGCCAAAATCGGCCAACGCGTATTCATTGACCATGGCATGGGCGTGGTGATTGGCGAAACCGCTGAAGTAGGTAATGACGTGACCTTGTATCACGGCGTTACCCTGGGCGGAACTTCGCTCAACAAAGGCAAACGGCACCCAACCATTGGCGACCGTGTCACAATCGGTGCAGGCGCCAAAGTGTTAGGAAACATCACCATCGGCAACGACAGCCGCATTGGCGCCAATGCCGTTGTGGTCAAATCGGTCCCTGAAAACTCGGTCGTGGTCGGTGTACCCGGGCAAATCGTCAAGCGCGCTCAACCACACCGCCCCAGCGACGCACCTGACCTGAATCACACCGCACTGCCGGATGTCTTTGCCACCGCCATTCGAGACCTTCTAGCCCGCGTAGACGACCTAGAAAAACGGGTCGAAGGACATGCCCACCCGCATCATCCACACTTTGCACCGGTGGGTGATGCATGGCAAGAAGTAGATTACGCCATTTAACCCCACCCCCAACACTCCCTCCGAGTAGAAAAGACCGGCCCGCCGGTCTTTTTGATTGCCTCTTGACAAGCGGCCAGTTTCGTATACAATGATACAAAGATACAATTGTACAATCCGCCATGCTGAAACTCAACCTAAACTTCCGCTCTGATATTCCGCTAACCAACCAGATTGTTGCCCAAATTCAGCAACAATTGGCAAATGGCGCGCTTAAGCCGGGCGACCAGCTGCCAACGGTGCGCGCCTTGGCTACTGAATTGCGCGTTAACTTTAACACCGTTGCACGCGCCTACCGCATCCTAGACGAAGCCGGCATCATTTCTACCCAGCAAGGACGCGGCACCTTCATTTTGGAACAACCACCTCCCCCAATCAGCGCTCAAATCAAACGACAATCTCTCTCCATCTTAGCGCAACGCTATCTGCAAGAAGCAAAGCAGCTCGGCTTCACCCGCGAACAAGCCCTTGAAGCAGTAGCACAGAGCGATTGGTGATTTGCAAATTTCCCTACGTCATTCAGACCCAGCTCCCACCTTATAAAAATCGAGGACACCATGATAAAAAACATGCTCAAAAACCAAACCAAGCCAGACCCACACATCCCTCCCATTGCCGTCTTTGTATTTATCATCTTCCTGGTTGGCGCCATAAAAGCAGCGCTACTCTTGGAATTTTTGGGCTTCAGCGACCTCGTGATAGCAGCGACCGTACTCGCCATCAACGGGATTGGCACATACTTCCTCTTTGCCCTAAAGGTTGCCAACCAATGGGAAAAAGCGGTCGTCTTGCGGCTGGGAAAGTTTCGCGGCTTGCGCGGCCCTGGCATGTTCTGGATTCTCCCAATTGTAGATACCATCCCCACCTGGATTGACCACCGCGTGATGGTGACGCCATTCTCGGCACAAAAAACGCTCACCAAAGATACCGTACCGGTAGATGTAGATGCTGTACTATTCTGGGTGGTGTGGGATGCCGAAAAAGCCGCCCTAGAAGTAGAAGATTACAAATCGGCGGTAGATTGGGCCGCCCAAACCGCCCTACGCGACATCATCGGACGCATGATGCTGGCTGATATTCTCGTTGGACGCAGCGTCATTGACCAAGAGCTACAACAGGTAATTGACGAACGCACCACCCCTTGGGGCGTCACCGTGCAGTCGGTCGAGATTCGCGACATCGTCATCCCGCAAGACCTAGAAGACGCCATGAGTCGCCAAGCACAAGCCGAACGCGAACGCCAAGCACGTGTCATCCTGGGAGAATCGGAAAAACAAATTGCCGCATCCTTTGCCGAGGCCTCACGCGCTTACCAAAACAACCCCACCGCCCTACACCTGCGCGCCATGAACATGCTCTTTGAAGGACTCAAAGAAAAAGGGGCGCTGGTGATTGTACCGAGTTCAGCAGTAGATACCATGAACTTGGGCGGAATGAGCGGTATCGTCGCCATGGCCAAACAGTATGAAGAAAACCACGAAAAACCATAAAACAAACCCCAGCGCAACAGTTCACAGCAACTGTTTCACGTGAAACAACCACCACAACAACGGATATTCTCTCGAAAGGAATTCTATGACTACCAAAACATCTCTCACACTTGCATTTCTGCTCATCGCGCTCGCCCTGGCTGCAGGATTATTACTCTCATCCCAACTTCCTGACCCCATGCCCTCACACTGGAACGCCGCCGGAGAAATTGACGGTTACACATCAAAAGCGCTGGGAATTTGGCTCTTACCGCTCATGACAGCGGGTCTCACCCTCTTATTGGCCCTTATCCCGTTGCTCGACCCTCTGCGCGCCAACATCGACAAGTTTCGTCCACTGTACAACCTTTTCATCATTGGCTTCGTCATCTACATGCTCTACGTCTATGCACTCACCTTGGCTTCAGCCCTAGGGTGGCAATTCAACATGTCTGTCATGCTGCTGCCGGTGATGGGTTTACTGTTCATCGGCATCAGCTTTCTGCTTAAAAATGCCAAGCGAAACTTTTTCATTGGCATTCGCACCCCCTGGACCCTTTCCAGCGACTCGGTTTGGGAGAAAACCCATGCCCTGGGCGCAAAAACGTTCCTTGCTGGCGGATTAGCCATTCTGTTGAGCGCCTTCTTAGGAGAAAACGGCCTGTGGCTAATGCTCATCGCCCTCATGATTGCCGCCTTTGTGCCGATTGTATACTCCTACATCCTATGGCGGCAGGAAAACTCATAAAGGTTTCACGTGAAACGTTAGAAACAGGAACATCTCATGATTGATAAGAAATCTCTCTCTTGGTTTCTCTTCATTGCGTTCGCCATTTCTTGGGTGCTATTCGCCGCACCACTGGCAGCCAAAAACAACCCGGAAATCTATGTCCGATTACTTTTTGCCCTGTTCGCCCTCGCCATGTGGGGCCCAGGCATAGCAGCCATCATCGTCACCCTGTTCATCGCTCGGCAACCTTTCTCCTCTTTGCGCTTGAACACACTCGGCCCCAAGCGTTACTACTTTTGGGCCTGGTTTCTGGCCCCTCTCATCGCCGTACTGACCTTAGGCGCCACCATCCTGCTTGGCACGGGCACCTTCGACCCCACCTTAAGCGCCATACGCCAGATGATGGCACAAACCCCACCAACACAGACGCTTCCATCCACAGAAACGCTTTTGCTCCTTCAGTCCATCTTTACCTTAACGCTCGCCCCCTTCATCAATCTCGTATTCGCGCTGGGTGAAGAGCTAGGCTGGCGCGGATTCTTACTGCCCAAACTATTACCGCTCGGCGAATGGAAAGCCTTGTTGTTAAGCGGCGCCATCTGGGGCTTTTGGCACGCACCTGCCATCGCCCTGCACGGACACAATTTTCCTCAACATCCTTACTTGGGCGTGCTAGTCATGATGATTGGCTGCATCTTGCTGGGTATCATCTTCGGGTGGCTATATCTCAAAACCCGAAGCCCCTGGGCGCCAGCGCTAGCACATGGGGCTTTTAACGCTATCGCTCCCGCTGCAATCCTATTCTTGCACCCAGAAGAACTAGATACCGCCTTGGGTGGTAATCCGCTTGGATTGGCCGGCTGGGTAGCCATGACCGTCATCATTTTGGCCCTATTTGCTCTGCGTCAGCTGGGCTGGCAAACATCACAACAAAGCGTTTCCGCCGCCGGACACACCATCCATTAAACCATCGTAAACGACCTACCCCTTCACCCAATAACAACAGCCCAACAGACACACCTTACATTTTTGTAAGGTGTGTCTATATTCTGTCTACGCTACTTCAGTAAGATAAATACAACAAACCGAAACGTGGAACTGGGGCCCACGTGATAGACGCCGGTAAGTAGGAAGGGGGTCTTCCGCAACCGGCGTCTGGTTTTTTAAAGACAAAACTACAAAATCTCTAGCCACCGAACGGTTTTAAAATTAGACGCAGTCCAACGCAAAGGAAGGCGAGCAACAAGCGTGTTTTGTGAACAAAGCCTAGAAACATTCCGCGTTTTCCGCGTCAATCCGTGTCCCAAAAAGCAAAGTACAGCTGGCTAGCCAAATATAGTTTTTAATAATTTTCTAGACAAACTATCATAAAATTCTACAAAAAACTACATTGACGGAGCATCCAACCCGTATAGAATTTGGATAAATTTCACCAGAAGGATAGAGTTTGGTATGTTCCGAAAACGCCTCCAACTTGGCCTGATTCACGTCGCCGTCGCCATGACGCTCGTTCCCATCAACAGCACCCTCAACCGGGTGATGATTAAAGAGCTTGGAATTGCCGCCACCGTCGTTGCCTTTCTCGCCATCTTGCCCTATCTCTTCTCACCGCTTCAAGTAGCCATTGGGTCGTTCTCAGACCGTTACCCGGTCTTCGGGTTTCGGCGCAGCCCCTACATCCTATTCGGTCTGGCACTTTGCGTGATAGGCGTGATTGTTTCACCACAAGTAGCCTTCCTGATGGTCGAACAACCTGTCTTGGGGTATCTGACCGCCGCCTTAGCCTTTGGCGCATGGGGCATGGGCTACAACCTCTCCTCAGTCTCATACCTGGCTCTGGCAAATGAACTCTCTGGCGAACAGGGACGAGGCAAAACCATTGCCACCATGTGGTTCATGATGATTGTCAGCATCATTTTCACAGCCATTTCTATCAGCCGCCTGGTAGAACCCTATTCCCCGGCAGCCCTGCAAACCGCCTTCGTAGAAGTTGGCCTTGTCGCCCTGGGACTAGGTAGCCTGGGCCTACTCGGACTAGAAAGCCGCCATCAGACCACAGAACGAGGACAAGAAAACTACTCTCTCAAACAAATGGCTGCTGTTATACTCAAGAGCCGACAGTCTGTCACTTTTTTCTGGTACCTTGCTCTGTTACTAGCCGCCATTCTGGGACAAGATGTTCTGCTCGAACCCTTTGCCGCCGAAGCTTTTGGCATGAACGTCCAGCAGACAACGCGGATTACTTCCATTTGGGGTGTATCCGTTCTACTGACTATTTTGCTAGCAGGCGCACTGGAACGCCGCGCTCCCCGTAAGCTTGTTGCACAAACCGGCAATCTCTCCATCCTGGCCGCATTTTTGCTCATCCTGTCCAGCGGGATGATTGGTTCGACTGGCATTTTCTACATAGGCGTTATCTTACTCGGTGCAGGAACTGGACTTTCCACCGTAGCCAACCTGGCTCTGATGTTCGACCTGACCCTGCCTGGCTATGTAGGCTTGTTTATCGGTGCGTGGGGCGTAGCCAACTCCATTTCCCGACTGACCGGCACACTGCTGGCCGGCATTGCACGGGATAGCGTCATGCTTCTCACCGGCAATGCCCTGACGGGCTATCTGTTTGTCTTCGGAATAGAGTCTATCATGGTAGGCATAGCCGCGCTGATGCTACTAGGCATTGACGTTCAAGCCTTTCGGCAGCAAGTTGAGACACCCTCCATCGTCGAGCGCGCCGCACTGGCAGATTAAACTTCTGTTACAACAAAGGCACAGGCAATGACAAACCAGGACCATAGCAACTGGCTTTCTCTTTCGGACGTAGCAGAAAAATTGGGTGTACACCCATCCACGGTTCGGTTATGGTCAGATAAAGGCGTCCTACCAACACACCGCACATCGGGAGGACACCGCCGCTATCTATTGCACGAAGTCGAGTTATGGATGAATGCTGCGCGCGAAAAGCAAGTGATAGAACCAGGCGATGCCCTGCAAAGCGCAATTGGAAAAATCCGCTTGCGCGTGAGCGAAGGACAACTAGAAGCCGAGCCTTGGTATCAGAAACTCGACGCCGATGCACGCGCACAATATCGCATGAGCGGCAGTGCACTGGTGCGCGGACTGATAGGGTATCTTGCCAACGAAAATGCAGATGAAAACACCGAATCCAAAGCGTTGGGATATGAATATGCTTCGCGGGCACGCCGCTATGGCTTAAACAGCGTGGAAGCCACACAAGCCTTTCTTTTCTTTCGCAATGCCCTGCTAGAAGCACTGACGACCGCCTATGAAGAAGCCCGCATCCCGCCTGGCCTCGCCTGGGGACGCCTGCTCGCCCGCCTGCATCGCTTCACCGACCGCGTTCTGCTCAGCCTATTAGAAACCTATCAGGCCTTTGAGGGGCGCAATCGTTAACTCCATCTCCCCTTCTACCTCATAAACGTCTTATGATTCAAGCAACCCATTACCTACCTATCGCTACCACCTGTGTTTCTTTCGCATTTGCCTATATCTTATTCCGTCATTGGAATCGCAAACGCTCTGCTCCGTATTTGCTTTGGTGGGCAATTGGGGTACTTATGTTTGGCATTGGCACGACAACCGAAGCCATCCATGCCTTGTTCGGCTGGAACGAAATCAATCTCAAAGCCTGGTACATCGCTGGAGCCTTGTTCGGTGCGTTTCCGCTGGCACAAGGCACGGTGTACTTACTCTTCAAGAAAAAAGTCGCGGATATCATGGCCGCGCTCCTGACCACATATTGTGTACTTGCAGCCCTCTTCATTGCTCTTTCCCCCATTGATACAACCGCAATCACCGGAGAGCTCACCGGGAAAGTATTGGCCTGGAAGTGGGTGCGCGCCTTTTCGCCCGTGCCAAATACGTATGGTCTCATCTTCTTAGTAGGCGGCGCAGTTTGGTCTGCAATTCAATATACACGCAAGCAACACACTGGAAACCGTGTCTTGGGCAACTGGCTGATTGCCCTGGGTGGGTTATTGCCTGGCATTGGTGGCACATTCACACGCCTTGGGTATGTAGAAGCTCTGTTTGTGACTGAATTTTTCGGCATGCTGCTCATTTGGGGTGGATACCGTGCCATGCTTTCAGCCCCTAGCCCTTCGATTCACCCGGCACAACAACAGGTACATGGCTAAAAATGACCAAGCAAACGGGATGGTACCTCACCCATCCCGTTTATTTTTAGGTACAATAACACCATGAACAACCTTTTGAACGTACCTCTCATACGCCAAACCCGGCGCAACCACGCACTAGAACACGCAACCATTCACCTGCTCTCCGCGCGCTTCCCGGGTCGTCCGCTGGCCGGGCACTCCAACCCCACCGGCTTTTTCGTTATTGGCGAGATACCCACCGAACACGTGCGCCAGGCTGTCACCGAAGCCCTCAGCCGCCTACAAAATGGTGAGCGTGGACTGGCGATTCACCCCGGTTGCGGCACCAACTACGCTGTCAGTGGCGGCTTGGCCGCCGTACTCGCCTTCTTTACCATGAGCGGCACACGCACCGACCGAGAACGCTGGGAACGCCTGCCCATCCTGGCCATCTTGGCAGCCATAGCATTCATCCTCGGCCAGAGGCTAGGACCTGCCTTACAAAACGGAATTACAACTGAACCGGAGCCAGGGGAACTTACCATCATAGATATCTATCCACTTAGCAAAAACATTCACCGTGTTGTGACCCGTTGCTGACCATGCCCCACATCCACTACTTCTTTGGGAATGATGAATACACCATTCGCCAACAAGTAAAACAGTTCAACAAACTGTTTACAGACCCAACAACCGCCGACCTAAACACCTCGCACCTAGATGCACGAGGCGTAAGCGAAACCGACCTGAGCAACGCAGTGGGAGCCATGCCTTTCTTAGCTGCCCAGCGCTTGGTCATTCTAGAGCACATCTCCAAACGCTATAACGGACAAGAAGGGCACAAAAAATTTACAGCGTTTCTCGAAACCGTCCCCCCCTTCACCCAACTGGTCATTATAGACCCCGAAGACATCAAAGAAAAAGACATCCAGAATCACTGGATGATGAAATGGGCCGCCAAACACGCCGAAATAGCCGAAGCCAGAGCCTTTCTCCTACCCAAGCAACGCGAAATGCCCACATGGATTATCGCTGAGACCAAGCGCCAAGGAGGCAGCATCGAACCAGGTGCAGCAGCGCGCCTGGCCGAAATGACCGGCGAAAACACCCGCCAAGCCGCCCAAGAAATTACCAAACTCTTAACCTATGTGAACTATGCCCACCCCATCGGGCTAGAGGACGTCGAAGCGGTCAGCCTGGTAACCGCCGGTGTAGATATCTTTGACCTGGTAGATGCCCTGGGAACGCGCGATGGTCGAAAAGCACAACGATTGTTACATCGCCTGCTCGAAGAAAAAGATGCCTTCGAGTTATTTGGGATGGTCATTCGCCAGTTCCGCTTGCTGACTATAACATGCGAGGTTATGGACGAGAGCGGCACACTAGAAGAAGCCGCCGCCGCCCTCGGAACCCACCCCTTCGTCGCCGAAAAGGCCTGGCAGCAGGCGCGTAAGTTCAACGCAGAAACACTCCACACCATCTATCATCGCCTGCTCGCCATGGACGAAGCCGCCAAAACCGGTGTCATGCCGCTCGATTTAGCGCTGGATACGTTTGTCGTAGAGATAACGCGCTAGGAGATACCGCCAGAAAAGCCCCGCGCCTTCTACACAAACTCCCCACCCGACTCAACCCGCCTCTCCAGCAAATTACGATTTTTATCGAACCGCAACCCCACCTCAATTTGCTGATAGCAATATTTAGTACCATCGCCAATCAGCACTTTACGCGCATAATACACATCCCCCCCATCTTCATATTCCACACTCAAATCATTATCCAAATCCACACGGCCTTCGATCACCTCCCCACAGCGCTTACACTGCACATGAAAAACATAATAACGTTTTTCGGGCTTGGGATTTAGACTACCTAGCAGATTTTTCAAAAAATTCATCGAGCACTCCTTTGAACAAAATCAAGAACATCCACAAAAACCCTGACCATCTTCTCCAGATTAATTTCCTCAGCCACAATCCGATACGATTCTAAACCCATACGGCGCAAACGAGGCAAGTCACTCAGGGCATCTTGCAAAGCAAACAAAAGGGCAGAATCATCATTCGGCGGGATTTGCCACCCATTTTCGGGGCGAACCAGGTCAGATTGGGTTCCATCCCCTTGCGCCACAATCACCGGCAACCCATAGGACATCGCTTCCTGCACAGCCAAACCTCCCGTGCCAGGCAAAACAAACAAATCAGCCGCCAAAAAATAAGGAACCAGCTCGGCACCGTGTTTAGCACCGACAAACTCAGCAGCAGGATACACACTTTGGGCAAAAGACTGTACATTCGCCCGGTCTGGCCCATCCCCCACAATCACCAAACGAGGCTGAAGCGGCTCGGGCAACGCCGCACAAGCCTTTAGAAGCGCAGGAATTCGCTTACGCGCTTGAAGCCGTCCAACAAAAAGCACGCACGGCCTAGACGAAATATCTCCCCGTTCAGGCAGAGCGTGCTTTGGAGCAGGAGCAACCGCATTTGGAGCAACAAAAATCCGCTCGGAGGGAAAACCACAATCCGCATACTGCTCCGCCCCACGTGCAGAATAAGCAATCAACGCATCAAACTGGCGAAGAAACCGATTGCGCAACACCGACAACAATCCGCGTGCTGTAGGCGCACCCAACCCCCAACCAACGACCGGTCGTCCCCGTCGCTTCATCCAATCAATCGCCAAAGGCGAGGAAAGATAACGAAAATTCGCCTCCACAATCAACACATCTGGGTTTTCTCGCTCGAGCCAAGCCAGAACACCGCGCTGATAACAAACATAAAAAGGCGATTGAGGGTTAAAGAAATGCAGATTATGTGCCGGAAAATAATTCGCATTTCGTAATTCGGTCGTCGTGGCAATCCCTTCGGTAGAGAGGGGCTGCCCAGCAAAAAGACTGAGACCGCCAGAACAGACAGAGGCCAGCGCATCAAAAAACAACGCACGATAAGATGGAAAAACACGCTGAAGCAAACCAAGACGGCCTACAAAAAGCATCATACCCTCATTCAGATTCGCGCACAGCAACGAGATAGGCCTTCCAACCCAAACGTTCGCAGGTAGAAACTCTCGGATACCCTGGTGACATTTCTCGCAAGACATAACCGGCTTCAGAGAGAATCTGCCAAGCAACCTGTTCCGATTCTGGGCCGTGTAGTTCCAAAAACAAGATTGGATGACATTCAGAAAGAACCCGTTTCATCCCAGGCAAAGCCAACACCTCACCGCCTTCGATGTCCATCTTGACCAAATCGGGCGGAGGATTGCCCTGCTCAAAGACAAAATCATCCAGCGAGAGCGCAGGCACGCGGATTTCAGCCTGATACCGTTCATCGCGCCGTCCCGCCGACCCAGCAGCTTTACCCATCCCAACCGATTCATGAACGAAAAACGCAATCTCTCCACCTCGTTCAGCCACTGCCGCCTCAACAACTCGGATACGGCTTTCGAGAGCATTTAAGGCCACATTGCAACGAATCCGTTCCGCATTCGCGGGCAAAGCCTCGAAAGCAAACACCCTCCCATCCGAACCGACAAAATGAGCCAAAAGTAAAGAAACATAACCAACATTCGCGCCCACATCGTAAACCGTCATCCCTGGCTTCACAAACAGGCGCACTGCGTCCGCCAATTCCGGTTCATACGTCCCCAACCAGCGGCTTTTTTCCGCCTTGAGATTGAGCAACATCTTATACCCTTTCAAATCCCCCGCCGCAATTTCCACCTCGCTCAGACCAGGCTCAACCGCCGCGTTCAGCGACCCACGAATCATCCGTGCCAGAGGAGCAATGCGGTAAACAGCCTGTTTCATCCACAAAGGGAGAACCCCGGCCAATAAAGAAAAGAACCAAAGCAGCAAACGTTTCATAAGCAAGCGTTCATTTACACCTGGCAAATCATTTCACCCAACATGAGGCGCAGAATAAGCCGGCGACTTATGAACATGAACGACTTGCCAACGACCATCCAACTTCACCATCACCCGGCTTTCATTGTGCGCAACAACCTTGACACCTTGCGATGTATCCGTGCTAACCAGCAAAGTATAACTAGCAATTGCCGTGTCACCGTATTTCTGAATATGTAAATTAGCCAGGTCAAACCGTGTCGCAGCAGATTCCGCTTCGGAGCCAAAGACTGTCCCGTGCCGAGCATTCGCCTCCATCATAAACGCATGAAAAGGCAACCCATCAATACGATGCGGCGTAACCCACCATTCGTAAAGCGTTAAATCCGGATGAGTCGTCTCGTAATACGCCTGCACATCATTTTCGTGAATTGCCTTTAAGTGCTGCAGCAAAAACTCCTTAATTTCAGTCGTCATCCCATCACCTCAAAAAAAGAAATCAGTTAAGTAGGGCGTCCAAATATTTTTGCATCATCGTCTGAACATCAAAAGCCGTTTCTGCGCGAGCCCGCGCCCCAGCCCGAAACTTCGGCTGATTTTCCAAGACATGCACCAAACCGTGAGCCAGCGGCACAACGTGGGGTGGCTCCAAATTCCAAGGATTCGCCCCATAAGGGGCAACGACTCCCGCTTCAGGCGTTACCAGCTCAGCCAATGAACCGGTATCATAAGCCACGACCGGCAAACCACAAGCCAGCGCCTCGATAACTGAATTAGGGCAAGCCGGGTGCACATCGGCAGAAAACAGAGCATGCGCATCGTTCATCAATGCAGGAATAGCCTGTCGCTCCACCACTCCCACCCACCGAATCGGCACCGCACTTTTTGCCGAGTAAACTGCTCTCAATGCCTGGCTGACCTCGCCAACCACCACCAACTCTAGCGGCCTTGTGACCAAGCTCGATGCAGCCTCGACCAGCCGAATAGCATTCTCCAGCCCGCCCTCATACCCACCGCCGAGCGAACCTTCCACCACCAATACCCTATAGGATGTACATTCGACCGAACCGACCGGTTTATAAACGTCCAAATCCACACCGTTGTGAACAACAGAGAACGGCTTCTCCAATGCACCGAACCAATCATCCCACCACAGACGCGCAAACTCACTCTGATATACAAGGCGGTCGGTCA
Source organism: Anaerolineae bacterium (assembly GCA_003130845.1). Classification (GTDB taxonomy): domain Bacteria; phylum Chloroflexota; class Anaerolineae; order Anaerolineales; family Villigracilaceae; genus UBA5195. The sequence continues at coordinate 40,323 of QEXW01000122.1, forward strand.
AAAAACGGCGAATCAGGCTTAAGACAAAATTTCCATATTCTGCGCGCAACGAATGCTTAAGAGAAACAGGTCGCTTACGATGAATCCAGTTAATACCATCCAATCGTTGCACAATTCGTGCCCCATGCCGTTTCGCGTAATACAGAGCAGCCAAATCACGTGTACCACCAATCACCAAAACAGCCTGATACGGCCTATCGGCGAGGTCATTTGTCACTTGCACTCCGTATTTTTCCACAGCCGCCGAAAACCTGTGGAAAAATGATACCATCCCTCCTACGCCATAGACTTTAGGAAAAAGGCAGATACGTGCTTGATAACTCGCCATCTCATTTCACTTCTGTCCGGTTATTCGGTTATCCGGTTATTCGGTTTTCCGGTTATCCGGTTATCCGGTTATCCGTTTCACCATCCGTTGCTCATCCGCTGCTCATCCGTTTCACCATCCGTTACTCATCCGCTGCTCCATCCGTTGCTCATCCGCTGCTCATCCGTTGCCCCACCTTCTTTGCCGGAATACCGGCCCAAATCTCATTTTCACCGGTTGAACAGAGTAGCACAGCATTTGCACCGACCACCGTTCCACGCCCTACGCGTAAAATTCCTGAATCACATAACACCTTTGCCCCGGCCCCTAATATCACGCCATCTTCCACCACAATACCCTGAAACTGCGACTGGCCTGCTGGACGATACACATCAGCGCGGCCTAACGTCACACCAGGATAAACGCCCACACCCGCCCCAATCACGGTCTTGGGGTGAATCACCACCCCCACCCCGCCATGGTGCAATCGAAAATCTGGGCCAATTTTCACCGAAAGCGGAATTTCCACCCCTAACAACTTCAAAAGAAAATACGCCAAATGACCGAAAAATCGGCTCTGACGCGCATACACCAATCGCTCATAAAAAGACATACCCCTATTATAGTTCAGTGTTAGACATGCAATCGAAATTGGCGCAGAACAGCGCTGATCAATGCCTGGACTTATGGTATCCTTAACCATCATTTTTTCGGAGAACCTGCATGTACATTGCCATCGAAGGAGTGATTGGGGTTGGCAAAACCACCCTGGCGCGTTTGCTCCAACCGCGCCTCGAAAATGCGGAACTTCTACTCGAAGTCTTCGAAGAAAACCCCTTCCTTTCCGACTTTTACAGCGATCGTGCTCGTTACGCCTTTCAAACCCAAATCTTCTTCTTACTGAGTCGCTACCGTCAGCAAAACTCCACCGTCCCGGCCATCTTGCAAAGCGGCAAACACCTAATAGCAGACTACACCTTCGCCAAAGACGCCTTATTTGCCCGCATCAACCTACATGGCGACGAACTGACCATGTACCATCGTGTTCACGAAGCATTAGCCGAAAAAATTCCCCAGCCAGACCTGACCGTATACCTTTCTGCCAGTGTAGACACCCTCATGGCGCGCATCGCCCTGCGCGACCGACCCTACGAGCGAACCATGGAGCGTGCCTACATCGCCGAACTAGTCACCGCCTACGATGAATTTTTTACACAAACTAAAATTCCCAAGTTGTTAATAGATGCCAATACCCTTGACTTCGTTCGGTACCCAGAACATCTCAACCTAATCGAAAACAAAATCCGTGCGGCACTGGGCATCAGCCCCTACCAACCAGCACTGCTCGATGGAGATTAAGATGCGCATCACCCGCGACACCTTGCTCAAACTAGCGCGCGATTTCACAGAAAAACGCCTAACACCAGACCGCAACGTAACTGCCGTCTTCCTGGTCGGCTCAGTACGTCCAGAAGATGCTGCCTTACCTGCCACCCTAGATATTGACCTGCTTGTTATCCATAATGGTGAGCCACCCCGCACACGTGAAATCGTCAAAATCTCCAATGAAATCCACCTTGATATCAGTTACGAAAACATCAAAGACTATGCCCAACCGCGAGAACTGCGCGGCGACCCCTGGCGTGGCTGGAGCATGTGGGACCCCCTCCTGCTACACCAAAAAGGACGCTTTTTTGAATACACCCAATCCATCGTCCGTGCCCAATTTGATGAACCTGAAAACGTGCTCAAACGTTGTCGCGCCTTTGCTGCTCCGGCACGTGCAGCCTGGAATGAAATGCTCTTCAACCCTCCATCCGCATCACCGCTCAAACTATTATCTGCAACGGCCAATGCAGCCAACGCCCTGGCGACACTGGTTGGCCCCCCCTTAACAGAGCGTAATTTACTAGCAAACTTTCCGTCACGAGCCGAAACGCTCGGCTTGCCCGATCTGACGGGCAAACTACTACAGGTCATTACTGCCACCTTCGACGTGCAGCACATCCGTGATCTGCTCCCACAATGGCAAGACTGCTTCCTCGCTGCAGCACAAGCCCCGTTTGACTTACGCATTCACCCTGCTCGGTTGAGCTACTACAAAACAGCCATTGAAAACCAAATCAACGGAAATTTCCCAGCCACCGCCTTCTGGCTGTTGCTTTACACTTGGGCACTATCCAGCACAAGCGGATTTGCTTCAACAGAAAACGAGCAAGCCTGGCAACATTTCCTATCTCAAACCGGCCTGAATTCCACCCACATCACAGACCGCCTAGAAGCCCTAGATGCCTTCCTAGACACAGTCGAAGAGACATTAGAACAAGTAGCACTTGAAAACGGATTGGCCTAAATGTCAAGAGTTGCCCCCACATATCGGCATTACAAAAGCATATTAAATTTCTACGCAGACCCTATCTTTCCACAAAACTGTGGATAAATGCCAAAAAACTGTGGATAACTGACTCGCCTTGTGGAAAACCCGCCCGTTTGTTCCAAAAAGTGCATA